>DATCVI010000022.1:0-2902 GCA_036566925.1 Stenotrophomonas sp.
GATCGTGGTGATTTCCACATCCCCGGGCACGGTCGACTTGATCTGCTCCAGGCGCGTGCGCAGCGAATTGGCGGTGGAGACGGTATTGGCGTCGCCTTCCTTGTAGATCGCCAGTTCCACGGCTTCCTTGCCGCCCAGGCGGATGATCGCCTCGCGCTCCTTGTAGCCCTGGCGCACTTCGGCCACGTCCTTCAGACGCACCGGCAAGCCACCGGCGATCGAACTGCTGCTGCCGGCCGAGGCGTTCTGCACCTCGGCCGCCGCCGCCATCGTCGCCTGCGAACCGCTGGCCGCAGCGATGGCGAACATCTGCGCCATGGCGGCGTCCGCGCCGCCGCCACTGCTGCTGGTGGTGGTCACCAACAAATTGCGGATCTCTTCCAGGTTGGCGAACTGGTTGACCGTGCGCACCAGGTAGCGCTGCGAACCTTCCTCCAGCCGGCCGCCGGAGATGTTGATGTTCTCTTCCTTGAGCCGATTGATGACGTTGTCGATCGGCAGGTTCAACTGCGCCAGCTTCTGCTGGTCGATATCGACCTGGATCTCGTCTTCGAGGCCACCGCCGACCTTGACCGCGGCCACGCCGGCCACCGGTTCGAGCTTCTTCTTCAGGTCTTCGTCGGCGTAGCGGCGCAGCATCGTCAGCTGACGGATTGCCTCGGCATCATCGCGAGCCTCGGCCTTGGGCGACAGCACCAGGCGCATGATCGGCTCGGTCGAGGGATTGAAGCGCAGCAGCACCGGGGCCTTGGCCTCCAGCGGCAGGTTCAGTGCCTCCATCTTGTCGCGCACTTCCAGCGTGGCCTGGTCCATGTCGGTACCCCAGGCGAACTCGAGCACGACATCGCTCTGGCCGGTGCGCGACACCGACTTGAGCTTGCGCAGGTTCTTGACCACGCCAACCGCTTCTTCGACCGGCTCGCTGACCAGCGTCTCGATCTCCGAAGGCGCCGCACCGGTGTACTCGGTGCGCACCGTCAGCGTGGGATAGCTCAGGTCGGGCAGCAGGTTGACCTTCAAGCCGTTGAGGGCGATCGCGCCAAACAGCAGCATGGTCACCGTGATCATGGCGATGGTCACGCGGCGGCGGGTGGCGAACTCCACCAGGCCACCGCCCATCGATGCCGCGGGGCCGGCCGGTCCGTGACCGTGCGAGGCGGGGTGTTCGGGGCCGGCGCTCATGAACGCTTGCCCTCGTCTCCCTTCGCGATCGCCTGGGCGGCCTCGACCTTGGCCTGCGGCTCGCCGATGACCTGGACCGCAGTGCCATCGCGCAGCGCGACCTTGCCGGCGGTGACGACCTGGTCGCCTTCCTTGAGGCCATCGCGGACCTCGACCCACTGGCCTTCGGCATAGCCAAGCTTGATCGGCACGCGCGTAACCTTGCCTTCGCGCACCACGAATACCGCCGGGTCGCCATCTTCCAGCAGCGCCAGGCGCGGCACCACCAGGGCATCGGTGCGCTGGTCGTAGTCAATGCGGATGCGGCCGAACATGCCCGGCTGCAGCGCTTCGGCCTGGGCGTCGGCAAAGGCGCAGATAACGCGGAACGTGCCGCTGCCCGAATCCACTACCGGGGCGACGCGGTCGACGACGCCGGTAAAACGCTTGCCCGGCAGCGCATCGGCTACCAGGCTGACCGGCTGGCCAGCCTTGAGCGTGGCCAGTTCGCGCTCGGGCACGTTGAGGGTGGCTTCCAGGCGCGAGTCATCGACGATCCGGAAGATCGGCGTGTTGATCTGGACGAAGTTGCCGTCCTTGATCGAACGCGAGGCGATCACGCCGCTGATCGGCGCCACCACCGTGGTGTAGCTCAACTCCAGCGCCGCCATGCGGTACTGGGCGCGGGCGTTTTCGACATCGAACTTGAGCTGGTCGACCTCGGCGGCGCTGACCAGTTGCTGGCCCACCAGGCGATTGGCGCGCTGGTAGTTGTTCTCCAGCTTGCGCATCGCCGCCTCGCT
Organism: Stenotrophomonas sp.; assembly: GCA_036566925.1. GTDB lineage: Bacteria > Pseudomonadota > Gammaproteobacteria > Xanthomonadales > Xanthomonadaceae > Stenotrophomonas_A. Next base: position 1,965 of record DATCVI010000022.1, read on the forward strand.
CTGCGCCATGGCCAGGCGCGCGCGGTCCGGGTCCAGGCGCACCAGTTGCTGGCCCGCGCGGACCTTCTGCCCCTCCTCCACCAGCACCTGCAGCGCCACGCCGGAGGTCTTGGCGACCACCTGCGACTCGGCGCGCGGCTCCAGCGCGGCGGTGCCGGTGTAGCTGGCGGCGACCGCGCGGCGGGCCGCCTTGGCGACCTCGACCGGTACCGCGTCGGCGGCCTTGTCCTCCTTCTTGTCGCCTTCCTTGGCGGCTTGTTCGTTGGCGTCGCCGGACTTGCAGCCGGTCATCAGCATGGAGGTGGAAAGCAGCAGCGCGGCGGCACAAACTCCGGTGCGGCCGAGCGAGAAGGAGATTCGCGACATCGTCGTGTCCCTGGTGGATGCGGTGAACAGGTGTTGTAGGCAAGTAAATCACCAGCTGACCAGAACGCCAATGGCCCAAAGGTCATGGTGACCTCCGCGCCTATTCACCCCCGTTCCCGCCGGCGCCATTCACAGGCATACTCGGGGCGTTCCGTGCCACCCCCACTCCGGAACGACTCCAAATCAGCCTTCCGGACAACGAAACCAATGCGCCCGCAGCCGCTCGCCGCTTGTCTCGCTCTGGTCGTTCTATTGCCATTCTGGGGCGCCCGAGCCAATCCGCAGTCCGCTACACCCGCTTCTCCTGCCGCAACGCCGGCAACCCCTGCCGCCGCCACCCCGGCGCCGGCGCCGGCCCCCGCCCCCGCTCTGCCCACCGGCAGCCCGGACAGGGGCAAGGTCCTCACCTACACCTGCCAGGGTTGCCATGGCATCCCGGGGTACAAGAACGCCTACCCGAGCTTTCGGGTACCGAAGATCGGCGGGCAATCGTCGCAGTACCTGACCCAGGCCCTGGTCGAATACCGGCAAGGCAAGCGCAAGCATCCGACGATGCAGGCCCAGGCCCAGAG
>DATCVI010000023.1:0-28506 GCA_036566925.1 Stenotrophomonas sp.
GCGCCCCACCAACAAGAAAGGCGCGGCAATTGCCGCGCCTTTCTTGTTGGTGGGGCGCAAGGTAGTCACCCGCCGAGCCCGGTTCAGTTCTGCGGCGGCGGCATCAGCGCAGACGTCAGGCACAAATAGTCAGCTATTGGCATCTGATGCCGTTCGCTGCGTCGCGCGTCCACAGTATCGGGTTCGGCAATTGCCCGCGGTGTCCATTTGCCATCGCGCACGATCAACTGACTTCCATAACGCTGAGGCTTGTCCTGCCCGACCAATACGCGGTCGGTCAGCAGCACGTACGCCTGCTCGTCGACTTCGCCCCGCGCCAACAGTGGCTGGAGAGAGTCCAGGACCTTGGCTTGCATGGCGTTGTCCGCGTCGGCGTGCTGGACCAGCAGCCAGGCCGCGGCGACGCCATCACGGCCCACTGCCGCCACATCCGGCAATCCGTCCTGAGTGGCGACGATGCGCTTCAGCTGGATGAGGTTGGCGGCATCCACATCGGCCACGCGTTGTGCCTGCGCCGCGGACCAGTCGCCATTGCGCACCGCCTGATCCTGTTCGGCCATGGCGAGCAAATGGGCGCGAAGTGATGGATCGCCAACCTCGCCCACATCCGCGTCAACCCGTTTTGTCGGCGGGTGCTCCGTGACAAAGGCCAGCGCACCGGGGCAGCGGGCAAGCGCTTCATCCATCGTCGGTGGCTGCGAGGCCCGAGCCGGCAGCGCCAGCAGGAGCAGACATCCCCACATCCCAAGCGCATGTCGCATCTGCCGGCTTCTGTTCCCACGATGGGACGAACGTTAGCCGCCCGCGCTGCGGCGAGCAAATCCCAAAAGAAGAAACGCCCCCGTTTCCGGAGGCGTTCGCGCATGTGGTCGGGCTACCTTACTTCTTCTTCGGGATATACAGATCGGTGATCGTGCCGTCGTAGATCTCCGCGCTCATGCCGACCGATTCACTCAGGGTCGGGTGGGCATGGATGGTGTGGCCGATATCCTCGGCCTCCGCGCCCATCTCGATCGCCAGGCCGATCTCGGCCAGCAAATCGCCAGCATGCACACCGACGATGGCACCGCCGATCACGCGATGGGTTTCTTCATCGAAGATCAGCTTGGTGAAGCCTTCGGTACGGCCGATGCCGATCGCACGGCCGCTGGCGGCCCACGGGAATTTGGCCACGCCGACCCTCAGGCCCTTGGCCTTGGCTTCGGTCTCGGTGACGCCGACCCAGGCGATTTCCGGGTTGGTGTAGGCCACCGACGGCACCACGCGCGCCACCCACTCCTTCTTCTCGCCGGCGGCCACTTCGGCGGCCAGCTTGCCTTCGTGGGTGGCCTTGTGCGCCAGCATCGGGTTACCAACGATGTCGCCGATGGCGAAGATGTGCGGTTGGTTGGTGCGCATCTGCCGATCGACCGGAATGAAGCCGCGGTCGCCGACGTTGACGCCGGCCTTGTCGGCGCCGATCTTCTTGCCATTCGGCGAACGACCCACCGCCACCAGCACGCGATCGAAGGTACCCGACTCCAGCCCCGGCTTCTCGCCTTCGGCTGCGGCCTCGAAGCTGACGGTAATGCCGGACTTATCGGCCTTGACGCCAGCGGCCTTGGTCTTGAGGTGGACCTCGATGCCCTGCTTCTTCATGCGATCGGCCAGCGGCTTGACCAGGTCCTTGTCGGCGCCCGGCATCAGCTGGTCCATGAACTCGACCACCGTCACCTGCGACCCGAGCGCGCTGAACACCGTGGCCATTTCCAGGCCGATGATGCCACCGCCGACCACCAGCAACTTCTTCGGGATTTCCTGCAGTTCCAGCGCGTCGGTGGAATCCATCACGCGCTTGTCGTCCCACGGGAAGTTCGGCAGCTTCACCGCCTGCGAGCCAGCGGCGATGATGCACTGCTCGAAACGCAGCAACTGGGTCTTGCCGTCGCTGCCGACAATCTCCAGCTCGTTGGGCGAGACGAAGGTACCGGTGCCCTGCACCACGCGCACCTTGCGCTGCTTGCCCATCGAGGCGAGGCCGCCGGTCAGCTTGTTGACGACTTTTTCCTTGTAGTCGCGCAGCATGTCCAGGTCGATCTTGGGCGCGCCGAAGGTCACGCCGAAGTCGCCGGCGTGGTTGGCCTCGTCGATGACGTTGGCCGCGTGCAGCAGGGCCTTGGAGGGAATGCAGCCGACGTTGAGGCAGACGCCGCCCAGCGAGCTGTAGCGCTCGACCAGCACGGTATCCAGGCCGAGGTCGGCCGCGCGGAACGCCGCGGTGTAGCCACCGGGGCCGGAACCGAGCACCACGATGCGGCATTCGATGTCGGCCGGCTTGCCGGTGGACAGCGCCGGCTTGGGCGCCGCCGGCTCGGCCGGGGCACGATGGGACGGGGTCACCGGCGGCTTGCTTGCCGGGGCTTCGGCCTTGGCCGGTTCGGCCTTCGCCGGCGCGGGCGCGGCGCCCTCGCCTTCGGCTTCGAGCAGCACGACCACGTCACCCTGCGACAAGCTGTCGCCGAGCTTGACCTTCAGCTCTTTCACCACGCCGGCGGCGCTCGAAGGCACTTCCAGCGTGGCCTTGTCCGACTCCAGCGTCACCAGGCCCTGGTCCTTGGCGACCTTGTCGCCGACCGCGACCAGCACCTCGATCACCGGCACGTCGCTGTAGTCGCCGATGTCCGGTACCTTGATTTCGATGACAGCCATAAATCCTTCTCCTGTGGGGGATCAGCCGGCGTTGCCGGCCAGCGTCTGCTGGAGCTCATCCAGCGACGACTCGATTTCGTTCCAGCGCTTCTCGCGCTTCTTTTCCTTGCCTTCGCTGGCCTCGATCAGCAGCGCGGCCTGCTCCAGCATTAACTGGCCGGCACCGCAGGTCGGGCGCGTGCCGCTGTAGCGCACGCCGTTGACCACGAACGAGAGCACCTCGCCATCCAGCACCGGCGCGTTGCGGCCTTCCGGCGACATCTGGACGAGCGCGGTGTTCCAGGTATCGAGCAGGCGCTTGGCCAGCGGGGCCGGGATCGGCACCTCGAAGCGTTCCGGCGTCTGCGCCGTGCGCAGTTCGACGCCGCTGCGCTGTCCGTTCTCGACCCGGTTGTAGACGCGCTCCTCGGCACGGCTGTAACGCAGGGTCCAGTCGGCACCTTGCGGCCCCGGCACCAGCGCCATCGCCGTTTCCACGCCACGCGGTGGCAGCGTCAGCAGCGACAACGCCGGCGTGGCCTCGCCATCGAACAGCTTCTCCACCGCACCACCGTAGTTGCCCACCGCTGGCGGCCAGCCACGGCCGAGGTCGACGCTGCAGCTGCCCCACGCCAGCGCCTGTAGCGGCGCGGCCGCCAGCGCGGCAACGACCAGCAGCGCGGCCCTCACAGCAGGACGCGCCGCATGTCGGCCAGCACCTGCGACAGGTACGTGGTGAAGCGTGCGGCCAGGGCGCCGTCGATGACGCGGTGGTCGTAGCTCAGCGACAGCGGCAGCATCAGCTTGGGTGCGAACTGCTTGCCATCCCACACCGGCTGGATCGAGGACTTCGACACGCCAAGGATCGCCACTTCCGGCGCGTTGACAATCGGGGTGAACGCGGTGCCGCCGATCCCGCCCAGCGAGCTGATCGAGAAGCAGCCGCCGCTCATGTCGGCCGGGCCGAGCTTGCCGTCGCGCGCCTTCTTGGCCAGTTCACCGGTCTCCTGGGCGATCTGCACCACGCCCTTCTTGTCGACGTCGCGGATCACCGGCACGACCAATCCGTTCGGCGTATCGGCGGCAAAGCCGATGTGGAAGTACTTCTTCAGCGTCAGGTTCTCGCCGCTGGCGTCGAGCGAGGCGTTGAACTCGGGGAACTTCTTCAACGCCGCGGCGCTGGCCTTGATCAGGAAGGCGAGCATGGTCAGCTTGATGCCGGCCTTCTCGTTCTCCTTGTTGAGCGCCACGCGCAGCGCTTCCAGCTCGGTGATGTCGGCCTGTTCGAACTGGGTGACGTGCGGAATCATGGCCCAGTTGCGCGCCAGGTTGGCGCCGGAGATCTTCTTGATCCGCGCCAGCGGCTGGGTTTCGGTCTCGCCGAACTTGCTGAAATCGACCTTCGGCCACGGCAGCAGGTTGAGGCCATTGCCCGCGGCGACAGCGCCGCCCGCGGCCGGCACGCCGCCGCTGAGCGCGGCCTTGACGTAGCGCTGCACGTCCTCGCGGGTGATGCGGCCGCCCTTCTCGGTCCCCTTGAGCTGCAGCAGGTCCACGCCCAACTCGCGGGCGAACACGCGCACCGCGGGGCTGGCGTAGGCCACCTTGGAGGGCAGCACGCTGTCGGCGTCGAAGGTGACCGGCGGGGTGCTCGGGGTGCCGGCCGAAGGCGCGGCGGCGGCGGGCGCGGCCTGCGCCTGGGCGATCTCGCGCTGGGCCAGCTTGTCCGGCTCGGGCGAAGGCGCCACCGGCTCGACCTGGGTGCCGGTCTCGGCCGCGGCCACCGGCTTGGGTGCTTCTGCCTCCGCCTTGGCCGGCGCGGCGGCGGGCTTGGCCTCGGCGCCCTCGGACACTTCGATCAGCGCGACCACGCCACCCTCGGACAGGTTGTCGCCGACCTTGACCTTGATTTCCTTGACCACGCCAGCGAAGGACGACGGCACTTCCATCGTCGCCTTGTCCGACTCCAGCGTCACCAGGCCCTGGTCCTTCTTGACCGTGTCGCCGACGGCGACAAGCACTTCGATCACCGGAATATCGCTGTAGTCACCGATATCGGGGACAAGTGCTTCCTTGATTTCGGCCATACGGTACTCCGGGGAACTGGTGGGGAAACCCCTATTGTGGCTGGCTGCGGCCGACGCGCCAACCGTTACCGGCGAAAATGTGGCCCTGGTGGCGGGACGAAGCGTTCGCCACGGGGACGATACGGCCCCGAATAGTGGGACATCGCCAGGACAGGGAATGCCAAACCTAGCGGGCGCCCGGTGGCGGCAGGAAGCCAAGCAAGCGCTGCCATTCGCCAGCCAGGCGCTCAAGGCTGAAAGCGGCGTTGGCCGGGCTGGTCGAGGGCAACGCCAGCAGCGGGATGGCCTGCGCGCCTCGCGGCAGCCTGGGCGCGACCCAGCGCTGCCAGAGCCGATGCGCCTCAGCCCCGTTGCAGGCGACCACGCGCAATTGGCCGAGTTCGGCCAGACATTCCGGCAGTGGATTGGGCACGACGCTGTCGCGCTCGATCGCCGCATCGAGGCTGCCAACGCGCGCGCATTGGCCGACCACATCCCACAAGCCGATGCCGGCGGCCTGCAGTTGCGCCACTCGCTCGTCGTAGCCGGGGCCGTCCACCGCAAGCAGCCGCGACATCAGGGGCCAGAAGCGGTTGCGCGGGTGCGCGTAGTACTGCGTCGCCCGCAACGATGCAACGCCCGGCATCGAACCGAGCACGAGTACGCGGCAATCGCTGCGAATTTGCGCGGCGAGGCCGCGCACGACACTGCGCTCGATCACGTCCATTTCACCTGCATGAAAGCCGTCGGCGTGCGAATTCCAGTAGCCATGCGGTATCGCGCGAAAGTTCCTGAACGCATCGCGCCAGTTACTTCAGTGAGCTCGCTGCGATTCATCTGCGCCTGCTTAGGTTGGCCACGCCCGCAAACATGCGGGCCCACAGAATAAGAGACAAGAGGAGTCACCTCATGCGTACTGTTTCCATCCTGAGCCTGGCCGCTGCTTCCGCCATTGCCTTCGCCCCGTCCGCCTTCGCGCAGGACGCGACCTCCACCACCGATACCGCTTCCGGCAAGCACTGGGCGGTCACCGGTGGCGTCACCTTGCTGCAACCGAAGGACGATGCCGGTGCCGGCATCCGCAAGATCGATGGCGGCCCGGCCCCCACCGTGAGCGCCAGCTACTACATCAACGACAATTTCGCCGTCGAGCTCTGGGGCGCAGCCGATAAGTTCAATCACCGCGTGCGCAACGACGCCGGCAAGGTCGGCACCGTCGAGCAGCAGCCGATCGCGCTGAGTGCGCAGTACCACTTCGGCCAGGCCGACAATGTCTTCCGTCCGTTCGTGGGCGTGGGCTACTACGAGTCGAACTTCAGCAACGAGAAGGTCGACGGTCTGGCGGGTACGGGCGAGCACGTGTCGCTCGATACCGCCAAGGGCGCCATCGGCACGGTCGGCGTGGACATGAACATCAACTCGACGTGGTTCGCGCGGGCCGATGCGCGCTACATGCATGCGCGCCCGGAGCTCAACGTGGCCGGCGCCGGCACCGGCCAGGATCTGAAGGTGGATCCGTGGACCGTTGGTATCGGCCTGGGTGCGCGCTTCTAAGCCTGCACGTCGCTGAAATGAAAACGGGCCCTTCCGGGCCCGTTTTCTTTTTTGTCGATCGGCTCAGAACGCCGGCAGCACCGCGCCCTTGTACTTCTCCGCGATGAAGGCCTTCACTTCCGGGCTGGTCAAGGCCTTGGCCAGCTTCTGCACGCGCGGGTCGTCCTTGTTGTCAGGCCGACCGACCAGGAAGTTCACATACGGCGAGTCCTTGCTCTCGATCACCAGCGCGTCCTGGGTGGGGTTGAGCCCGGCATCCAGCGCGTAGTTGGTATTGATCATCGCCAGGTCGACCTGCTCCAGCACGCGCGGCAGCATGGCCGAGTCCAGCTCGCGGAACTTGAGCTGCTTCGGGTTCTCGACGATGTCGCGCTGGGTGGACAGTGCATTGCTCGGATCCTTCAGCTTGATGACCCCGGCCTTGTCGAGCAGGATCAGCGCGCGGCTGTTGTTGCTCGGATCGTTGGGGATCGCCACTTCGGCGCCCTGCGGCAGCGCGTCGAGCGACTTGAAGCGCTTGGAGTAAGCGCCGAACGGCTCGATGTGCACGCCGACAATCGTCACCAGGTGGCTACCGCGGTCGCGGTTGAAGGCATCCAGGTAGGGCTCGGTCTGGAAGTAGTTGACGTCGATCTGCTTTTGCGCGACCTGGTCGTTGGGCTGCACGTAGTCGTTGAACACGCGCACTTCCAGCTGCACCCCCTCCTTGGCCAACAGCGGCTTGACCACTTCGAGGATCTCGGCGTGCGGCACCGCCGTGGCGGCGACCGTCAGATGGTCACTGCCGGCATCGCCGCCGGAACGGCCACAGGCGGCCAGCACCAGGGTGGCGGCGAGCAACAGGGAATAGCGCAGGGGTTTCTTCATGTTCGATCCGGGTCCAGGGAATGCGGCAGGGGTCGCCGCTGAACGTAACAGGTTCGCCGCCGCCACGGCATCGCCGGACGGCGCCTGCTCAACGGCGCGAGTAATGGGCAACCAGGCGGTCGCCGATCATCTGCAGCACCTGCACCAGCACCAGCAGGGCGATCACCGTGACCAGGGCCACATCGGCATGCGAGCGCAGGTAACCCTCGCGATAGGCGACATCGCCCAGGCCGCCCGAACCGATCGCCCCGCCCATGGCGGTGAAGCCGATCAGGGCGATCGTGGTGACGGTGGCGCCGGCGATCAGCCCCGGTCGGGCCTCGGGCAGCAGGACCTTCCACACTAGTTGCCAGGTCGTGGCGCCCATCGCCTGGCTGGCCTCGACCACCCCGCGCTCGACTTCGCGCAGTGCGGTCTCCACCAGGCGCGCATAGAACGGCGCGGCGCCCACCACCAGCGGCAGGATCGCACCGCGCACGCCCAGCGACGTGCCCATCACCGCGAGGGTGAGCGGGATCATCGCGATCATCAGGATGATGAAGGGCACCGAGCGCAGCAGGTTCACCACCAGCGCCAGCACGCCATGCAGGAGCGGCCGGCGACGCAACTGCGACGAGCCGCTGAGGAACAGGAGCACGCCCAGCGGCAGGCCGATCAACAACGTCAGCGGCAGCGCGCCGCCGAGCATCAGCAAGGTATCCAGCGTGGCCTGGCCGATGTCGGCCCACTTGCTGGCATCGAGATTGCGGAAGAAGCCATCGGCGGCGGCGATCGGTACGGCGCTCATGGGCGCAGGTCCTCGACGGTGACGCCGGCGGCGGCGAAGGTGGCACGGGCCGCGGCCTGGTCGCCGCCGACCAGGGCGACGGTCAGCTGGCCATACGGCGTGTCCTTGATGCGGTCGATGCGGCCGGACAGGATGTTGTAGTCGACCCCGGTCTCGCGCGCGATGCGACCCAGCAGGGGTTCGTAGGTGTCGCCCCCGAGGAAGGTCAGGCGCACGATGCGGCCATCGACCGCGGCGAAATCGCGATGCAGTACCCCTTCGTCCACGTGCTCGGCCTCGGCGACAAACCGCCGCGTGGTGGGATGCTGCGGATGCAGGAACACCTGGGTGACCGGGCCGCTTTCCACTAGCTTGCCGGCATCGAGCACGGCGACGCGGTCGCAGACGCGGCGGATCACTTCCATTTCATGGGTGATCAACACGATGGTCAGGCCGAGCTCGCGATTGATTTCCGAGAGCAGCTGCAGCACCGCGCCGGTGGTTTGCGGGTCGAGCGCACTGGTGGCCTCGTCGCACAGCAGGATGCGCGGCTGGGTCGCCAGCGCGCGGGCAATGCCGACGCGCTGCTTCTGCCCGCCCGACAACTGCGCCGGATATTTGTTGGCGTGATCTTGCAAGCCTACCCGCGCCAGCAACTCGGCTACACGGCTGGCAATCTGTGCCTGCGGTGTACCCGCCAGTTCCAGCGGAAAGGCAACGTTGGCCGCAACGGTCCGCGAGGACAACAGGTTGAAGTGCTGGAAGATCATGCCGATGCGCCGGCGCAAGGCGCGCAGGCCATCGGCGTCCAACGCGGTGACGTCTTCGCCGTCGATCAACAGCTTGCCACCGGTGGGTTCCTCGAGGCGGTTGATCAGCCGGATCAGCGTGGACTTGCCCGCGCCGGAATGACCGATGATGCCGAACACCTCGCCGGCCCCGATGGTCAGGTCGAGCGGTTGCAGCGCGGCGACCGCGCGGCCGCCGACTTGATAGGACTTGTGCAGACGCTGGAACTCGATCACCGCGCGAACATCGCTTTGGGGGGCGTGCAGCCTACCAGCGCCAGGCGGGCCGCGCCCGCGCCGGGACCGGGCCGGTTATTCCTTTTCGTTCTAAAGCAGCGCGCCTCGACTATCAAGGATGGTCGAGCTGGCGGGCGCGGGGCACCTGGCGCACTCGCTCGCGCCGCAACAGGTAAAGGCCGCTGGCGACGATGATCGCCGCCCCGGTCCAGGTCCAGGCGTCGGGCAGGGTTCGCCACAGCAGCCAGTCCCAGCCGATCACCCAGACCAGCCCGGTGTACTCCAGCGGCGCGATCATCGAGGCCTCGCCGCGCAGGAACGCCTGGGTCAGCGCGATCTGGCCGAACGCGCCCGCCAGGCCCATGCCGGCGATCACCCAGCCGTGCTCGGCCCGCAACGGTACCCAGCCAGGCGCGGCCAGCACCGCGGCGCCCAGCGCCATGAGCGCCAGGAACCACACGACCATCGACTGCGGGGTGTCGGTGCGCGTAAGCAGGCTCACCGTCACCGCGGCCACTGCGTAGGCCGTGGCCGCCGCCAGCACCATCAGCCCGGGCAGCGAGATGAGGCCGTCCACGCCGGGGCGCAGCACCACGATCACGCCAACCAGGCCAATGGCAATCGCGGTCCAGCGCCGCGGCCCGACCCGTTCGCCCAACAACGGCACCGACAGCGCGGCCACCAGCAGCGGCGCGACGAAGTACAAGGTGTAGGCGGTGGACAGCGGCAGGTCCTGCAGGGCGAAAACGAAGCAGGCGATCATCACGATCCCCAATGCCCCGCGCAGCAGGTGCAGCGCCCAGCGCACCGGCACCAGCGAGCGCGGCCCGGCCGTGGCGAGCACCCACAGCAACACGAACGGCAGCGAGGCGGCGCCACGCAGGAAGGTGACCTGAAGGACCGGATATTCGGACGAGAGCAGCTTCATCGCGGCGTCCATGCCCGAGAAGCTGACTACCGCCGCGAGCATCCAGGCCACGGCGGCGAGGGGGGATCGGGGGATCGACATCCGGGAATTATCGCGGCCGATTGGCCGGACTCGCCAGCGCGCGCGCAGCTTCGCCGCAAAGTATAATCGTTCTCATCTGCAACAAGTGCCTGGACTTCCACCCCTCATGCAACACGCCCGCCTTACGCTTGCCCTGACCCTCGCCCTCACCGCGTACAGCGCGTTTGCCGCCGATGACGCCCGCACCCTGGACACCGTCCAGGTCACCGCGCCGATCGCCAAGGACAGCGGCACGGCGACCAAGACCAATACCTCGATCCTGGAAACCCCGCAGTCGATCTCGGTCGTCACCGACCGGCAGATGCGCGATCGCGGCATCCACGGCGTGGAGGAAGCGGTGTGGTACGTCGCCGGCACTCGCGGCGGCCAGTACGGCGAAGACACCCGCAGCGACTGGATGATGATTCGCGGCTTCAGCCCGGCCCGTTACCTGGACGGCCTGGCGATGGTGGATGGCGCCTGGACCGGCGGTTCGCGGATCGAGCCGTTCGGCCTGGAGCGCATCGACATCCTCAAGGGCCCGGCCTCGGTCAACTACGGCGCGATGCCGCCGGGCGGCATGGTCAACTTCGTCAGCAAGCGCCCGACCGAGGAAACGCTGCGCGAAGTTGAAGTGCAACTGGGCAACTACGATCTCAAGCAGGCCGCGTTCGACTTCGGCGGCAAGCTCAACGACAGCGGCACTTTGCTTTACCGGCTCACCGGCCTGGCCCGCAACAGCGACAACATCATCGATTTCGTCCACGACGACCGCTACTACCTGGCCCCGGCCATCACCTGGAAGCCGGACGAGGCCAACACGCTGACAGTGCTGGCGCGCTGGCAGAAGGCCGACACAGTGGAGGCCGGCGGCTTCCTGCCGCTGGAAGGCTCGCTGCAGCCCGGCGCCAACGGCCGCCGCATCTCGCGCAGCTTCTTCGGGGGCGAGCCTGGCACGAGCGGCTACGACAAGACGTTGCAGTCGCTGGGCTACGAGTTCAGCCACGACTTCGGCGGCGGCGTCAGCTTCCACCAGAACGCGCGCTACAGCGAGGCCGAGGTCGACGCCAGCAATGCCAACCTCGGCCTGTTCGGCCTGCAGGACGACTTCAGCCCCGGCAGCGATCCAGCCCGCACTCTCGTCGCACGCTACTACTACCCGCGCCTGGACAAATCCACCAGCGTCGGCCTGGACAACAACCTGCAGTTCCGCTTCGCCACCGGCCGCGCCGAGCACACGGTGCTCGCGGGCCTGGACTACCGCCGTCTGCGCGACGACTACGCCTCGGCCTTCGCCTTCGGCGTGCCGCCGATCGATGCCTACGACCCGGTCTACGGCGCGGTATTGGATGTGCCGGCGTTCACCTCGCACCAGTTGCAGGTGCAATCGCAGATTGGCGCCTACGTGCAGGACCAGATTCGCATCGACCGCTGGGTGGTGACGGTAGGCGGCCGCCAGGACTGGGTCGGCACCGATACCGAGGACCGCATCAACGGCGGCAGCAAGCACCAGAGTGACGACAAGGCCACCGGCCGCGTCGGCGTGAACTACCTGTTCGACAACGGCATCACGCCCTACATCGGCTACTCGACCTCGTTCCAGCCCACCGTCGGCACCGACTTCAACGGCAAGGCGTTCTCGCCGACCAGTGGCGACCAGATCGAAGCGGGCATCAAGTACCAACCGCCGGGTGGTCGTCTGCTTGCGACCCTGGCTGCCTACCAGATCACCCAGGAGAACACCCTGACCGTGGACCCCGAGCACACGCTGTTCTCGGTCCAGCAGGGCGAGACCCGGGTGCGTGGCGTCGAACTCGAAGGCCGCTGGAACGTCGGCGCCGGCCTCAGCGTCTACGGTGCCTATACCTATACCGACTCGGAAGTGACCAAGACCACTGCGGCCGGGACCCTGGGCAAGCAAATCGCGTTGCAGCCGCGCAGCCAGGCCTCCCTCGGCGCGGACTACACCATCACCACCGGCGCGCTGGCCGGGTTGGGCTTCGGTGCAGGCGTGCGCTACACCGGCAGCCAGTACGGCGACATCTACAACCTCTGGCAGACCCCGTCCTACACCCTGTGGGATGCGTCCTTGCGCTACGACCTCGACCAGTGGCGCTTCCAGCTCAATGCCGCCAACCTGGCCGACAAGAAGTACATCGCCGCCTGCAACAGCGCGACCTGGTGCTACTACGGTTATCCGCGCACGCTGACGGCGACCGCACGCTTCCAGTGGTGAGTCCAGGCCGACAGGCTTGAACAACCAAGGCGCCGCGAGGCGCCTTCGTTGTTTCGAGCCCCGGCGTGAATGCGCGACCTGGCCGGCGGCTTGGACGCGGATGGTGCTGGCGCCCATAATTCCCCGTCCAGGCGCCGGCTCCGGCCGATCGCGCCCCTCCCCAAGCACTCAGGAGCAGACATGCCTTCCTTCGACGTGGTGTCGGAAGTCGACAAGCACGAACTCACCAACGCGATCGACCAGGCCAATCGCGAGTTGTCCACCCGCTTCGACTTCAAGGGCGTGGAGGCCAAGTTCGAACTCGACGACAAGGTCATCAACCAGTCCGCGCCGAGCGACTTCCAGCTCAAGCAGATGACCGACATCCTGCGCGCGCGCCTGATTGCCCGCAGCATCGATGCCCGCTGCCTGGAATTCGGCGAGGTCGAGACCAACCTGGCCGGCGCGCGCCAGAAGGTCACGGTCAAGCAGGGCATCGAGCAGAAGCTGGCCAAGCAGATCGCGGCCAAGATCAAGGAATCCAAGATCAAGGTCGATACCCAGATCAATGGCGACAAGCTGCGCGTGAACGGCAAGAAACGCGACGATCTGCAGGAAGCCATCGCCCTGCTGCGCGCCAGCGAGTTCGAGCTGCCGCTGCAATTCGACAATTTCCGTGACTGAGCCGGTCGCTTCCGTCGAATCGGCGGCGCCGGATTATCTCGGCGACACCCGGCGCTGGATCGAGCGTGCGGTGATCGGGCTCAACCTGTGCCCGTTCGCCAAGGCGGTGTACGTCAAGCAGCAGGTGCGCCTGGTGTTGAGCGATGCCAGCACCTCCGAAGCGCTGCTCGAAGAGCTGGCCGAGGAATTGGTGCGCCTGCGCGACACGCCGGCCGAGGAAATCGACACCACACTGATCGTCCATCCGTTCGTGCTCGAGGATTTCCTCGACTACAACGACTTCCTCGACAACGCCGACGCCGCGGTGGAGGCCCTGGACCTGCAAGGCGTGCTCCAAGTAGCCAGCTTCCACCCGCACTACCAGTTTGCTGGCGCAGGCCCGGAGGACGTCGGCAACTACACCAATCGCTCGCCGTGGCCGACCCTCCACCTGTTGCGCGAAGACAGCGTCGAGCGCGCGGTCGCCGCTTTCCCGGATCCGGACGTGATCGTCGAGCGCAACTTGCAGACGCTGGAAGAGCTGGGTGCGGAAGGCTGGCACAGGTTGCTGCGGGATTAAGGCTGGCTGCGGATCGGGGCCCCGCTCGTCGCATCAAGGTCGAGCCTGACCCCGAGATTGAGCATCCCCGTGGCCACGCCGATGAGCAACCCGGATGAGTGAGCGAACCAGCTCGCGCGGGGATCCAGGAGAGAAGCAATTGCCGCCATCGCCACCGCGAAGTAGCCCACCAACCACCCCAGGCCGACCGGGAATGCTCGCCCGTTCTTGAGGGCGACACCTGCAGTCCAGCCGAACAGCGCAAATACACCTCCCGATACTCCGACAAACGCGTCCGAGCGGATCCAGTGAGGCAGACAGGTCAGGACGAAGGCCGGCAAATAAACCCCCGCAAGGAAGATCAGCCAGAGTGGTCGCGGGCGCCCAAGGGGGAAAGATAGGCCAGCCGCAACCAGAAGGAGCGAGAAGTTTCCAATCCAATGCACAAGCCCGGCATGCAGGAATGGCCCGGTGACGTAGCGCCATGGTTGCGCGGCTGCCTTGTCGAACTCCAGCCCATATTTTTCAACAAGGCCGAACAGGCTTCCGGCCCACCCTTGCAGATAGAACTGGCTTCCTCCTGTGGAAAGCATAAGCAAAATGATCGCCACAACCGACGTTTGTGATTGCAGGTAGCACCAGGAGCAGAACCGCGAGTAGCCCCGCAACCGCGCTAAATCGCGGAAAATGAAGGCGTACTGACATCCTACGAGCACCAGCAGCAGCAACAACGTGGCGCCTGCTTTAAGGAATAACCCTTCCTCAGCCCGGATGCCGGCGGCAGCAAAGCCGAGTGCCATGCACGCGATCAAGATCATCAGCAGGCGGTACTGCCGCAGCATCCGCCGCTGCAACGCTACCGCCAGCTGCGGGAAACAAATCGGCGGCAGGAGTCGTTCCGCGCCAGGAATCGACACCAAGAGCGGGTCGAGCGGATGCCATTGCCAAGTGGCACGACGAACGGCTGACTCGCCTTCCGTCCTGCGGCCAAACGGAGGCCGCCATGCGTACCAGCGGTTGCTTGCAACTGGAAAGCTGTCGTCGGAGTTCCAGTGCATGGTCAGTCGCATTCCCCAGGGAGCAGTGCCCGCCCAAAGCTGGGCAGGCACTGACATCACATAAAGGCTGAATCAGTCTTGGTAGTGACCCACGATCAACATCGAACCACCGACCAGCAATCCGAAAGCGGCCGTGGCCGGGCCACCACAGAACCCCAGACCGATCACGGCCATTCCACCCGCGGTGAAGTCGCTCATGCCGCCATAAACCTGTTCAATTTCATCTGCAGTGAGTTCACGCATTCCTGTTCTCCTTTCAATCGACACATGTCCCGGTGTTCGGGGTGTTGGGGTGCCCCAAAACTCAGACGAGCCCACAGTTCCGTGTATCGCCTAATCGGGCTCGCAAATCCATTCGATTCGCCGCATGCCGAACACGCCCTTCTCCAAACGACGCGCGAGCGACGGACAGAGGTGCCAAATATCAAGAACAGGGACGAGTGTCAGCGCAGCGACCGCCGCGACGGTCGTCAATACCCGCAGCGTTCGGAGACAGGGCGAGGAAAATGCCTCCCAGCCAACTCGTGCGCTTTGCGTCCAGCACTTTTCCGAGAAACAGATCGCGTCATCGCCCGCGAAGGCAGCAGTGGAGGTTGCAGCCATCGATATCACGCCGGCTTCCTGACCACTTTGCACCCGTGCTTCCTGCAGACATGAAAAAACCGCCATGCGGCGGTTTTTTCTTCCCGAGCCGTTGAGTCAATAATGACGCGACAGGGGCGGAGTCGTACGACGAAGTTACCATGTACTGGCCGCCGTCAAGTCGGTTTAGGCAGCTTCTCTACGTAGGTCTTTTTCGCCCCTACCCACCCGCCTCCAACCGCAACTCCAGCAAGCGTCGCGCATCGCACAGCGAATCGACGATACGGTGGCCCAGTGCTCGCACTTCTTCATCCGGCGCCAACAGGTCGGGCACCTGGATCGGCGTCATGCCCGCCGCCAGCGCAGCGCGCACGCCGGTCGGCGAGTCTTCCAGCACCAGGCATTGGGCGGGCGCGACTTGCAGTTTGGCGGCGGCCAGCAGGTAGATGTCCGGCGCCGGCTTGGGATGGGCGACGTCGCTGCTGGTGCAGATGGCGTCGAACCGGTGCAGCAAGCCGGCGCTTTGAAGCTTGCGTAACGCAAGCGGGCGGCGGGTCGAAGTCGCTACCGCACGCGGGATGGCGCGCGCCGCCAACAAATCCAACAGCTCGATGATGCCCGGCCGCAACGGCACGCCGGCCTCGACCACGCGGTCATACAGCTCATGGCAGCGCGCCAGCAGCGCCTGGGCACCGGCCTCGCCGATGCGCTCGGCGAGCATCGCGCGGCAGGCGGCGTCGCCCTTGCCCACCATGCCCAGCCAATAATCCGGCGCGATCGGCTGGTCCAGTTCTTCGGCAGCGCGCGCCAGGCATGCGGTGATGGCGCGCTCGCTGTCGAGCATCAGCCCATCCATGTCGAAGATCACCGCCTGCGGCAGGAACGGCAGCGGCGGCGGGCTCATGCCGCCGCTCCGAACAGGCGTGACAGGTCGTCGGCTTCCAGCACCCGCCACTGCCCCTCGGTCAGAGATCCCAGGTCCAGCCCGCCGATGCGGCTGCGATGCAGCGCCACCACGTGATTGCCGACGGCAGCGAACATGCGCCGTGCCTGGTGGTAACGCCCCTCATGCAGCACCAACTGCGCCTGGCGCGGTCCGAGCACTTGTAGTTCCGCGGGCAGCAATGGCTTGTCGTCCGATTCGAGCATCAGCGTACCGCTGGCGAATCGCGCTGCCTCGTCGCCGCGCAGGTCTTCGGCCACGGTGACGTCGTATTGCTTGTCCAGGCGCGACTTCGGCGACACGATCCGGTGCAGCAGCGCGCCATCGTCGGTGAACAGGAGCAGGCCGCTGGTCTCGCGGTCCAGGCGCCCCACCGGCGAAAGCAGCGGCGAACGCAGGCGAAAGCGTGGCGGCAGCAGGTCATACACCAGCCGGCCACTGTCCTTGGTCGAACAGGTGTAACCGGCGGGTTTGTGCAGCATCAAGCTCAAGCCAATAGGCGGGTCGAGCGGCTCGCCGTCGACGCGAATCGCCTCATGCGGCACGGCATCGTCGGCGTACAACACCTCGCCCGCCGCGTCGGTGATGCGGCCCTCGCGGAACATCCAGGTCACGTCCTTGCGGCTGCCGTAGCCGAGGTTGGCAATGTGCTTGACCAACTTCATGCGCGCTTCCCCCGGCGCGCCACGATGGCCTTGAAGCCGCCGCGCTCGGCGGCAACACGGACCTCGCCGAAGCTATCGTTGAGGATCTGCTCGTAAGGCAGGTGGCGGTTGGCGACCACGAACAGCCGCCCGCCGGGCCGCAACGCCTGCGCTGCCACCGCGATGAAGCGCTGGCCGATATCCGGGCGATCTTCGCGCGCCGGCGTATGGAAGGGCGGATTGCTGACGATGAAGTCGTATTGGCGCGGCAAGCCGGCGGTGACGTCGTGCCAGTGATAGTCCAGCGCGACCTCGCCGGCGAGCGGCGGCAAGTTGCGCCGTGCCAGGTCCAGGGCGCGTGCCTCTGCTTCGTACAAATCCAGCGCGGCGACCTTGGGGCAGCGCGCGAGTACTTCGGCGGACAAGTAGCCGAAGCCGGCGCCGAGATCGGCACCGTCGCCGCTCAGGTCGGCCGGCAATTGCTCGGCCAGCAGGATCGATGCCGGGTCGGCGCGATCCCAGGCGAAGATGCCGGGCCGGCTGAGGAAACGGCCCCCGAGCACGCGGCGCGGCTCGTCGAGCCTCGCCCAGCGCGCAGCCAAGCCGGCGTCATGGCCGCCGGCCTGTGGCGCAGTCCAGTACACGCGGCAGTGGTTCTTGGTCAGGTTGCCGGCCAGGCCGGCAAGCTGCTTCAGGTCGGCCTCGCCGGAGCGGGCGCCCTCGTTGTTCGATTGGCAGGCGACAATGACGCCGCCCGGCGCCAGCTGCGCCAAGGCCTGCGCAAGTAGTGCGCGCGCTTCCTCGCGCTGGCGCGGTGGCAGCACCAGCACCAGCGCGTAGCCGCCTGCCGGCGGAGATGCCGGCAACTCGGCGTGTACCGTATGGCCGGCGCGCTGCAACGCCTCGGCGAAGGGCCGGAAGCTCTGCACGCAATCCAACTGCACGCCCGGCGCGTGTTCGCGCAAGGGCCAACCCTCGCGGGCACGCAGGAACAACACCGGCCCCTGTGGCCAGCGCAGTTGGCCTTGAGCGAAGGGCAGGAACAGGGTTTGCAGCGGGGCGTCGGCAGCGACGGGCATCGGCACGCGGTTCTGGCAGGGGAATGCACATTCTACCGCCGCCCTTCCTTGGCACGGTCCTGCCTCGGCCTCGACACGACATTGATGCGATGCCAACAACGCAGTCAGTAGGGTGGCTGCACCCACACTTGAGGAGTGACCGCATGCGAGCCCTGTTTATCGGTGGCGTGGTCGACAACAGCGAGATGGACCTGGACAACAGCCCGCCGCCGTTGCACTACCCCGAAAATACCGGGGCCGGGCGGCCGCGCTATCGCCTGCACCAAGTAGGCACGCGCAGCGATGGCACGGTGGCCTATGTGGTCTATGGCGCACCGGAGCTCGGCGACGACGAAGTGGAACGGATCGCCGAGGAGCGCGGGTATTCGCGTCGTTTCGAGGCAACCCCGACGATGCCGGTGCGCTGAGCGCCCGGCACCGCCAGGCGCTCGCCCCAGGGCCTGGCTACGGCGAAGAAGGCGCCAGCCCCGGCGCCGCCACCTTGGCCGTCACCCGCCATACCGCATTGCCCACATCGTCGGCCACCAACAGGCCACCGCGCTTGTCGATGGCAACGCCTACCGGGCGGCCCTGCGCATTGCCGTCCACGTCCAGGAAGCCATCCAGCACCGTGCGCGGCTGCCCTTGCGGGTGGCCGTTGACGAAGGGCACGTAGATGACCTTGTAGCCGCTGGGTGGATTGCGATTCCAGGAGCCATGCTGGCCGATGAAGGCGCCGCCGCGGTAACGCGCCGGCAGCGTTTCGCTGGTGCCGAAAGTCAGGCCCAGCGATGCGGTGTGAGCGCCCAATGCGTAGTCGGGCTTGATCGCCGAGGCCACCTTCGCCGGATCCTGCGGACTCACCCGCTCATCGAGATGCTGGCCGTAGTAGCTATAGGGCCAGCCATAGAAGGCGCCCTCCTTTACCTGGGTCAGGTAATCAGGCACCAGGTCACTGCCAAGCTCGTCGCGTTCGTTCACGACCACCCAGAGCGATTGCTTCGTCGGCTCCCACGCCAGGCCCACCGGGTTGCGCAGACCGGTGGCATACAAGCGCGTGCTGCCATTCTGCGGATCGACCGCCAGGATCGCGGCGCGGTTGAGCTCGGCATCCATGCCCTTCTCGGCGACATTACTGTTGGAGCCAACGCCCACGTACAGCCGGCTGCCGTCGGGGCTGGCAACCAGCGACTTGGTCCAGTGGTGATTGATGCCGCCGGGCAGATTGGCCACGAACTTGGGCGGCGCGGTGATCTGCGTGTCGCCTTCGCGGTAGGGAAAGCTCACCAGCGCATCGGCGTTGGCCACGTAGAAGCGGTCGCCGACCAAAGCCATGCCGAACGGCGAATAGAGGCCACTGAGGAACTGCGTTCGCACCTCCGCCACACCGTCGCCATCGGCATCACGCAGAAGGGTGATGCGATCGGCGCTGGGGGTGGCCGCACCGGCCTTGGCCATCATCGAGGCCATCACCTTGGCGCGCAGGCCACTTTCTTCTTCCTTGGGGCGCGGCGGCGCATTGGTCTCGGCCACCAGGACATCGCCATTGGGCAGCACATAGAGCCAACGCGGATGATCGAGGTCGCGAGCGAAGGCAACTACCCGCAGGTCGTCTGCCGGTACCGGCGTGGCATCCCCGGTCCAGCGCTTGACCTCGGCCACCTTCACCGTGGGGATCACCCGCTTGACCGGCGCCGGCAGCTGAGGGTTCGGCCCGGTGCCGGCATCGATGGGATAGCGCGCGGTATCGCCGCAGGAAGCCAGCGCCACCAGCGCCAGCGAAGGGGCCACGAAGCGGGCCAGGCGCAGGTTCAGTGAAAGCACGCGCGAATGCATCGAAGGAACGCCCTCGTCTCTGCGGTGGGTTCCGGATGATGCCCCAGCTGGGCCGCCAGGGGGTAAAGAGTTCGTCAAACGCGCTGTGCGGGGTGCAACGGCCTCAGTCTTCGATCGGCGGTAGCGGCCTTACGTCTCGAATCGTATCCAGCCACACCCAGTGGGGCTGCTCGGGATGATCGAGGTCATCCAGGCGCAGCAAGCCATTGGCGCCCTCGTTCTCGGCCTCGTCGCGAAACGTCTGCACCGTCGGTCGCACCGCGACCGTACCCAACAGACGGCTTCCGTCATCAAGCGTTACTTGTACCCTCGCCTCGTCGGGCAACTGCAGCACCCAGGCCGCCAATGCGGCGATCTGCGCCTGGTCGGTATAGACGTGTTTGGCGTATTTGGTCATGTACCGGTGACTCCCGAGGGCATGTCCGCAGGCTAGACGCCTGGTCGTGAAAACCGGGCCAACACCTCAGCGCTTGCGCTTGCGCGCGCCGCGCACGGCGGTCACCAGCTGGGCCACGCTATACGGCTTGGCCAGGTGTTCCTGGAAGCCGGAAGCCATTGCGCGGTTGCGATCGTCGGCCCGCGCCAGCGCCGTCACCGCAATCGCCGGCAGCATCGTGGCATCCAGCCCCATGTTCTCGCGGATGGTGCGGATCAGCCCGTAGCCGTCCATGCCCGGCATGCCGATGTCGGTGAGCATGGCATCGAAACGCTCGTGGCCGCTCTCGTCCAGCAACGCCAGTGCATCGGTCGCGCTGCCGGCCATGACCACCTCGGCGCCCTGCTCTTCCAGCAGACGCCGCAGGTATTCGAGCATGTCCGGCTGGTCTTCGACCGCGAGCAAGGTCATCCCGGCCAGCGCCTGTGCTTCGACCACCAACTCGTTGGCCAGGCTGCGCCGCAGTTCGCGCCGCGGCCGCTGCGACTGTTCCGGCCGCTCGGGCAAGCGCACGCGGAACGTGGCGCCGCAGCCACGCCCGGCGCTGCTGGCGCTGGCCTGGCCGCCGTGCATTTCCACCAGTTGCTGGACGATGGCCAGGCCCAGGCCCAGGCCACCGTGCCGGCGCGTGGTGGTGCCATCGGCCTGGCGGAACCGCCCGAACAGGTGCGGCAGGAACTCCGGCGCGATGCCATCGCCCGAATCCTGGATCGCAACCACGAAATGGCGGTCCTCGCGCGTTACCCGCACCTCGATGCTGCCGTGCGCCGGGGTGAACTTGATCGCATTGGACAGCAAATTCCAGAACACCTGCTGCAGCCGCGTGGCATCGCCCAGCACGTAGCACGGCGTTTCCGGCGCCATCAGGCTGACTGCCTGGTCCTTGCCCTCGGCCACCAGGTCCTGCGCGCCGATCGACTCGCGCAACAACTCGACCAGGTCCAGGGTCTCCACTTCCAGCTGCACCTTGCCCAGCAGCATGCTGCTGAGGTCGAGCATGTCCGAAATCAGACGCTTCTGCGCCTTGGCGCTGCTGGCGATGACCGACAGCCCCTTGTAGTTGGGATCGCCCTCGCCCACCCGTTGCAACAGCAGTTCGCTCCAGCCCAGGATCGTCGTCAGCGGCGTGCGCAACTCGTGCGACAAGGTCGCCAGGAACTCGTCCTTCAGCCGCGCCATGCTCTCGGCCTCGCCGCGGGCGATGCGCTCGGATTCGAGCAATTGCTCGCGCGCCAGCTCGATCTCGCGGCGCTCGGTGACATCCGGGCTGCTGCCGGCCAGGCCGATGAAGCGCCCATCGGCCGAATAGCGCGGCGTAGCGCTCATCTCGATCCAGCGCCAACGCCCGTCGTGGCGTCGCGCCCGCACCAGCGCGCGCATGCCGCGTTGCTGCTGCAGCGCTTCAGCCAGCTCGAACTGGAATACCGGCAGATCCTCCGGGTGCAGCAGCTCGCTCCAGGCCGAGACCGTGCCACTGGAGATATCCAGCCCGAAGAAATCGCCGTAGGCGCTGTTGACGAAACGCATGACGCCGTTGACGTCGAGCACCCACACCGGCATCGGCAGGCCGTCGGCCAAAGCGCTGAAGCGCGCCTCGCTTTCGGCCAGCTCGCGCTCGATGCGCTTGCGCTCGGTGATGTCCAGGAACAGCACGCCGATAGTGCCGTCTGCCTCGGCGCCGATGCGGAATGCGTCCACCGAGTACCAACGACCGAGTGCGCGCGCTTGCAGCTCGAAGCGCGAACGCCGCCCGGTGCGCGCGACTTCGCCGTAGCGCTCGTACCACCCTTCCTCGTGCTGCGGCCGCAGCTCCCGCATCGACTTGCCGACCGCATCCACCAACCCGGTGAAGCGCTCGAAGGCCGGGTTGACCTCCTGGAAGATGTAATCCACCGGCCGCTCGCCATCGAAGACCATGCGGACCAGGCAGAAGCCGGCATCCACGTTCTCGAAGATCTCGCGGTAGACGCCCTCGTGCATCGGGGCGACCGCTGGCGTTGCCAGATCGCCTATGGCGGGCGCGGCCTTGTTCACAGAATCGCCTGCTCGCATGGGTTCCACCTGCGGGGGATGCCCGCGCCGGGTGCGCGTTCGCGCCGACGCATAGAGTGGAAAGCATGGGCAGGCACGTCAAGGGCGCAAAGCGTGCGGGCAGTCACCAACGCCACCAGGCCATGCACAGGATCAACGCGCTGAGCACCGTAATGGCGGCCAGTACGCCGCGGAAGGCGTACTCACCCTGGCGCCGCAGGCGCTCGTCCAGCCACTGCTCGGCTTCGCTGCGCCAGCCCGGTCGCAGTTCTGCCCCGTCCTGGCGGCGCAACAGCGCGCGCACCCGGGCCACGCCCAGCTGCTCGCACTGGTGCCAGCAGCTGTCAGCATCCGAAGCGACACTGCGCTCGCGCATCAATTCGATCCCCGCTCGATTCCAGCGCACGCCCACGGCGGTCAGTCCCATGTGTAGTTCGGCCGTTCCTGGTCCAGCTCGCGCTCTATCGCCATGCGCGCCAGGTGGGTGTAGTTGCTGCGCGGCCCGCGACCGCGACCGGTCAACACCCCCTGATAGTCCAGCCCGCACCACACCCGGCCGGTCCATTCGACGCAATCCTCTGCAATGACCAACATCAGCGAATAGCGGTATTCCTGGCCGAACTTGTTGCGGCACGAGTAGATGGGGGGGAATTGCACCGCCACGTCGGTTTCCTCGGCCAGCGCGGCCAGGTCGCGGCGTAGCCGGTCACGCGTGTCGGTCCCGGGCGGCATGCGCGAGGCTTGCCCCTCCAGGTCCAGGTCGCTCTGCATATCCACGAACAGGGCTGCGCCGGTCTTGGGGCTGTGCCCATGTTGTTTGGCCCAGTCGATGAATTGCAGGCGCAGGTCTGGCGGAGGCGACAAAGAGGGCTTCATGGGCAGCAGCACGGGGAATTGCCGGCGATTGTGCAGAGAACGGCGTGAAGCGAACGCCGAAGTGCGGTGAACCTGATGTCGACTCTGCCGCGCTGACCAGCGCAAGGGCGACGGCCGCGTTGGCCGCCATGAATCAAGCGCAACGCCTGCACCGGCCAGCCGGCAGCCCCCGTTGCCGCTGCCGCAGCGGCAGGCGCAGACTGGCGCCGTCCCACTCGGAACGCCCGCCATGAACCGTACAGCCGCCTGTGCCGCCCTGGTGCTCACCTGCCTGCTGGGTTTTTCCAGCGCCGAGGCGCGGGTGCGCACCGTCACCGATCCCGCCGCGCCGCGCGCGCTAACCGCCGAAGGACCGGTATCGGTCAAGTGGACCGACCCCAGCCAATTCACCGAGATCCGCTACAGCGGCAACCGCTTCGAGTCGCAGCAGGGCGATTGGGTGACCCAGCTGGCGGACTATTTCCGCACCTCCGCAGCCAAGCAGCTGCCGCCGGGCGACCACCTGGACATCACCATTACCGACATCAAGCGTGCCGGCGAGTACGAACCCTGGCACGGCCCGCGCGGCCGCGACATCCGCGTGGTCAAGGACATCTACCCGCCGCGCATCCGCTTCAACTACGTCTGGACCGGCGCCAATGGCCAGGTCATCGACCAGGGTGAAAAGCGCCTGATCGACTCGGGCTTCCTGACCAGCAACCTGCAGATCAACGACAGCGACCAGCTGCGTTATGAGAAGCGGATGATCGACGACTGGACGCGCGGCCAGTTCCGCGATGCCAAGACCACCGCGGGACGCTGAGGAGGCTCCCTGACGGGCTACTGCCCGTCGTGGTAATGCCGCGGCACCCGCTTGAGGCCGCACAGCATCTGGTAGGCGCTGACCCCGCAGTGCGCGGCCAGCGCCGAAATATCCGGGGCACCGTCGCCCCACAAGTGCACGGGCGTGCCGACCTCGGCGCTCGGGTGATCGCTGAGATCCACCGTCAGCATGTCCATCGAGACCCGTCCCACCAGCGCGCATTCGCGCCCGCCAACGACCACCGGCGTACCGTTCGGTGCGAACTGGGGGTAGCCATCGGCATACCCCATCGCGACCACGCCAACGCGGGTCAACGGCCGCTCGGTGACGAATCGAGCGCCATAGCCCACCGGCTCGCCGGGGCCCAGTTCGCGCACCGCGATGATCTTCGAGCGCAACGACATCACCGGACGCAGCTGCGCCGTCAGCGCGTTGTGCGCCGGAATGAACGGGTTTGCGCCGTACAGCATCAGCCCGGGCCGGGCCCAATCGCTGCGCAGTGCCGGCCATCCGAGCAGCCCGGGCGAGTTGCACAGGCTGGTTTCGGCCTGCATGCCGCGGCTGGCCAGGGCGAAAGCCACCGCCTGCTCGTCGGTGCGGCTGCTGTCCAGTTCGTCGGCGCGCGCCAGGTGGGTCATCAGCACGATGGAGGCGACCTGCGGCAACCCATGCAAGCGCAGCCAGGCAGCGCGGAAGTCTTCCGGCGACAAACCGAGCCGATGCATGCCGCTGTCCAGTTTCAACCACACCCGCAATGGGCGCGGACTGTTGAACGCAGCCAGCGCGTGCACCTGCGCCGGCGTGGCGATCACCGTCCACAGGTCATGCTCGGCAATCAGCGCCAGTTCTTCGCTATCGAAAAACCCCTCCAGCAGCAGGATCGGCGCACGGATGCCGGCCTGGCGAAGTTCCAGCGCCTCCTCGATGCAGGCCACGGCAAAGCCATCGGCTTCGCCTTCCAGCGCCTGCGCGCAGCGCACCGCGCCGTGGCCGTAGGCATCGGCCTTGACCACGGCCAAGGCCTTGCCACCGCCAATGCGACGGGCCAGGCGATAGTTGTGGCGCAACGCGCCGAGGTCGATCAGAGCGTGGGCTGGGCGCACGCGGCGGCTCCGGTGGTACGCGGCGCGGCGGCCTGGCGGTAGCGGAAGATGTCCAGACCTTCGCGGCTGATCTCCGGCGCGCGGCCGCTCATCAGGTCGGCCAGATAGCGTCCCGAACCGCACGCCATGGTCCAGCCAAGGGTGCCGTGCCCGGTATTGAGGAACAGGTTCGAATACGGGCTGGCACCCACCACCGGCGTGCCGTCCGGCGTGGCCGGGCGCAGGCCGGTCCAGAATTCGCCGCGGGCCAGGTCGCCGCCGCCCGGGAACAGATCGCGCACCACCATCTCCAGCGTCTCGCGCCGCTTCGGGTTGAGCGAAAGGTCGTAGCCGGCCACTTCGGCCATGCCACCGATGCGGATGCGATCGTCGAAGCGGGTGATGGCGATCTTGTAGCTCTCGTCCAGGATGGTGGACGTGGGTGCGCGCGCCGGGTCGAGGATCGGCAGCGTCAGCGAGAACCCCTTGAGCGGGTAGACCGGCAGGTTCAGGCCGAGCGGCCTGGTCAGCAGCGGCGAATAACTGCCCAGCGCCAGCACATAGCGGTCGGCCTGCTCGACCCGTCCATCGATCACCACGCCTTCGATGCGTCCACCGGCACCGATGAGCTTGTCCACGCGCTGCTCGAAGCGGAACTCCACGCCGGCTTCGGCCGCCATTCGCGCCAGGCGCTGGGTGAACAACCGGCAGTCGCCGGTCTGGTCGTTGGGCAGGCGCAAGGCACCGGCCAGTTCAGCGCCGACACCGCCCAGGCCGGGCTCGACCTCGGCGATCTGCCGCGCATCCAGCAATTCGTAGGGCACACCGTACTCGGCCAGCACCGCGATGTCCTGCGCCGCCGCATCCACCTGCGCCTGAGTCCGGAACAACTGGGTCGTCCCCAGCCGCTTGCCCTCGAACTGGATGCCGGTCTCGGCCATCAGCGCGTCCAGGCAGTCGCGGCTGTATTCGGACATACGCACCATGCGCGCTTTGTTGATCGCATAGCGCTGCGCGGTGCAGTTGTGCAGCATGCGCGCCAGCCAGGCGTACTGCTGGAAATCCAGGGTCGGGCGGATCGACAGCGGCGCGTGCGCTTCGAACAGCCACTTCACCGCCTTCAGCGGCACCCCCGGGGCGGCCCACGGCGAGGTGTATCCAAACGAGAGTTGGCCGGCATTGGCGTAGCTGGTCTCCAGCGCCGGCGCCGGTTGGCGGTCGACCACGGTCACTTCGAATCCGGCTTGCGCCAGATACCAGGCACTGGTCGTGCCGATGACTCCACTGCCCAGCACCATTACCCGCATGTTCGCCTCGATCCGGTCATTTCCCTGCCTCGGTGGCGGCAGGCGGCCAATCCGGCGCATTGTATTCGCGCTGGCATGGTGCATTATCTCGTTTGCGGATCCATATCCAGTGGAATCCACCAACAACCCTACCGTTTGCCGAGACCCCATGCCCGCCCGCAACCGCGAACTGGACAAGATCGACCGCAAGATCCTGCGCATCCTGCAAGCGGAAGGGCGCATTTCGTTCACCGAACTCGGCGAGCGCGTGGGCCTTTCCACGACGCCTTGCACCGAGCGCGTGCGCCGGCTTGAACGCGATGGCGCCATCACCGGCTACTACGCGCGCCTGGACCCGCAATACCTCAAGGCGAGCTTGCTGGTGTTCGTGGAAATCAGCCTGGCCTACAAATCCGGCGACATCTTCGAAGAGTTCCGCCGCGCCGCGCTCAAGCTGCCCAACGTGCTCGAATGCCACCTGGTCTCGGGAGACTTCGACTACTTGATCAAGGCCCGCATCAACGAGATGGCCTCCTATCGCAAGCTGCTCGGCAGCACCCTGCTGACCTTGCCGCACGTGCGCGAGTCCAAGAGCTACATCGTGATGGAGGAAGTCAAGGAAACGCTGGCCTTGCCGATTCCCGAATAGCGCGCACGAAAACGGCGCGCAATGCGCGCCGTCGTGTCTTCGCAGAGGGTGTCAGCGCTGCTGGTCTTTCTGGTTGCTCTGGTTGCCGCGCTGCTGGTCCTGCTTCTGGTTGCCGCGCTGCTGGTCCTGGTCCCACTGCTGCTGACCCTGCTGCCGGCCCTGCTGATCCTGCTGCATGTTGCCCTGCTGACCCTGCTGACCGCGCTGGTTCTGCTGATTCTGGTTACCCATGACTGCACTCTCTTTTGGTTGGGGATGCACCGCTTGCGAAGCTCTCGCGGTACGGGACCAAAATGGCGCGACGGCGGTTAATCACACGAGAAATGCCGGTGATCTGGAATTTGATCGCGCTGACTGCGCGACAACAGCTTGAACGGTTCATGCCCACGTTCATTTACCCCGCGCCCGCTCACGGTTCGACGCGTTGTCCGTCACCCGCAGGCACCGTGTTGTAGTAGCGGCCGGTGCGGGTGTCGCGAACCCGATTTGGGCCGACTTGTTCCATGCCATTGAGGGCGCGCCCATTGCGGTCGTAGACCTTGGCCGGGGCCGTGCCGATGCGGTGCGCCGGCGTTTGCGGCGCGGGCACGCCCGGGGGCGGTGGCGCCTGGATCGGCGCGCTCTGCTCGCGCTGGCCCAACTTGCTGGGGAGGGTCGGTGCCGGCGGACGCACCGGGTCTATCTGCCGCACCGGAGGCGGTGGCGGTGGCGGCACGATCTGCGTGGTGGAGCGCGTTTTGGTCGGGTCGGCCAACTGCGCGGCAGCAGGCGCGCCATGCATCACTGCTGCCAGCGCAATCGCGACCACCAATGGCTTGGTCTTCAACATAACCGTGTCCCTTCAATCACCCGGCAGGGTGTAATCGAAGTCGTAATAATGCACGCCGCCTTCGATGCGAATGTTCATCTCGCCGCGCAGGCCGGCCAATGCACCGGTGCCGGAGTCCGGCACCACGGTGATCGCCAGGGTTTGGGCGCCGCGATCAAGCAGGCCGCGATGGACAAGCACGAAACCGCCGCTGCGCCCCTCCAGCGTTCCTTCCACGCTCTCTATCACCACATAGGCGGCTGAATCTTCCTGCGCGGTGCGCGCGGCCAGCATCTCGCCGCGTGAAACAGCGTTGAGCGGGCCCTGGAAGACCTTGTCCAGCGACAGGCGCCCCAGGCCGGCATCCTCGCGGGCCGGCTGCGGCTTCAATTTGACTTCGAACGTACCGGTGGCATGGTGCATGACAAGCGTCTCTCCGTGGGCGATGGGCGGCGCGATCGATAGGCCGAGCAGGCATGCCAACATCGACAGGCAGCGCATGGTCATTCCTTGAACGAACGCAGGACGCCCACATTACCACCGTCGACCCGGCGCCTCCGCGCCCCCACCGGACGCATCGACCATGAGCGATTTCGACCTGACTCCGCCCTCCACCGAACAACGCGACGCGTTGGTGGCCGGGCTCACCGAAGAAGAAAAGCGGGTCCTGCTCCAGCACGGCACCGAGGCGCCGTTCTGCGGCGTGTTCCTCGACAACAAGCTTGAAGGCGTCTACACCTGCCGCCTGTGTGGCCTGCCGCTGTTCCGCTCCAGCGCCAAGTTCGATTCGGGCACCGGCTGGCCGAGCTTCTTCGCGCCTTATGCCGCTGATCACGTGCGCGAGATCCGCGACACCAGCTACGGCATGATCCGCACCGAAATCACGTGCGCGCGCTGCGGCAGCCACCTGGGCCACGTGTTTCCCGACGGCCCGCCGCCCACCGGCGAGCGCCACTGCCTCAATTCGGTTTCACTGGCTTTCACCGAGCAGGGCCAAGCGCTGCCCAATCCGCTGCATCGAGGCGGGGCCGAGGCCGGCAGCGCC
>DATCVI010000024.1:0-2350 GCA_036566925.1 Stenotrophomonas sp.
CCTGCCAGCGCGCGACCGCGACGCCGTCGCCGGCCTGCCGCTGCAATTCGTGCCGGCGGCGCCGTTACCGGGCCTGATCCGGCTAACGGCACCTGCGCCGGTCGCGCCAGGCAACGACTTCAGCGTGCGTGGCCAACTCGCCGGCCTGCCCGATGCGCGCGTTGAACTGCTCGATCCCACCGGCCGCCGGGTGGATGCCGCAGCCGCCGATGCGCAGGGCCGCTTTGCCTTGCAGGGGCAGGCACGCATGGCCGGCCAAACCTTGTTCGCCGTGCGCGTCCTCGACCGCACCGGCGCCGAACGCGAGCGCCAGCCGCTGCCACTGCAGGTGATCGAAGCACCCGCGCTGCGCGTATGGATCATGGCCGGCGCGCCGCAGCCGGAATGGAAGTACCTGCGTCGCTGGGCCGCCGATGCCGGCCTCTCGCTGCATACCCAGATTGCCGTCGGCAACGGCCTGCAACTGGGCGATGCGCCGTTGCCGATGGAGGCCGCCACGCTCGACCGCTTCGACCTGCTGTGGCTGGATCAGCGCGCGCTAGGCTCCCTATCACGTGGGCAGCGCGAGAGCGTGCTGGCAGCCGTGCAGCGCGGCCTGGGCGTGCTGGTGCGCCTGGACGGGCCGGCCGATGCCGGCCTGCGCGGTGCACTCGCCCAACTCGGCCTGCCGATGCGCGGCGGCGAGGGCATCACGCCGTTGGCCGTGCCGGTCAATGCCGCAGGCGAACCGAGTGCGGCACTGAACGTTCGCGACTACGCGCCGGCCCTGCCGCTGGCCGTGCTCGCTAGCGATGCCAAGCTGCGCGCGTATGCCTGGTGGCGCGCTGCCGGTGAAGGCCGGATCGGTGTCACTACGCTGACCGACAGCTACCGTCTGCCGTTGGCCGGCGATTCCGCCCGCCACGGTCGTCGCTGGAGCCAGGCGTTGGCCGAGTTGGCGCGCGCGCGTCGCAGCCCGCAGGCCGGTGTCGAACTGCCGGCCGTGGCATGGACGGGGGAACGCATGGCGGTGTGCGGCGTCGCCGAAGACGCACGGATTCTCGACCCTGCAGGCGCCAGCCAGCGCCTGCAGCAAGACCCCGCGACCGGCTCGCGCGCCTGCGCCGCTTATTGGCCCTCGCAAGCCGGCTGGCATGTCCTGGTCCAGGGCGAACAGCGCCACGCCTTCTACGTGCGCGACCCGGCCCAGGCGCGGGCCTGGTATCAACATGACCTGGCTGCCGCTACCGCGAGACAGGTTCGTGCTGCCGCGACCGGCCCGATAGCGCAGGCACCGGCGCTGCCGGGATCGCGCTGGCCTGCGTGGTGGGCCTTCGTGCTGCTGGTTGCCGCCAGCTGGTGGCTGGAGCGACCGCGTCGCGCCTAGCGCCCGAGCATCCGCGGACCGCCGCGGCGCCACAACAGGAATTGGTTATTGGCCGGCATGGCGAAGTTGGCGATCGGTTCAAAGCCGGCCGCCAGCGCCAACGCATGCACGGCCTCGATGTCGCGCAGGCCACCCTCGGGATACTCGCGCGCCAGCCAACCGTCGAAGGCGCGATTGCTTTCGCTGGTGTACTGCCCGTCCACCTTGAACGGTCCATAGATCGCCAGCAGCGCCTGGGGTCGCGTAATGGCAGGCAGTGCCGAGAACAGCGCCTGCACCTGCGGCCAGCCCATGATGTGCAGCGTGTTGGCGCTGAACACCGCATCGAAACCGCGGCCGTCGGCATCGGCGGGCAGCGCCGGCGGAGGCTGCAAACCGGCGCCGGGTACCGCCTGCAAGCTCAACGGCAGCGGCAGGTTGGCCAGCGCGGCTTCCTCGCGCCAGGCGTTGATGCCCGGCAATGCGGCCGCGGCATCGCTGGCCTGCCATTGCAGCCACGGCAGGCCGGCGGCGAAGTGGACCGCATGCTGGCCGGTGCCGCTGCCCAGTTCGAGCACATGGCGGCGATCGCCGAAGTACTGCCGCAGCACGGCCAGGATCGGTTCCTGGTTGCGGTCGCAGGCGGGCGAATGCGGTTTCATCGCCAGAGCATAGACCGAGCGGCCTTCACCTCGCGTCGGCCGGGGGATTGCGATGGTGCGGCCATGCCCCAAGCCGAGGACAGTGCGTGGAACACTTGAGCCAGGATCTTTTCGTGCTGCTGCGGGTAGCCGCCGCGATGGCGCTGGGCGGGGTGCTCGGGATCGAGCGCGAGATGGGCCGGCATGCCGCCGGGCTGCGCACGCACATGATGATCGCTGGTGCCGCCGCGTTGATCGTCGGGCTCGGCGACAGCATCGCCGAACATTTCCAGCAGGAGCGCTACCGCGACCTGCTGCAGGTAGACCCGGTGCGCCTGATCGAAGCGGTGGTGGCCAGCGTCGG
>DATCVI010000025.1:0-2767 GCA_036566925.1 Stenotrophomonas sp.
TTCATCCGCTACACCCCGAGCGCACCGCCGCCGGATCTCGACCTGCTGCGCTTCGCCGACGAACCGATGCTGATCGCCGTGCCTGCCGCGCATCCGCTGGCCGCGCGCGCCAGTGCGCCGCTGTCGGCGCTGGCCGGCGAGCCGTTCATCCTGTTCCCGCGCAGCTTCGGCAGCAGCTTGTACGACGAAATCCTGGCGGTGTGCCGCGAGTCCGGCTTCAGCCTGCAGATCACCCAGGAAGCGCCGCAGATGTCGTCGATCGTCAACCTGGTGGCGGCCGAACTCGGTGTATCGGTCGTGCCTGCCTCGACCGCGCAGGTGCAGTTGCCGGGTGTGCGGTATCTAAGTATCGAGGGCCGCGTGCCGTTGGCCCGGTTGGCGTTGGCCACCGATCCGGCCGCGCGCGCCAACACGCCGGTGCTGCGCCACCTGTGGGCGCTGGCCGCGGCCGCCGAAGATTAGCCCGGCAAGCGGAAGAAGCGGCGTGCGGCGGCGGTGGTCAGCGTGGCGCTGGTGGCCACGGCTTCGCCACGGTCGCGCGCCAGCTCCTCGACGATGTGCGAGAGGAACATCGGTTCGTTGCGCCGGTCCTTGGGCATCGGCTTGAGCGTGCGCGGCAACAGGTACGGCGCGTCGGTCTCGATCATCAGGCGCTCGCCGGGAATGTGCTTGACCAGCTCGCGCAGGTGCGCGCCGCGGCGTTCGTCGCACAGCCAGCCGGTGATGCCGATGTACCAGTCGCGGTCGAGGTAATCGAACAGCTCTTCGCGCGTGCCGGTGAAGCAATGCACCACGGCCGCGCCGACCTGGCCGTCGAACTGCTTCATCACCGCCAGGAAATCGGCATGGGCATCGCGCTGGTGCAGGAACAACGGCTTCGGATTACCGGCGGCGGCGAGGTCGGCGGCGATCTGCAGCTGGCGCTCAAAGGCGCGACGCTGTGCCGGGCGCGGTGAAAAGTCACGGAAATAGTCCAGGCCGCACTCGCCGACCGCCACCACCTCGGGATACGCCAGCAACGCGCGCATCTCGGCGTCGCACTCCTCGGTGTATTCGACCGCGTGATGCGGATGCACGCCTGCGGTGGCATAGAGGAAGCCGGGGTGTTGCCGGGCCAGGTCCAGGGCCAGCGGCGAATGCTCGCGGCTGGCGCCGGTAATGACCATCTGCGCCACGCCGGCGTCGCGCGCACGCTGCAGCACGGCGTCGCGGTCGCGGTCGAAGGAGTCGTGGGTGAGGTTGGCGCCAATGTCGATCAGTTGCATGGCCGGGCCGCATTCCAAAGCGCGGCATTGTAGCCGGCGCAGGCGTGGTCGCAGGCGTGGCGCCTTATCATGCGCGCGATGGCAACTCCCGATTTCCCGATCACGCCCCTGCTGCCGCGCATCCAGGAGAGCCTGCGCCAGCACCCGCGGCTGGTGCTGGAAGCGCCGCCCGGCGCCGGCAAGACCACCCAGGTGCCGTTGGCGCTGCTTGATGCGCCGTGGCGCGGCGACCAGCGCATCGTGATGCTGGAACCGCGGCGGGTGGCGGCGCGCAGCGCGGCCGGTTTCATGGCCCGCCAGCTCGGCGAAGACGTGGGCGGCACGGTCGGCTACCGCATCCGTTTCGAGAACCGCACCAGCGCGCGCACCCGCATTGAAGTGGTCACCGAGGGCATCCTGACCCGGATGATCCAGGACGACCCGCTGCTGGAAGGCGTCGGCGCGATCGTGTTCGACGAATTCCACGAACGCCACCTGGCCGGCGACCTCGGCCTGGCCCTGGCGCTGGACGTGCAGTCGCAATTGCGCGAGGACCTGCGCATCGTGGTGATGTCGGCCACCCTCGATGGCGAACGCCTGGCGCGTTTTCTCGATGCGCCGCGCCTGAGCAGCGAAGGCCGCAGTTATCCGGTGGAGATCGCGCATTTCCCGGCGCGCCGCGACGAGGCGCTGGAACCGCAGATGCGCCGCGCGGTGGAACACGCGCTGGCAAACCACCCGGGTGACGTACTCGCCTTCCTGCCGGGCCAGCGCGAGATCGCGCGGGTGCAGGCGGCGCTGGAAGCCGTGCTCGATCCGGCGGTGCAGGTGTTGCCGCTGCATGGCGAGCTGCCGATCGAACAGCAGTCGCGGGTGTTGCAGCCCGACCCCGAAGGCCACCGCCGCGTTGTCCTGGCAACCAATGTCGCCGAATCCTCGGTTACCTTGCCGGGCGTGCGCGTGGTGGTCGATGCCGGCCTGGCGCGCGAGCCCGCCTACGACCCCAACAGCGGTTTTTCGCGGCTTGAGTTGGCGGCTGTCTCGCAGGCATCGGCCGATCAACGTGCCGGCCGCGCCGGGCGTGTTGCCGAAGGCTGGGCTTATCGGCTGTGGCCGCAATCGCAGCGGCTCGAAGCGCAGCGGCGCGCGGAGATTGGCCAGGTCGAGCTGGCGGCATTGGCGCTGGAACTGGCGGCCTGGGGCAGTGCCGCGCTGCGCTTCGTCGACCCGCCGCCGGCCGGCGCGCTGGCCGCCGCGCGCGAGCTGCTGCAACGCCTTGGGGCGCTCGGCGCATCCGGCACCCTCACCGACCTCGGCCGGCGCATGCTGGCGCTGGGCACGCATCCCCGCCTGGCAGCCATGCTGCTGCAAGCGAAGGGGGCCCGCGCGCAGGCGCTGGCGTGCGACTTGGCGGCGCTGGTCGAAGCCCGAGATCCATTGCGCCAGGGAGGCAATGCCTTGGCCGCCCGCTGGCGCGCACTGGCTGCATCCCGCCACGGCCGCGTCCCGGCCGACGCCCACCG
>DATCVI010000026.1:0-25505 GCA_036566925.1 Stenotrophomonas sp.
GGCGAGGCTTTCGCCGAAGCCGCCAATACCGTGCTCGCGCTCAGCGGCTTGCCCGCTTCACGTATCCGCGCGATCGGCTCGCACGGCCAGACCGTGCGCCATCGCCCCCAGGCCACACCGGCTTTTACCTGGCAGATGGGCGATGCGAACCGGATTGCCGAAGCCACCGGCATCACCACCGTCGCCGATTTCCGCCGCCGCGACGTCGCCGCTGGCGGCCAGGGCGCGCCGCTGATGCCGGCTTTCCACCTGGCCATGCTCGGCAACGGCGATGAAGATCGCGCGGTGCTCAACCTCGGTGGCATCGGCAACCTCACGCTGATTCCGCGGCAAGGCGTGGTGCGCGGCTTCGACACCGGCCCGGCCAATGCCCTGATGGATGCCTGGTGCCAGCGCCACACCGGCCAGCCGTTCGACGCCGGCGGTACGTTCGCCGCCAGTGGGCAGGTGCTGCCAGCCTTGCTGGCGCAGTGGCAGGTCGAGCCGTGGTTCGCGCTGCCGCCGCCCAAAAGCACCGGCCGCGAGCAGTTCCATCTCGATTGGGCGTTGGCCGCGCCGGCGGCCGCGGGCGCGGCGCCTGCGGATGTCCAGGCGACCCTGCTGGCGTTGACTGTCGCCACCGTCGCCGACGCGCTGGAGGCGCACCAGGCGGACACCCGCCGCGTGCTGGTCTGCGGCGGTGGCGTGCGGAACCCCGTCCTGATGGCCGCGTTGGCAGCGCGGCTGCCGGCGGCGGTGGTCGAATCGAGCCAGGTGCACGGCCTGGATCCGGACTATATGGAAGCGATGGGCTTCGCCTGGCTGGCGGCACAAACGCTGGCGGCGCGGCCGGGTAACTTGCCGGCGGTCAGCGGTGCCCGTGGTCCGCGCATCCTGGGCGCGATCCATCCCGCCTGAAGGGTTTAGAAGCTGGCGCCGGTCGGCAGCAGCTTGAGCGCGGCGATGGCGTCGGCCAGCGCATCGACCTCCGGGTGCTCGAAACCGCCGTGGACTTCGTGCTCCGAGGCGAACAGCCCCTGCTCGATCAGGTTGATGACCGTCTGGTGCTGGGTCCAGCCGCGGGCGACGGAAATGCGCCGGATGCGGTCGACCAGCATCGGATCGATGTCGCGCAGAACCAGATCGGTCATTTCACTCCCCAACACGGTGTGTCCGAGGATCCCCCCTCGGGAACGCATCATCGGTAGTTCCGGCGCACCTTTCAATCGGCAGTCGCCGGAAGCGGCGCGACTGGATCGACAATGCGCCGCCACAGCCACGCCAGCAACAGCAGGGTGGGGATCACCGTCAGCGCGCTGAGGATGAAGAAGGCCGAGTACGAGGTGGCCTCGACGATGTAGCCGGAAGCACCGCCGACGAATTTGCCGGGCAGGTTGGCCAGCGAGACCAACAGCCCGTATTGGGTGGCGGTGAAGTTGCGGTCGGTCAACGAGGACATGAAGGCGACCAGCACCACGCCGGCGAACCCCTGGAACAAGTTGTCGGCCGAAAGCGCCGCATAAAACGCCCATAGCTCCCCAGGGTGCTGGGCCATCAGCAGGAACGCCAGGTTGGACAGGGCCACGCCAAGCGCCGCCACCAGCAGCATGCGGCGGAAGCCGAACGCGGCGACTGCCGCGCCGCCGGCAAAGGCGCCGACCAGGCCCATCCACACGCCGAATAGTTTCGACACCGTGGCGATATCGGCCTTGCTGAAGCCCGAATCCAGGTAGAACGGACCGGCCATCACCCCGATGACCTGGTCGGGAAACTTGAAGAAGCCCACGAACAGAAGCAACGCCACGGCCACGCCGGCGCCATTGCGGGAGAAGAAGCTGCTGATCGGCTGCCAGAAAGCGCCGGCGATATCGATGGAACGGGCGACCGTGACCTCGGGCCGCGCCGGCTCACGGCACAACAGCGTGGTCAGCACCGGCAACGCCATCAGCGCCGCCATCGCCATGTAGGCCCACTGCCAGCCGAGGAATTCGGCCAGGTACAGGGCACCGGCACCGCCGACGATGAGCCCCAGCCGATAACCGAAGATGTAGGTAGCCGCCAGGGCCGCCTGCGCGCTCTCCGGCGCGACCTCGATACGGTAGGCGTCGACCACCGAATCCTGGGTGGCGCCCATGAACGAGGCGAACAGCACCCAGCCCACCAGCCCGGCCACGCCCAGCTCCGGGCGCGAATACGCCAGCGCGAACAGCGCTACCGCCACGCCAACCTGGGAGACCAGCAGCCACGACCGGCGGCGGCCGAGAAAGCCCAACAGCGGGAATGCGTGGCGGTCCAGCAACGGCGCCCACAGGAACTTCAGCAGGTAGAAGAAACTGGCCAGGCTGATCAGGCCGATGTCGCGCAATTCCAGGCCGTTGTCGCGCAGGCGCGTGGACAGCGTCTGCGAGGCGATCAGCAGGAACGGCAAGCCGCTACCGAAGCCCAGCAGCGCCATCGCGCCCGCCGAAGGCGTGGCGAAGGCGCGGCGGATGCCGGCCCATCCCTTGTAGGAGGTCTTCGCCGCGGCCGGCGCGGCGGGCGCCGGGCTCACAGGTCGTAGTCCACGATGTAGGGCGCGTGGTCGGAGAAGCGCTGGTCACGGTAGATCGAGCAGCCGCGCAGCCGCTCACGCAGGCCGGGCGTGGCGAACTGGTAGTCGATGCGCCAACCCACGTTGTTGGCGCGGGCGGCGCCGCGGTTGCTCCACCAGGTGTAGTCCTCGCCCTGGGGATGCAATACGCGGTAGGTATCCACCCAGCCACGGCCGAGCGTGGCGTCGACATCGGCCAGCTGGTCGGCGCACTGGCCGTTGAGCCAATCGCGCTCGGGCGGCAGGCAGCCTGAATTCTTTTGGTTCGACTTCCAATTGCGGATGTCCAGCGCCGAACGCACGATGTTCCAGTCGCCGCACAACACGTATTGGCGGTCGCTGGCCAGCCATTGCGCGAGCGTGGGCCGCAACCAGTCCATCACCTTGAACTTGAAGCCCTGCCGCAGCTCACCCGAGGAGCCGGACGGGATATAGAACGAGACCACGCTCAGGTCGCCATAGCGGGCCTCGATATAACGCCCTTCTTCATCGAACTCGTCCCATCCCAGCGAGGTGCGGATCTCGTCCGGCTCGCGGCGGCTGTAGATCGCCACGCCGCTGTAGCCCTTCTTGGTGGTGGCGTCGCGAAACCAGGCGCGGTAGCCCGGCGGCAGGAATTCCGGGCCGGCCAGCTGGTGCTCCTGGGCCTTGGTCTCCTGCACGCAGAGCACGTCGGCCTCCTGCTGGGCGAACCAATCGAAAAAGCCCTTGCTGGCCGCCGAGCGCAGGCCGTTGGCGTTGAAGCTGATGATGCGCATGGATAGAAGTAGATGTGGCACGAAGAATCCACAAAGCGTACCGCAAGCGACCTTCGACGGCCGGAGCCGCTATGCTTTTGTCCTCCCCCCTCAACCCCGCTCGCCATGACCGACCACCGGCAACGCTTCCTCGAACTGGCCCTGGCCGCCGATGCCCTGCGCTTTGGCGAGTTCACCTTGAAGTCCGGCCGCCTGAGCCCGTACTTCTTCAATGCCGGGCGCTTCGATTCGGGCGCCAAGACCGCCGCGCTGGCCAGCTGCTATGCCGATGCAATCGATGCCGCCGGCCTGGACTTCGACCTGGTCTTCGGCCCGGCCTACAAGGGCATCCCGCTGGCCACCGCGCTGGCATGCGAGTTCGCCGGCCGAGGCCGCGACTTGCCGCTGGCGTTCAACCGCAAGGAAGCCAAGGCCCACGGCGAGGGCGGCAGCCTGATCGGCGCGCCACTGGCCGGGCGCAAGGTGCTGATTGTCGATGACGTGATCACCGCGGGTACCGCCATCCGCGAGGCCCTGTCGATCATCCGCGAGGCCGGCGGCGAGCCGGCGGGGATTGTTGTCGCGCTCGACCGGCAGGAGATCGCCAGCGAGCAGGACCGGCGCTCGGCGGCGCAGGCGGTGGCGGCCGAGGCCGGCATCGCCGTGGTGGCGGTGGCCAATCTGGGCGACCTGCTTGATTTTGCCGCCGGAAACCCGGAACTTGTCGGCTACCGCGAACCGTTGCTGGCCTACCGTGCCCGCTACGGTACCGACACATCGGGCTGAGGACAGCAGGGGGCTGCCATGATGCCAAACACCAGGAAGGCGATGCTCGGCATCGCCGCCATAGCCGTTGCCGTGCTGGCGTTGCCCGCGCACGCCCAGCCGAAGAAGAACAGCAAGGCGCCGGCCACGTCGAAGAAGCTCTATTGCTGGGACCAGAACGGCCAGCGCGTGTGCAGCGATACGCTACCTTCGGATGCGCTCGACCGCGCTCGCGAGGAGTTCAACGCCAACAGCGGCACGCGCAGTGCCGCGATCGACCGTGCCCTGAGCGCCGAGGAGCGTGCTGCCGCCACCGCGGCCGCGGCACAGGCGCAGGCCGACCTGGCCGCCGAGCAGACCCGCAAGCGCACCGAGCAGGCCCTGCTGACCACCTTCCAGAGCGAGGATGACTTGCGCCGGGTGTTTGCTGAGCGCACCGCGCTGATCGACAACAACGTGCAGACCGCCCGCTACAACGTCACCAGCCTGCGCGACGGCCTGATCACCCTCCTGCGCGAAGCCGGCAATCGCGAGCTGGCCGGGCAGAAGGTGGCCGACAAGCTCGCCAAGGATATCCAGGCCCGGCATCGCGAACTGATTTGGCAGCAGCGCCTGCA
This sequence comes from Stenotrophomonas sp., assembly GCA_036566925.1. Lineage (GTDB taxonomy): Bacteria > Pseudomonadota > Gammaproteobacteria > Xanthomonadales > Xanthomonadaceae > Stenotrophomonas_A. The sequence continues at coordinate 4,689 of DATCVI010000026.1, forward strand.
GGCCAGCTTCGAGCGCCAGCGCGCCGAACTGGATGGCGAGATCGAACAGATCATCGCGCGCTACCGCGTCATGCGAGCCCCGCAGTCGAGCTGATTGGGGATCAACCAGAAAAAAAAGGGCGGCCAATCGGCCGCCCTTTTTGCTTTCTGTCCAGCAGCCGCTACAGCTCGATCTCGCGCCCCGGCAGCAGCTCGGCCAACTGAGCCTTGAACAGCGCGCGGATACGCGCCAGCGCCGCCTCATTCTCGGCCTCGAAGCGCAGCACCAGCACCGGCGTGGTGTTGGATGCGCGCACCAGGCCCCAGCCATCGGTGAAGTCCGCACGCAGGCCATCGATGGTGGCGATGCGCGCACCTTCGAACGCGGAACCCTCAGCCTGGGCTTGCACGGCGGCGACGAAGCGCGCCACCAGCTCATGCGGCGAGCCGTCCACCGGCACCTTGATTTCCGGCGTGGACAGGCCGTCCGGCAGCTCGGCCAGCACTTCCGAAGGCGTCTCCTCGCGCTGCGCCAGCACTTCCAGCAACCGCGCGGCGGCATACAGGCCGTCGTCGAAGCCGTACCAGCGCTCCTTGAAGAAGAAGTGGCCGCTCATCTCGCCGGCCAGCTCGGCATCGGTCTCGCGCATCTTCGACTTGATCAGCGAATGCCCGGTCTTCCACATCATCGGGCTGCCGCCGTGGCGCAACACGAAGTCCTGCAGCTTGCCGGTGCACTTGACGTCGTAAATGATCAACGCGCCCGGATTGCGTTGCAGTACATCGGCCGCGAACAGCATCAACAGGCGGTCGGGGAAGACCATCTTGCCTTCGCGCGTCACCACGCCAAGGCGGTCGCCATCGCCATCGAACGCCAGGCCGATGTCGGCGTCGAAGCGCTGCACCATCTGCACCAGGTCTTCGAGGTTGTGCGGCTCGCTCGGGTCGGGATGGTGGTTCGGGAAGGTGCCGTCCACGTCGCAATACAGCGGGATGACCTCGGCGCCAATCGCTTCGAGCAGGCGCGGCGCAATCTCGCCGGCTACGCCATTGCCGGCGTCGGCCACCACCTTGAGCGGGCGGTCGAGCTGGACATCATCGGCGATGCGCTGGATGTAGTCGTCGCTGACATCGCGCTGGCTGAGGCCGCCAGGTTCACCCGCGGTATGCAGGCGGCCCTCGGCGATGCGCTGGTACAGCTCGGTGATGGCATCGCCGGCCAGCGTCTCGCCGCCGACCACGATCTTGAACCCGTTGTAGTCCGGCGGATTGTGGCTGCCGGTCACCGCCACGCAGCTGCCCGCGCGCAGGTGATAGGCGGCGAAATAAACCACAGGCGTCGGCGCCAGGCCGATGTCGGTGACCTGGCAGCCGGCGCGGCGCAGGCCTTCGATCAAGCCCGCGGTCAACTCTGGCCCGGACAAACGGCCGTCGCGACCAACGACTACATCGCGCAGGCCCTGCGCCTGCATCACGCTGCCGATCGCCTGGCCGATCAGTTCGGCCACGCCCGGGTTGAGTTCCTTGCCGACGATGCCGCGGATGTCATAAGCGCGGAAGATATCGGCAACCACGGTGGGCGCGGCAACGCGGCGAACAGCGCCCGCCCCGTCCTCGTCTGCCGGCGAGGCAGCCGCCGCTACCGCGGCGACTTCCGCTTCCTGGCGCAGGCTTTCGCTCAAGGTTGGCGCGTCGCTGCTGTCCTCTGGTGTTGCGCGTCGCTTGGGCAGACGCACGCGGCCACGCGCCGCCAGCACCGCCAGCATCGCCAGCAGCCCCAACAGAACGGCGACGATCAGGCACGGAATGGCGCCCAGGCCAAGCGGACCGCTGTCGACTTCCTGCACCGCGGCGGCCAGGCGCAGCCCTTCCTTGCCGAGGGGGCGCGACATGGATTCGGCCGAGTTGGCCAGCGACGCGTCTCCCTTCTGCACCACATTGAATCCGCCCTGGCGCAACGCCAGGTAGCCATCGGATGGCACGTCCAGTGCATTGAACGGCTCGGTCAGGCGCAGCAGCGGCAGCCGCACGAAACTCACCGCCGGCATCTCGCCCAACTGCACGCGCGCGGCCACGCCCAGCCGCGGCTGACCGCCGTCGCGGACTACGCGTACTTGCGTTTTTTCGTTCTGCAGCGCGGCTTCGAGTAAGGCCAGCCGCGAATAGCCGAAGTTGGCGCTATCGGCGTAGGCGTCGGCCAGGTCGGCGCCCCAGATCTGCACGTCCTCGGCACCCTTGAAGCGTTCGCGGATGACCGTCGCGGCGGCCGTGGCGTCGCCAGCGGCGAGCGCGGCGACGACCTGCGGGTCCTGCAGCAATTTGTCGTACTGCCCGGCCTGGGCCGCCAGCGCGCGCCCGATATCGCCCAGCGCACGGTCACGCGAGGCGTTGACTGCCTCGACTGCCTTGTCGTGCCGCCACTGCACATACCCGTTCCAGCCGAACCACGCCGCCAGCAGCAAAGCCAGCAGCGCCAGCAACGGCGCGGACCTGCGCAGGCCGGACACGGCCTGCCCGCCTTCGTTCGTCCTGCTCATCTCGACAGCCCCCTGTCAGCGCACGCCGGTGTGGCCGAATCCACCCGTACCTCGTGCACTGTCGGTGAAAGTATCTACCACCTGCAACGTCGCGCGCACGATCGGCAGCAAGACGAGTTGGGCGATGCGGTCCCCCGGCGCGATCGTGAAGGCCTCCCGGCCCCGGTTCCAGACGCTGATCAGCAGCGGTCCCTGATAGTCGGCGTCGATCAGGCCAGTACCGTTGCCCAGCACGATCCCATGCCGGTGGCCCAGGCCGGAACGCGGCAGGATCACCGCGCACAGGCCGGGGTCGTCGATATGGATGGCGATGCCGCTCGGGACGAGGACGGCATCGCCTGGTTCCAGCGTCATCGACGCCTCGGTGGCAGCGCGCAGATCCATGCCGGCGCTGGCGGCGGTCGCATACGCCGGCAGCGGCCATTCGTCGCCGAAACGCGGGTCGAGCAGCTTCAACTGCAGGGGGTGGTCCGTCACGCTCATGCTTGCAGCCTCTCGGAGATCAATTCGAGCAGCCCTTCGGCCAGGGCGGCCTTGCTGCTGCTGGGGAAGATACGTTCGCCGCCCTGCCAGTAGGCGGTGGCGGCGTTGTCGTCGCTTTCGAAGCCGCTGCCGCTGACGCCGACCTGGTTGGCGATGATCAGGTCCAGGCGTTTGGCCGCCAATTTGCCGCGGGCGTATTTCTCGACATCGTGGGTCTCGGCGGCGAAGCCGACCACCAGTTTCAGGGCGCCGGTCTGCGCGGCGACCTCGGCCAGGATGTCTGGGGTACGCACCAGCTCCAGGGTCAGGGTTTCGCCGGTCTTCTTGATCTTCTGCGGGACTGCACGCCGCGGGGTGTAGTCGGACACCGCCGCCGCGCCGATATAGATATCGGCCGGAAAGGCACCCAGCACGGCCTCGCGCATTTGCGCAGCCGAGCGCACGTCCACCCGCTGCACCCCCGCCGGCGTGGCCAGGTGGACCGGGCCGGCCACCAGAACCACCTCTGCGCCATGGCGCGCGGCAGCGGCAGCCAGGGCAAAGCCCATCTTGCCGCTGCTGCGGTTGCCCACGTAGCGGACCGGGTCCAGGTCTTCGTAGGTGGGGCCGGCGCTGATGACCAGGCGCAGGCCCGCGAGGCGGCCATCGCCCTGCGCCGGGGCCACCGGCACAGCCGATTCCACCAGTGCGCGCACCAGGTCGTTGGGCTCGACCAGCCGACCCGGCCCGGACTCGCCCTCGGCCAGCGGCCCATCGGCCGGGCCGATCACCTGCACGCCACGCGCAGCCAGCGTGGCGACATTGGCCTGGGTAGCCGCGTGCAGCCACATGCGGTGGTTCATCGCCGGTGCCACGGTGACGGGCGCGGTGGTGGCCAGGCACAGGGTGGTAACCAGGTCGTCGGCGTGGCCGTGGGCCAGCCGCGCAAGCAGGTCGGCGGTGGCCGGTGCCACGACGACGCGATCGGCCCAGCGCGCCAGTTCCAGGTGGCCCATTGCCTGCTCGGCGGCGCTGTCCCACAGGCTGGTGCGCGCGGGGTAGCCGGACAGCGCCTGGAAACTGAGCGGCGTCACGAATTGCTGGGCGCCCGCGGTCATCGCCACCTGCACATCGGCGCCGGCATCGCGCAGGCGGCGGACCAGTTCCAGGGACTTGTAGGCAGCAATACCGCCGCCCACGCACAGCAGCACTCGCTGTCCCTGCAGCGGGACGGACTCGGAAGGGGCGGTCACGTAAGGGAATTCCTACACATACAAGGAGAATTAGATTAACCGAAGGCCATGGCCGGACTGATATCGGCTGCCCGGCGCGCCATGCATCCTAGCCATATGCACATAAAGAATTGGCCAGCTGAACTGCGTCCGCGCGAAAGATTGATCAGCCAGGGTCCGGGCAAGCTGACCGACGCTGAATTGCTGGCTATCTTCCTCGGCTCCGGGGTCCGTGGCGAGGATGCGGTCGTCACCTCGCGCAACCTCCTGCAGGAGGCGGGCAAGCTGCGCGGGCTGCTTGAGCGGGGCGCGCGCGAAATGACGAGCCTGCCCGGGTTGGGCCCGGCCCGGGCCTGCAAATTGTCCGCGGTACTGGAGCTCAACAAGCGCCATCTGTGGGCCGGTCTGGAGCGCGGCGCCGCGCTGAAGAATGCAACCGATGCCGGCGAGTACTTCTCGGCGCGGTTGCGCCCGCACAAGCAAGAGGTCTTCGCGGTGCTGTTCCTGGACAACCAGCACCGCGCCGTCGCCTTCGAAGAGCTATTCAGCGGCACCATCAACAGTGCCCAGATCCATCCGCGCGAGGTGGTGCGCCGGGCCCTGGCCCACAATGCTGCCGCCATCATCATCGGGCACAACCATCCCTCCGGGCATCCTCAACCTTCTGCGGCCGACCGCAGCCTGACCGAAGAGGTGCAGAAGGCGCTGCGGATGGTCGACATCCGCCTGCTCGACCATTTCGTCGTCGGCGACGGCTCCCCGGTGTCCATGGCCTCGCTCGGCTGGCTCTGAAGCCCTCGGCCACCGCCGGCCCGGCGTACGGGGCACGGGCTGGGCTCGCTTCCGGCGACCGCAGCTGAACGGCCGCCGCGTTCCTTACCGTCCGGTCGGTTAAAATCGCCGCCTTTCTCGTTCTGCGCAGAATCCTCCGTGAAACCCCAACTCCGCGCCCTGATTGGTCAAGGCATCGAAGCCTTGCGCGCCAACGGCACCTTGCCCGCCGACACTTTGCCGCCGGACTTCGTGGTCGAACGCCCGAAAACCCGCGAGCACGGCGACTTCGCCACCAACGCCGCGATGCTGCTGGCCAAAGCGGCGCGCAGCAACCCGCGCGCCATCGCGCAGGCGTTGCTGGCGGCCCTGCCGGCCAGCGACGACGTAGCACGGGTGGAGATCGCCGGTCCCGGCTTCATCAACTTCCATCTGACCCCGACCGCGTACCAGCGCGAGGCGGCCAGCGTGCTCAAGGAGGGGGGCGACTACGGTCGCAACCTCAATGGCGACGGCCGCAACGTAGGCGTCGAGTACGTGTCGGCCAACCCGACCGGCCCGCTGCACGTCGGCCACGGCCGCGCGGCGGCCATCGGCGACAGCCTGGCGCGGGTCCTCGATGCCAACGGCTGGAACGTCAAGCGCGAGTTCTACTACAACGACGCCGGCGTGCAGATCGAGAACCTGGCGCGCTCGGTGCAGGCGCGCGCGCTTGGCCTGACCCCCGAGAGCGAAGGCTGGCCTGAGGACGGCTATCGCGGCGACTACATCGCCGACGTGGCCCAGGCCTATCTCAGCGGGCAGACCGTGGACCTGGAAGGTCATCTGGTCACCGGCGCCAAAGATCCGCAGGACTTCGACGCCATCCGCCGTTTCGCCGTGGCCTACCTGCGCAACGAACAGAACCACGACCTGGCCGCCTTCCGCGTCGATTTCGACATCTACTTCCTCGAAAGTTCGCTCTACAACGATGGCAAGGTCGAGGAGGCAGTGCAAAAGCTGATCGCCTCCGGACACACCTACGAAGAAGGCGGCGCGCTCTGGCTGAAGTCGACGGACTTCGGCGACGACAAGGACCGCGTGATGCGCAAGTCCGACGGCACCTATACGTATTTCGTGCCGGACGTCGCCTACCACCTGACCAAGTGGCAACGCGGCTACGAGCGCGCGATCACCGAGCTGGGCGCCGACCACCACGGCTCGCTGGCCCGCGTGCGCGCCGGCCTGCAGGCGATGGAACTGGGCATCCCGAAGGGCTGGCCGGAATACGTGTTGCACCAGATGGTCACGGTGATGCGCGGCGGCCAGGAAGTGAAGCTCGGCAAGCGTGCCGGTGGCTACGTCACCCTGCGCGACCTGATCGAAGAGACCAGTGCCGATGCGGTGCGCTGGTTCCTGATCGCGCGCAAGCCCGATTCGCAGCTGACTTTCGATATCGATCTCGCGCGCCAGCAGAGCAATGACAACCCTGTCTTCTACGTGCAATATGCGCACGCTCGCGTCTGCAGCTTGCTGCGCCAGGGCCAGGAAAAAGGCTTGGCGCACGATTTGAACCGGGGCATCGCCGGCCTCGGCCAGCTCGACGACGAAACTTCGTTGTGGCTGATGATCGAGCTGTCGCGTTACCCGGAAGTAGTCGAGGCCGCCGGCGAGGCATTGGAACCGCACCAGATTGCGCAGTACCTGCGTGAATTGGCGCACGCCTTCCACACGTGGTATCACGGGACACCGGTGCTGGTGGACGATGCGGCAGAACGCGACGCCAAGCTGGCGTTGGCGCAGGCCGCGCGCCAGGTCCTGGCCAATGGCCTGGAACTGCTCGGCGTCAGCGCACCGGAAAAAATGTAAGGAACCGCCAGGTTCCCGGCAGTCCACTGGAGAAGTAGTAGATGGCAGCACGACGCGGTAAGAGCCAGGCCAAGCGCAACAGCAGCAACGGCACGCCAGGCTGGGTCTGGCTGGTGGCCGGCGCGGCGATCGCGGCGGTGGTGTTCCTGGCTGCCCCGGGCCTGTTCAAGAAGGATGGCGACGGCTTCCTGCGCGTCGGCCCGCATCCGAACCCGGACGCACAACCGGCGCCGGTGGCCGATGCCGATGTCGACACCCCGGCCGAGCTGCCACGCCCGGCCGGCAAGCCCGCCGACAAGGGCGATGCCGCCGCGCCGACGCAGTACGACTTCTACACGCTGCTGCCGGGCAAGGAAGTGCAGATGTCCGACGCCGAGCTGGCCGCAAGCGCGCGTGCGGAGGAAGCCGCGCGCGCCCGCGCCGCGCTGGAAGGCAAGCCGGTGCCGCCGGCCCCCGCCAGCGTTGTCGCCACCGGCGTCAATGCCAGCCCGCCAGCACCGGTCTCGGAAGCCCCGGTACCCAAGCCGATCGCGGAAGCCGCGCCGGTGCGCACCCCGACCTCCGCACCGCCGGTCGCCAGCACCGTGGCAACGGCGGCGACGGTCGCGCCCCGCGCAACCGCGGCCACTCCGGCCACCGCCGACAACGTCCGCTACATCCTGCAGGCCGGCTCGTTCGGCGCTTCCGGCGATGCCGAATCGACCAAGGCCAAGCTGGCCATGCTCGGTCTCAGTGCCCGGGTCGAATCGGCGCAGATCGGCGGCCGCACGGTCTATCGCGTTCGCATGGGGCCCTACGGCACCGCGAGCGAACTGGCCGAAGCCAAGCAGAAGCTCAGCGGCAGCGGTTTGCCGGCGATCGCGATCAAGGCGCAATAGCCACCTCGCAAGATCCTTCGACGACCCGGCCTCGCGCCGGGTTTTCTTTTATGGACGTACCGAGCCGGGTGCGATGGTGCGAAAATCCGCCCTTCGTTTTCCTTCGGAGCCGCCATGACCCAGACCGCCCTCATCACCGGCGCCACCTCCGGCTTCGGCCTGGCCGCTGCGCGGCGCCTGGCCACTGCCGGCTGGCGCGTGATCGTCACCGGCCGCCGTGGCGAGCGCTTGCAGCCGCTGGTGCAGGAGTTCGGCGCCGACCAGGTGCATGCGGCGATCTTCGATGTGCGCGACACCACGGCCATGGACGCGGCGCTGGCCGCGCTGCCGGCGGCCTTCGCGGACATTGACTTGCTGGTGAACAACGCCGGCCTGGCCCAGGGCACCGCCCCGGCGCAATCGGCTTCGCTGCAGGACTGGCACACGATGATCGACACCAACGTCACCGCGCTGGTGAACCTGACCCACCGCTTGTTGCCGCGTCTGATCGCGCGCAAGGGCGCCATCATCAACATTAGCTCGGTGGCGGCCAGCTACCCCTACCCGGGTGGCAACGCCTACGGCGGTACCAAGGCGTTCGTCAGCCAGTTCTCGCTGGGACTGCGCTCGGACCTGCACGGCACCGGGGTGCGGGTGACCTCGATTGAACCGGGCATGGCCGAGACCGAATTCACCCTGGTCCGCACCCATGGCGACCAGGGCGCCTCGGACAAGCTCTACGCCGGGGCCAACCCGATGACCGCCGAGGACATCGCCGAGGCCATCTTCTACGTCGCCACGCTACCGCCGCACTTGAACATCAATCGCCTGGAGATAATGCCGGTGACGCAGTCGTTCGCCGGGTTCCAGGTCGCGCGCGAGTCCTGAGCCGTCAGCCCGCCAGCGGGAAATCCTCGATGATGTCGAGCACCCCGTTGATCAGGAACTGCACGCCCAGGCAGACCAGCAGGAAGCCCATCAGCCGGGCGAAGGCATCCACGCCGCTCTGGCCGATCACGCGGATGATCGCGCCAGCGCTGCGCAGGCACAGCAGCAGGATCACGCAGAACAGCGCAAAGGTCAGCAGCGGCGCGCCCCACATGATCCACGGCGCGAACGGCATTTCGTCCTTCATTGCCGCCGCGGTGCTGATGATCAGGGCGATCGTTCCCGGCCCGGCGGTGCTGGGCATGGCCAAGGGGATGAAGGCGATGTCGCTCTTGCTGTGCTGGCGCAGCTCCTCGGTGCGGCTCTCCACTTCGGGCGCGTTCTCCGGCTTGTCGCGCGGGAACAGCATGCGAAAGCCGATGAAGGCCACGATCATTCCGCCGGCGATGCGCAAGGCGGGAATAGTGATGCCGAAGATTTCCATGACCGCCTGGCCGGCGTAGTACGACACGCACATGATCGCGAATACGTAGCCGCAAGCCAGCAGGGCCTGGCGATTGCGCTCCTGTGCGGTCATGCCGGTGGACAGGCCGAGCAGCAGCGCCACGGTGGTCAACGGATTGGCGATGGGCAGCAGCATCGCCAGTCCCATTGCCACGGCCTTGAGCAGTTCCTGCATGCCGGTGCTCCACGAAGGACGAGGGCCGGGCGGGCCCGGCACCGGCGATCATCCCCCATTCCGGCGTCGGCGGCATGTGTCCGCCACCGTGCGCGCTCAGACCAGCGGTTCGTCCGACAAATAGGTGTAGCCGGTCAGCCCGGCCTCCAATGCGTCGGACAACTCTTGCGCGCGCGCGGCCGGCAGCTGCGCGGCGGCAATGCGTTCGGCGTAGGCGGCGCGCAGTTCGTCGAGGCGATAACCGACGTAGTCCAGCATCACGTCGGTGGTGTCGCCACGGCGCTGCTGCGCGATGCGATACCCCTCGCCCTCGACCGCCACTTCCACCGCGTCGGTATCGCCGAACAGGTTGTGGATGTCGCCGAGGATTTCCTGGTAGGCGCCGACCAGGAAGAAACCGATCCGATAGCTCTCGCCCGAGCGCAGCGCATGCAGCGGCAGCGAGGTGTCCAGGCTTTCGTTCTCGACGTAGGTCTTGACCATGCCGTCCGAGTCGCAGGTCATGTCGCAGACCACGCCGCGGCGGTCAGGCGCTTCGTCCAGGCGCTCGATCGGCACGATCGGGAACACTTGGTCGATCGCCCAGACGTCAGGAATCGACTCGAACACGCTGAAGTTGACGAAATACTTGTCGACCAGGCGCTCGTTCAATTCGTCCAGCAGCGGCCGGTGGCTTTTCTCGTCGAAGCTCAGGCGCGCACGCACGGCGTGGGCAATGGCGTAGAACAGGTCGTCGATGCGCGCGCGATGGACCAGGTCGATCTGACCGAGCGCATAAGCCGACAGGCCTTCGGCATGGAAATGCTGGGCCTCCTGGAACAGCTCCACCGCCGGTCGCACGTCCAGGTCTTCGTGGATCTCGCGCAGGTGGCGGATGGCCGCCGGCTCGTCGTCGTGCGCATCCGGCACGCGGCCTTCGGGCGCCTGCTCGACCTCGGACACATTGGCGATCAAGACCGCATGGTGCGCGGTCATCGCGCGCCCGCACTCGGTCACGATGCGCGGCTGCGGCAGGCCGTGTTCTTCGCAGGCATTGGCCAACGGCTGGACGATGTTGCTGGCGTACGAATGCAGGCCGTAGTTGATCGAGCAATAGCTGCGCGAGCGGGTGCCTTCGTAATCGATGCCGAGGCCGCCGCCGACATCGACGTGGCTGATCCTCGCGCCCAGGCGCGAAAGCTCGACGAAGTAGCGGGTCGCCTCGCGCATGCCGTTGGCGATGTCGCGCACGTTGGAGATCTGCGAACCCATGTGGAAGTGCAGCAGGTTCAGGCAATCGGCGTACTCGGTGTCGCGCAGCGACTTCCACAGGTCCAGCACCTGGCGCGGGGACAGGCCGAACTTGGCCTTGTCGCCGCCACTGTTCTGCCACTTGCCCGCCCCCAGCGAGGCCAGGCGCATGCGTACGCCCAGGCCCGGCTTCACATCGAGCTTGCGCGACTCCTCCAGCACCAGCTTCAGCTCGGAGGGCTTCTCGATGACGATGAAAGTCTGCAAGCCGAGCTTGCGGCCGATCAGCGCCAGGCGGATGTATTCGCGGTCCTTGTAGCCGTTGCAGACGATCAGGCCGCCCGGGCGCGACAGCGCCAGCACCGCCATCAGCTCCGGCTTGCTGCCCGCTTCCAGGCCAAAGCCTTCGCCGTGGTGCGAGGCCAGAGTGCCGGCCACGCCGCGGTGCTGGTTGACCTTGATCGGGTACACGGCGGTGTAGCCGCCGGCGTAGTCCCAATCGGCCTGGGCCTGGCCGAAAGCCGACTGCAACTTGCCCAAGCGTTGGCCGAGGATGTCCGGGAACCGCACCAGCAGCGGCAACTTGGCCCCTGAGGCGCGCGCGGCATCGACCACTTCGGGCAGCGACACCGCCGGACCGTCGGCGCCGGTCGGGCGCACCACCACGTGTCCGGCCTCATCAACGTCGAAATACCCGTCGGCCCAGTGCGGGATCGAGTAAGTCTTGCGGGCATGGTCGATGGACCAGGTCATGGGCGGTTCCGGCACACTTGCGAGGGACGCGCATTCTACCCGCCCCACCCTGCTACTTGCGGTCAAGGCGCCGTACGCGGACGGTAACGGACGCATCAGGGCGGCTTCGCTACAATGCGCGCCCTCCCGCCCGCCCGGCCGCCCAGCTGTTGGCCCCCGGCCCCGTCGCACAGGAATCCCCCCATGAGCAACAACGACAACTGGTACATCGAGCATTTCCAGCCCACCGGCTCGGCCATCGGTTACCGCATCACCGGCAAGCTGGACGAGGTGCAGTCGCCGTTCCAGAAGATCGAGATCTACGACACTACCGACTGGGGCAAGTTGATGGTGATCGACGGCGCGGTGATGCTGACCACGCGCGACAACTTCTTCTACCACGAGATGATCAGCCACCCGGTGCTGTTCACCCACGCCGCGCCCAAGCGCGTGGTGATCATCGGTGGCGGCGACTGCGGCACGCTGCGCGAGGTGCTCAAGCACCCGGGCGTGGAGAGCGCCACCCAATGCGACATCGACGAGCAGGTCACGCGGATGTCGGAGAAGTACTTCCCCGAACTGTGCGAGTCCAATGGCGACGCGCGCGCCGAGCTGCTGTTCGACGACGGCGTGGCCTACATGGCCAATTGCCCGGCCGGCAGCGTGGACATCGTTATCGTCGATTCGACCGATCCGGTCGGCCCGGCCGAGGGCCTGTTCAACAAGGCCTTCTACGACAGCTGCTACCGCGCGCTGAAGGACGACGGCATCCTGGTGCAGCAGTCCGAATCGCCGCTGGCGCTGCTGGAGCTGATCAAGGAAATGCGCCAGGAAATGGGCAAGGCCGGCTTCCAGTCGTTCAAGACCCTGCCGTTCCCGCAGCCGTGCTATCCCACCGGCTGGTGGAGCGTCACCCTGGCGCGCAAGCAGGCAGGCGTCGATTTCGCTTTCCGCCAGGCCGATGCGCAGGCCAAGGCTTTCGACACGCTTTACTACAGCGCCCACCTGCACACCGGCGTCCTGGTCGCCCCGCCGTTCGTTGCCCGCGCGCTGGGTGAATGATCCAGCGGCACACCGGCTGGCGGACGCCGGGCTGATGGGCACGCAGCGCGCGCGCGAGTGGGCCACGCGCGCCAGCTTCCTGGTCGCAGGCATCAACCTCTCGGCGTGGGCGCCGCTGGTGCCCTACGCGCGTGACCGCCTGCACGCCAGCGAAGCCGAACTGGGGCTGATGCTGTTGGCGCTCGGCATCGGCTCGGTCAGCGCGATGCCGCTGGCCGGCTGGGCTGCCAGCCGGATCGGCAGCCGGCGCCTGATCGTCCTGCTCGGCGCGCTGGCGGCCCTGTGCTTGCCGGGGTTGGGTCTGCTGTCCAGCCATGTCGGCCTGGCCGCATTGTTGTTCGTCTATGGCGCCGCGCTCGGCGGCATGGACGTGGCCATCAACCTGCACGCAGTGATGGTGGAACGCGAGTCCGAGCGGCCGCTGATGTCCGGCTTCCACGGCTACTTCAGTGTTGGCTGCATCCTCGGTGCCGGCAGCGTGGCTGCCGCACTTTGGCTGGGCGCAACGCCCTGGCAGGCGGTGCTGCCGATGCTGGCCGTCGCCGCGCTGTGCCTGTGGCGTTGCGCGCCGCACCTGCTGCCGGCCGGCGGCAGCAGCGAAGGCTGGCATTGGCCGCATGGTCGCCTGCTACTGCTGGGCGGCATGGCCTTCGCCACCTTCCTGATGGAAGGGGCGATGCTCGACTGGAGCGCGATCGCGCTCAACAGCCTGCAACAAGTCGATACCGCGCGTGCCGGCAGCGCCTACGCGGTATTCGCGGTGACCATGACCGCCGGGCGCTTCGCCGGTGACCGCTGGGTCGCGCGGCATGGCGGCATGCCGGTGCTGTTGCTCGGCACCGCCTTGGCGGTGGGCGGCCTCGCCGTGGCGCTGTGGTCCGCCTCTGCCTGGCTTGCCTTGTGCGGCTATGCGATTGCCGGCCTGGGCGCGGCCAACATTGCACCGCTGGCTTTCTCCGCGGCTGGCCGCCACCCGGGAAGCAACCCACAGGTGGCCGTCGCGGCAGTGTCGGCGATGGGGTACACCGGCACATTGGCCGGCCCGGCGCTGATCGGATTTATCGCCCATGCCAGTAGCCTGCCGACGGCCTTGTCTTGGGTCGCGGCGGGCCTGGCATTCGCGGTGGCGGTGGGCGCTGCCAGTGTTCGGAAAGCATAGGCGGAAGCCTGGGAACCGCGGTTTCGTTCCATTGGCGGAACATTGCATTTTTTTAACATTAAGAATTTAAAGACTCGCGAGTTCTAAAATTGCTCCCCTGCGTCGGGCCAGTCCTGGCGCGGGTTTACCTGCGAAAGACCGGCCTCCCCATAGGGCCGGCGCAGGGCCAGGAGCAAGGAATGAATACGCGCGCCCCCACCGCGATCGATGCCACCGCCGACGCCGCCGTCCTGCTGAAGGAAGGCACCCGCCTGCTGGAACCCAACGTCTACCGCACCCATGTCGATGGCCGCCTGGCCGTGGTCAAGGACTACAGCCGTTATCGCCGCACCTTGCTGGCGCCGATCGCGCGGCTGATGGTCCGGCACGAGGCGCGGATGCTCGAACAGCTCAAGGGCTGGCGCCATGCGCCGGCGCTGCTCGGCACGCTCGGCGGGCTGGCCCTGGGCATGGAGTTCATTCCCGGCGAAACGCTGAGCACCAGCGCCCTGGTAGGGCAGGAAGTGTTCAAGGAATTGCAGGCGGCGGTCGAGAAACTGCATTCGGCCGGCATCACCCACAACGACCTGCATGGCACCAACGTGGTCATCAGTGCCGGGGTGCCGGTGCTGATCGATTTCACCTCGGCCTGGCGTTTCCCGCGCTGGCTGCGCGACAACGTGATCTCGCGCCAGTTGCGGCGCAGTGACCAGGCCAACCTGCTGAAGATGCAGAAGCGCCTGACCGGCGTGGCGCCCTCGCCCGAGCAGGCGGCGCTGGCCGCGGAGCCGGCCTGGGTGAGCGCTATCCGCAGTAGTTGGAAGCGCTTCTATCGCCGCATGAAGGGCGGCGCGGCCTGAGCCGCGCGCGACGCGCTTACAGCGCGTCGGCGTCCAACTCGCCGGTGCGGATACGCACTACGGTGCCGAGGTCGTAGACGAAGACCTTGCCGTCGCCGATCTTGCCGGTACCGGCGGCGCGCACGATTGCCTCGACCACGGCCTCGACCTGGTCCTCGGTGACGGCGACCTCGATCTTCACCTTGGGCAGGAAATCGACCACGTACTCGGCGCCGCGATAGAGCTCGGTGTGACCCTTCTGGCGGCCGAAACCCTTGACCTCGGTGACGGTGATGCCGGCCACGCCGCAGCCGGCCAGCGCCTCGCGCACGTCGTCGAGCTTGAACGGCTTGACGATGGCCATGATCATCTTCATCGGGCATTCCCTGGTGTCAGGTTTTGAAGAATACCCTGTCCGATCCGGCCGCGCGGCGCGTGCCGGCCCAGCGCGCGCAAGTCGGTCGCGGCTTATCCTTACGGCATTGAGACCGCGCCACCGATGGCGCACGCCCGGCGCGCAATAGATGCTGGCCTGGCCTACCGGAGATGCCCATGATCGACTTCAACCACCTCGACGACCTCGCCCGCCGCCTCAGCGACCTGGTGCCGCCTGGCCTGCGCGAATCGCGCGACGAACTGCAGTCCAGCTTCAAGAGCGTGCTGCAGGCCGGCCTGTCGCGGCTGGACCTGGTGACGCGCGAGGAGTTCGACGTCCAGCGCGCGGTGCTGCTGCGTACTCGCGAGAAGCTGGAAGCGTTGGAGAAAGCAGTCGCCACGCTCGAAGCGCGCGGCAGCGGCCCGGCCTGAGTTGGACCACCTGCACGCCGCATGAGCCTGGCGCTCGTGCACAGCCGCGCGCGCGTGGGCGTGGCGGCACCGGAGGTCAGGGTAGAGGTCCATCTGTCCGGTGGTTTGCCTTCCACGCAAATCGTCGGCTTGCCGGAGGCGGCAGTCAGGGAATCGCGCGAGCGCGTACGCACCGCCATCCTGTGCGCACAGTTCGAATTTCCCGCAAGGCGTATCACCATCAACCTGGCGCCCGCGGATCTGCCAAAGGAGGGCGGGCGGTTCGACTTACCCATCGCGCTTGGCATCCTCGCGGCCAGCGGTCAGATCGACCGCGATGCATTGGCCGCGCTGGAGTTCGTTGGCGAGCTGGCGCTGACCGGCGAGCTGCGGCCGGTCGACGGCGTCCTGCCTGCGGCCCTGGCCGCGATGCAGGACGGTCGACGCCTGGTGTTGCCGGCGGCCAATGCGGATGAGGCCAGCCTGGCCAGGCACGCTTTGCCGATCCCCGCGCGCACCCTGTTGCAGGTGTGCGCCGGTTTGCGCGGCGAGCAGCCCTGGCCGGTGCTGCCTGACGAGCCGGAAGCGTTGGCGTTGGCGACGCCGCCGGTCGCGGGCGACCTGGCCGATGTACGAGGCCAGCCGCAGGCACGGCGCGCGCTGGAAATCGCCGCAGCCGGCGGCCACCACCTGCTGCTATGCGGCAGCCCCGGCAGTGGCAAGACCCTGTTGGCTTCGCGGCTACCGGGCCTGCTGCCACCCCTGGACCAGGACGAGGCGCTGGAAGTGGCCACGATCGCTTCGGCCAGCCAATCCGGCCGCGGCCTGGAGATCGCGCGCTGGCGGCTGCGTCCATTTCGCCAGCCGCACCACACCGCCAGTTCAGTGGCGATGGTCGGCGGCGGTCCGCTGCCGCGCCCGGGCGAAATATCGCTGGCGCATCACGGCGTGTTGTTCCTGGACGAACTACCCGAATGGCAACGCCATGCATTGGAAGTGCTGCGCGAGCCGCTGGAATCGGGATCGATCGCAGTATCGCGCGCCGCCCTGCATCTGACCTTCCCGGCGCGCTTCCAGTTGGTGGCGGCGATGAACCCCTGCCCCTGCGGCTGGGCCGGCGACCCGAGCGGACGCTGCCGCTGCACCGGCGATGCGATCCGCCGCTATCGCGGCCGCATCTCCGGCCCTTTGCTCGAACGCATCGACCTGCACGTGGAAGTGCCGCGGCTCCCGCCACAGGCACTGCGTCGCGATGCGCCAAGCGGCGAAGAGTCGGCCACGGTGCGCGCGCGGGTAATGGCGGCACGCGCGCGCCAAACGCAGCGCGCAGGCTGCGTCAATGGCCGTCTGGATGCCGCGGCCACGGCGCGCGACTGCAGGTTGGCGCCCGAGGACGAGTTGTTGCTGGAGCGCGCCATCGAACAATGGCAACTCTCCGCGCGCTCGATGCATCGCATCCTGCGGGTGGCACGCACGATCGCCGACCTGGACTGCAGCCCGGCCATCGAGCGAGCCCACCTCACTGAGGCGATCAGCTACCGGCGGATGGATCGCGAGCTGCGTTGAGGCGCGCAGCTCGCGATGGGCCCGGCGTTATTCGATCGGCGCCGCAACCGGCGCCACGACCAATGGCGCAGCCACAGCGCCGGCCAGGCGCCGCAAATGCCGCCACTGCACCACGCCCATGACCAGGAACACCAAGGCGATCACGCCGACGCTGGCGGCCAGCTGCGGGTCGTCCGGACTATCGAACAACGGTGCAGCCACCGGCAGGCGGGTAAAGGTTTCGGTGAGACCGGGAATGAAGTGGAAGAACAGTGCGACCGTGTAGAGCAACGAGGCTACGCGCAACGCCTGCCAGCGCAGCATGCCACGCCGTTCGAACCACACGCCCAATGCCAGTACCACCAGGGTCGCCAGGCTGAGTACATGCGGCTTGCCGAAGCCGCCGTGGTGATAGATGAACAATCCGGTGATCGCCGAAAGCGCGGTGAAGAGGACGAACACCCGGCCGGCGCGCGTATCGCGGCCGATCCGGAAACGCGCGAACAGGGCGACGAAGCCGGCACCCATGCCGATCAGGCTGATAACCGTGTGCAGCATGCCGAATGCTGTGATTCCAAGCATGACGAAACTCCCGGGGTCGAAGGGGGCTACGGGAAGTACGCGGAGGGGACGGCGCGAGCGACTGCGTCCGCAGCATAGCGCGCCCACCTGGCCTCATGGCGAGCAACGTCGCGCAGCCCGCCACCCGGCCACGCCGAGCCCCCGTCCACACCACATTGATGCGCCTGCGCCTACGGTGCCTGTCCAGACAAAGGAAGCCCCCAATGGCCGCCAACGACGTCACTGCCATCCCCAGCCTCGACCTGTCCCGCTACCTGGGCACCTGGTACGAAATCGCCCGCCTGCCGATGCGCCACGAGCCGGCCGACGGCACCGACGTGTCCGCGCACTATTCGCTGGACGAGGACGGCAAGGTGCGGGTGCAGAACCGCTGCCGGGTGGACGGCGAAGTGGAAGAATCCGTCGGCCAGGCCACGCCCATCGATGCGGGCAACAGCCGGCTCGAGGTGACCTTCTTGCCGGAAGGGCTGCGCTGGATCCCCTTCACCAAGGGCGACTACTGGGTGTTGAAGCTGGACCCGGAATACCGCTTTGCCCTGGTCGGGACTCCGAATCGGGATTTCCTGTGGCTGCTGGCGCGTGAGCCACGCATCGACCCCCTTGTTCGCCAGGCCTACCTGGACGAGGCGACCCGCCAGGGTTTCGACCTTTCGCGGCTCATCGATACCCCGCATACCGGCACGCCGACCGCCTGAACGGCCGAACGCGGCCGGGGTTGACTCCTGCTCGGGCGGCGTCAGCGCATCCAGTTCATGCGCGGCCGCCTGGGCTGCTTCGAGCGTGTCGAAGGCCACGCCGGTGTCGCCCACCACGTATTTATCGCGCAGCTGCTCGCCGGCAATTTCCTGGATCCGATAGATCGGGTTGCTGTCGCTGCCACCTACTCGCTGCCTGTCCATCGTCGTCTCCCGTTAACTCACCGGCACGCTAACGGGCCAGCGCTCGGCAGCGCGTGAACGAGGTGCGCATGCAGTTCGTGAAGCACGCGAACCGGCCCGCTCCGCTATGCTCGGCGCATTCCCGACCGCAAGGAGAGAGACCGGTGAAACAGCTGTCCGCAGGTTGCGTCGCGTTGTGCCTGGCCGTCTTCGCCGCGAGTTCCGCACCGGTTGCGGCGGCACCGGCGACACCCAGTAATCAAGTCACTGTTTCGATGCCAGCACAGCGCCTGCCCGGCCTGCGCTACGCCTGGGTGCCGATGCCGGCGCAGTTGCCGGCAGAGTCCGATCCGCGCGTGCTCGATCCGCAGTTCCGCCAACGCTTGCAGGCGTCGTTGGACAAGGCACTGCAAGCCAAGGGCTACCAGCGCGTCGCAAGCCCGGCGCAGTCGGACTTCCTGGTCGCTTTCCGGGTTGGCGTCAGCGATACCGAGCAGACGCTTGTGCGCAACGAGGGCGTCGGCTCGCAACCAACGCCGCAGGCCACCGTGGAGTGCAACAGCGAAGGCTGTTCGCAGATGGTGGTGCCCGGCGGCGATGGCGCGCCGGTGATGGACATCAAGCGCACGCGCTATGTCGAAGGCGGGCTGCAGATCGAAGTGATCGAGCCGAAGTCGATCCGCGTGGTCTGGCGGGCGCTCAACCGCGGCACGGTCAAGCGCAGTGATGGCAGCGGCAAGCGGCTCGATGCCATCGCTCGCGAAACGTTAGCCCAGCTACCGCCCGCCAGCCGCTGAGGCGCCCAGGTCAGGTCGCCAGCTCGGTCGTCTGCTGCACCAGCGGGCGCGGCGCTGGCGCCCGGCTCGGGAAGGCGTGGCGGACGATGCGCCAGGCCACCTGGCCGAACTGCCGCGGCAGCGAGCCGGTGTTGTAGTGCTGGCCGTAGCGCGCGCAGATTTCGCGCACCTGCACGGCGATGGCGGCGTAGCGGTTGGCCGGCAGGTCCGGATAGAAGTGGTGCTCGATCTGGTGGCTGAGATTGCCGGTCAACACGTCGATCACCGGGCCGCCACTGAGGTTGGACGAGCCGCGCAGCTGGCGAAGGTACCAGTGGCCGCGTGACTCGTCGCGCACGCATTCCTTCGGGAACACCTCGGCATCGGCGGTGAAGTGCCCGCAGAAGATCACCACGAAGGTCCACACGTTGCGCATGCCGTTTGCGACCAGGTTGCCCAGCAGCACCGGCAGGAAGAACGGACCGGCCAACAACGGGAAGAACACGTAGTCCTTGAACAGCTGGCGAAACATCTTGCGACCGACCGGCTGCGCCACGCGCAGCAATTGCCGGGTGGTCATCTTGCCGTGCAACCAGCGGCCGATGCGCAGGTCCTGGATCGCCACGCCCCACTGGAACATCAGCGCGAAGAACACCGCGATCGGCGGCTGCAGCAGATAGAACGCCTTCCAGCGCTGCTCGGGGAATATGCGCAGCAGACCGTAGCCGATGTCGTCGTCCATGCCACGCACGTTGGTGTAGGTGTGGTGGCGGAAGTTATGCGTGCGGCGCCAGTTGTCGCCGGTGGCGACGATGTCCCACTCGTAGGTGCGGCCCTGCAACTGAGCGTCGCCCATCCAGTCGTACTGGCCGTGCATGACGTTGTGGCCGAGCTCCATGTTCTCCAGGATCTTCGACAGACCCAGCAGCAGCGTGCCGGCGATCCAGGCCGGCCACAGCAGCATCGGCACGAATGCGCCCAGGAACAGCAACGCGCGCCCGGCGACGCCGGTCCAGCGCACGGCCGCCACCACCCGGCGAATATAGCGCGCATCGCTGGCGCCCAGCTCGGCGGTCACGCGCCGGCGAATGGCGTCCAGTTCTTCGCCGAAGGCTTGCAGCTCGGGCGGCGACAGCGCGCGGTTGGCGGGACGGCTCATGCGGTTCCTCACAGTTCCAGGATCAGGTCGGTGCTCGGGGCCTGCACGCACAGGCGTACCGGCGCGGCGGGTTCGTCATGGCGTTGGCCACTGAGCAGGTGTCGCGTCGCGCCGGATTCGCGCTGGCATACGCAGGTGTTGCAGATACCCATGCGGCAACCGTGAAGGGGCTTGAGGCCATGCGCCTCCAGACCTTCGAGCAGCGAACGATTGCGCGCCAGGCGCAGGGTGCGCCCGCTGCGTGACAGCACTACGTCCACTTCGCCCTCGTCGCCGTCGGCCGGAGCCGGCGCACTGAAAGCCTCGGCCTGGAAGCTGGTGACCTGGCCCGAGAACCGCTGGCTGGCGGCCTGTACGAAGCCGCCCGGTCCGCACGCCAGCACCGTGGCATGCGCCAGCGCCGGCCATTGCGCCGGCGCCAAGGCGTCCACGCGCGGCGCGCCCTCGCCGGTCACGTGCAATTGCAGCGAGAAGCGCGGATGCGCTTCGGCCAGCGCGCGCAGTTCGGCAGCAAAACACGCCTGGTCGCTGTGGCGCACCCAGTACAACAGCGAGACGTCGCGATCGAACCCGCGCAGTGCCTGCGCCTGCAGCAGAGCCCGCATCGGCGTGATGCCGCTACCGGCGGCCAGCAGCAAGACCGGCCCCGTGCCCGCGGGCCAGGCGAAGTCGCCGAAGCCATGGCCAAGCTCGAACACCTCGCCGATCAATGCCGCCCGGGCCAGATAGGGGCTGACGCGGCCGTCATCGACCGTCTTCACGGTGATTTCGATCTCGCCAGCCGTATTCACGGTGGGGCTGTAATGCCGACGCAACCAGCGCCCTTCAACCTGCACG
>DATCVI010000027.1:0-5712 GCA_036566925.1 Stenotrophomonas sp.
GGGGAAGTGGCGGCGAGCGTTGCCGGGTCGCCGAGCCATTCGCGCAGCCAGGTTTCGCCGGACAGCGTCTTCTGAGCGGCGCCGCGCGAGAAGCGCATCGGCAGGTCATAGACACCGACGTAGCCGGCGGCGCACTTGTACAGCGAAGGCTCCTTGGCCACGCCCATCAGCGCGGCATAGCCGCCGTAGCTTGCGCCGTAGATGCAGATGCGGCCGGCATCGGCGTAGCCCTGGGCGATCGCCCAGCGCGTAGCGTCAGTGAGGTCGTCCTGCATCGCCAGGCCCCATTGGCGGGCACCAGCCTGCTTGAAAGCACGGCCGTAGTTCGATGAACCGCGGTAATTGACCTGCAGCACGGCATAGCCGGCGGAGGCCAACATCTGCGTCTCTGGGTCGTAACTCCAGCTGTCGTGTTCGCCGATCGGCCCGCCGTGCGGCAGGACCACCATCGGTAGCGCCTTGCCTTCGCTGCCGCGCGGCCGGGTGAGGAAGCCGTGCAGCACCAATCCGTCGCGGGCCTTCAGCTCGATGCCCTTGACCTGCGCGGCAGTACGCGGATCGACCCAATCACGTCCCGCGGCGATGTGCTCGGCCCGACGCGCCTGGGTGTCGAACAGGAAGAATTCGCCGGGATTGGCGTCGGACCACACCTGTACTACGAGCAGGCGTCCATCCTGGGTGCCAGAGGTAATCAGCACCGCGTCACCACCGAATGCGGCTTCAAGCGAATGGTATTGGCGCGCGTCGGCGCTTTGCTCGTCGAAGAAGCGCGCGCGCGGCCGATCAGTCAGCACCATCGTCCCGATCGGAATGCTGGTGTTGAGGCGATAGAGAATCCTGCCGGGATCGGCAACCGGATCGCGCAATACCACCTTGCGCTGGTTTGCAGCGATATCCCAGGCCACGATTGAGTCCGGGCCCTGGGCATTTTCTACCTGCAGGTAGGCGACATTGTTATCTTCGGAGAAGCCCACCGGCACTTCAACATGGCCACTGGCACGTTCATCGTTCACCAGCCGCCACTCGCTGCCCTGCCCATCGCGGTAATAAAGCCGATTGGCGTTATCGCTGGCCGCGCCACTGACGAAGCGAACTTCACCCCTGTTGTCGATGCTGAAACTGCTCTGCTGCACAGGCGAGCGCGCCAGCAGAACGCGGCGACCGCTGCTGATATCCAGGCGCTCGGCGGTGCTGAAGGTGATCTCTCTGGAGAACGGCGTGATCGACACGATGACGTTGCGGTCATCGCTCGGCAGCAGGTCTACCAACTCGGCGAAGGCCTGCTCTGCTTCCTTCTTCGGCTTGATCAGCGTGGCCTCGCGACCGCCGCTGACGCGGTAGCCGACCAGGATCTCGGCGCGGCCGCTGCTGGCCGTCACCGCGAACAGTTCGCCGGTGGAGTACGGCTGGTCGATGCTGCCGAATTTTTGTGATACGTCCAACAGAACGCGATTGTCGTTGGCCCAGTGGAAGCGGCCGACGTGGGTGTGGCGGCCAAGCGAGAAGCTACCAGTGAGTGCATTGTCGCTGCGGCGCAGGATCGCCAGCCCGGTGAGATCCTCCTTCGGCACGGTGGCGGCGAAATACTGCCCATCCGGCGAAATCTTCAGGTCCTGGAACTGGTTGTTGCGCAGGAACGGCTCAAGGTCCACCTGGGCCTGCGCCCCACCCGCGACCATCCACAGCACCGCCATGGCGGCGACGCACCGACTCAGCTTCATTGCTTATCCCCTGTTTGTGCATGGACCATTGCGGTCACGCCACCGCACCCCTGGGGCCCCGGCGCGGTGGCTCGCCGCGGGCCGCGCCACCCTACCAATTTCACAACCCGGCAACAATGCGCCTTTTCGGCAAATGGCGACGCCGCGAGCTGCGCTATGCGGGCAGCTCGCGCAACTGCCCGGCAGACAAGGCCAGGCGACGGTTCAAGCCGAGGGCATCGAGGAATCGCCGGTCATGACTCACCACCACCAGCGCGCCCTGGTAGCTACGCAATGCCAGTTCCAGTTGCGCGATCGCGTCCAGGTCCAGGTTGTTGGTCGGTTCGTCGAGCAGCAGCAGTTGCGGTGCCGGTTCGGCATGCAGGATGCAGGCCAGCGTGGCGCGCAGGCGCTCGCCTCCGGACAGGGCGTGCACCGGCAATGCTTGGCGGGCGCCACGGAACTGCAGCCGCGCCAGCAATTGCGCGCGTTCCAGCGCCGGCATGGTCGGCGCGAAGACGGCGAGGTTCTCGGCAAGCGTGAGCATCGGATCGAGCACGTCGAGGCGCTGGCGCAACCACGCCACGCGCACCGGTGCCCGGCGCAGCTCACCGGCGTGGGCTTCGCGCTCGCCGGCCAGCAGTTGCAGCAGCGTGGTCTTGCCGGCGCCGTTGGGGCCCTCCAGGGCGATGCGTTCGGGGCCGCGGATCGTCAGCGATAGTCCTGGCGCGGCGAACAGCTCGCGCTTGCCGTGTCGAACCTGCAGATCTTGGCCATGGAACAGCACGCGGTCGTTGGCCACGCGCGTGGCAGGCAAGTCGAAAGCGATGTCGGCGGTCTCGTCCAACGCCTGTGCCGCTGCGCTCAACTGCGCCCGTGCCTGTTCCAGGCGCTGGGCATGGACGTCGCTGGCCTTGCCCGCGGCGACCTGTGCCGAACGTTCGCGATTGCCGGCGACAATCCGCGGCAGCCCGGCGTCGGCCAGGCCACGCGCCGCATTGCCAGCACGGCGCTCGGCGCGCTCGTGCGCCTGTTGGCGATCGCGCTGCTGGCGGCGCACGTCGCTGCGCAACTGCTTGACGCGCTGCTCGGCGGCGGCCTGCTCAGCCAATGCGGCCTCGCGATAAAAATCCCAACCCCCGCCGTAGACGGTCAGGCTCGACGGCCGCAGCTCGGCGATCTGCGTCATCCCGGCGAGCAGGTCGCGGTCGTGGCTGGCCACCAACACGCAACCTGGCCATTCGGCCAGCAACGCCTGCAAGCGCTGCCGTGCGTCGCGGTCCAGGTGATTGCTCGGTTCGTCCAACAACAGCACGTCGGGACGCTGCAGCAGCTTGGCCGCCAATGCCAGCCACATTGCCTCGCCGCCGCTGAAATTCGACAGCGGACGCTCCAGTGCGACGTCTTGCAGTCCCACCCGCGCGAGCGTCGCCGTGGCGCGCTCGCGCAGGTCCCAGTCACCGTCCAGGCGTTCGAAATCGGCATCGTCGGCGCACCCGGCCAGGATCGCGTCGAGCGACTGCAACTTCTCGCCGATGCCCAGCGCGTGGGCCACGTCGGCCTGGGGATCGAACACCAGATGCTGCGGCAGGTAGGCCACGCTGCCGTGAACCTCGATCTGCCCGGCACTGGGGGCCAGCTCGCCCGCAAGCAACTTCAGCAGCGTGCTCTTGCCGGCGCCATTGGGTGCCACCAGGCCCGTGCGCGAACGCCCGAGCACGAACGAAAGCGCGTCGAACACCGGGGTGCCGTCGGGCCAGTGGAAAGAAAGTTCGGAAACGCGAACGCGTACGTCGGACATGACGGATCCTCCATCGTGAACCGCGCCGGGCAACTGCGACCCGGCTGGCGACAATCGGCCGCGCGACGCTGCCAGCGCCAGGCTCGACCGGATCTACGAGGAAACCGCCTTGCTCACATGTCCGAAGAATCTCCGCCAGGAGGCTGCATTCTAGTCGGCGCTCGCGCGCGTTGGCTGAGCCGTGCCCAACTCGACGGTAGCGCGCAGGCCGCCGATATCACGATTGGCCAGACGCAGGCGTCCGCCCAGGGCCTGGGTCAGCTGCTGCGCGATGGCCAGGCCCAGGCCGGTGCCGCCGGTCTGGCGCCCGCGCGAAGATTCGAGGCGATGGAACGGTTGCAGCACCGCATCGAGCGAGGCTTCCGGAATCCCCGGCCCGTTATCCAACACGTCGATGCAGACCAGGCCCGCCGCATCGATGCGCACGCCGGCCTCGGCACCACCGGCATAGGCCAGGGCGTTGTCGATCAGGTTCTGCACCACGCGGCGCAATACCTGCGGATGCGTGTGCAGCGCCACCGCGGCAAGTTCGCCCAGTTGTACCGGCTTGCCCATGTCCTGGTAATCGTCGACCACGCTGGCGAGGAAGGACGGCAGGTCCAGGCGCACCGCGGGGCCGAGGGCGACGTTGGCGCTGCGCGCGTACTGGATGCCTTCGCGCACCAGCTGGCTCAACTGACCAACGTCGGCGAGCAGGCGCTGTTGGGTCTCGCCCTCGTCCAGTGCTTCCACACGCAGGCGCAGGCGCGTGATCGGGGTTTGCAGGTCGTGCGAGATCGCCGCCAGGATTTGCATGCGCTCGGAAACATGCGCCGAGACCCGCGCCTGCAAGGCGTTGAGCGCGCGCGCCGCCTGCGCGACTTCGAGCGGGCCGTCCTGCGGCATGGCGACGCCGCCACCGGCCGGGTCGAGGCGGTTGGCTGCGTCGGCCAGTTGCACCAGCGGGCGCGTGGCCAGGCGCACCGCCAGCCACGCGCACGCCAGCAGCAGCGCCACTTGCACGGCGAGCACCCAGGGCAGCCAGCGTGCGATCGGCAGCAGCGAGGGCGTCACTTCGATGGTCAAGGGTTGGCCATCGCGCAGGGTCAGCTCGACCTCGTAGCGTTCCGGCAGCCTCGACACCGCGCGTGCGCGCAGCGCATAGCGGTGGCCGAGCGAGCGGTCGACCAAAGCGGTCACCTGGCGCGCGCGCTCGCTGGCCAACGGCGTGCCCGGCTGCGCCGGCCGCAACAAATAACGGTAGGTTCGTCGCTGCAGTTGCGGCAACCACTCGGCACGCTCGCTCGGCGACAGCCGTTCCAGCAGCGCCACGCTCAACGGCACGTCCTGCGCCATCCCGGCCAGCATCATCCCGCGTGTGGCCATGGCGCGCTCGTAGAACAGCAATGCAAACGACAGCGCGTGGGCGAGCAGCAAACCCGCCGCGAGAATCAGCAGCAAGCGCATGCCGAGGGTGCGGGGCACGCCGGGCCAGCGACGCGGCCGCGCGAGCACCTTCATGCCGGATCGCCCAGCAGCACCACCGGTTGGCAGAACACATAACCTTCGCTGCGCACGGTCTTGATGTAGGCCTGCTCCTTGGCCGCATCGCCCAGGCGCTGGCGCAAACGGCTGACCAGCAGGTCGATGGAGCGATCGAACAGCTCGGCATCGCGGCCCTGGGTGAGGTTGAGCAACTGGTCGCGGCTAAGTACCCGCTGCGGATGGTCGACGAACACGCGCAACAGGCGGAACTCGGCGCCGCTGAGCGGATAGGCGGTGCCCTGCTCGTCCAGCAGGTGACGCGAGCTGGTGTCCAGGCGCCACTGGCCGAAGCCGATCAGCCGCGCCGCCTCGCTGACCTGCAAATTCGGCGGCAGCATGCGCGTGCGGCGGATGACCGCGTTGATTCGCGCCAGCAGTTCGCGCGAGGAGAAAGGCTTGGTGACGTAGTCGTCGGCACCCATCTCCAGGCCAATGATGCGGTCGGTCTCGTCGTCGCGCGCGGTCAGCAGGACCACCGGTACGGCGCGATGCTTGCCGGCGCGCAGGTTGCGGCACAGCGACAGGCCGTCTTCGCCCGGCATCATCACATCGAGCACGACCAGGTCGACATCGCTGGTGTCCAGCGCCGCCTTCATCTCGCGGCCGTCGGCGGCCAGGCTGACACGCAGGCCGTTCTTGCGCAGGTAGTCGCCGACCATCTGGCGGATATCGCGGTCGTCGTCGACG
>DATCVI010000028.1:0-9981 GCA_036566925.1 Stenotrophomonas sp.
CGGCCGCAGGAGCGGCGGCCGGTTCCGCAGGTTTCTGACAGCCGGCCAGCGACAACACCAGCGCGCAGGACAGCAACGCAATGCTCGTCTTCATGTCGAAATTCCTCCCGGGGCAAAGAGGAATACCGCGCCGGCAGTTCAGCCGGGATGATGACGCCGGATCAGGCGCTGGCCGGCAGGAACAGCAGCAAGGCCACGCCGAGCACGATGCGGTACACCGCAAACACCGTGAAGCGGTGGGTCTTGATGTAGCCCAGCAACCACTTCACCACCGCAAAGCCGGTCACCACGGCGGCGGCGAACGCCACGCCGACGTCCAGCCAGTCCTCATTGCCGATCTGGCCGTGCTTGAACAGTTCCAGGAACGCGTAGCCGCTGGCCGCAAACATGGTCGGGATGCCGACCAGGAACACGAACTCCGCGGCGGCCGAACGCCGGCTCAGGCCGAGCAGCATCGCCAGGAAGATCGCCGAGGCCGAGCGCGAGGTGCCGGGGAATACGCCGGCCACCACCTGCGCCAGGCCGACGGCAATGGCGACCTTCCAGGTGACGTCGTCGCGCGGCGGCAGGCGCGAGGCCCAACCTTCGGCGGCGATCATCCACACGCCGCCCAGCACCAGCGCCCAGGCCACGGGCACCACGGTTTCGGGCAATTCCCAACCGGCCATGCGCACCGGCAGGCCCACCAGCGCGGTGACCAGGAAGGCCACGCCCAGCTTGGTCACGTAGTCGCGGTTGTCGCGCTGGTGCAGGTGGGTGGCCATGAACCACAGGCGCTTGCGCAGCACCAGGGTGGTGGCGAGGATCGCGCCGGCCTGGATGACGATGTTGAAGAAGTCCGAGCGACGACCGAGCCAGTGCTCGGCGATCAGCAAGTGCCCGGTGCTGGAGACCGGCAGGAATTCGGTGAGGCCTTCGAGGATGCCCAGCAACAGGGCGGAAAACAGGTCGGACATCGGCTAGGAACAGGTGGGGAGGGTGTTCCAGCATAGTGCATCGGCAAAAGCACCAAGATGGTGCGTAATTAAAGCGATGCACCATTATGATGCGCGCCTCCGGAACAGCCGCGTGCGCCTGGCCATGAAAATCAAGGGCTTGTGACGATTCCAAGGTTGGCACGGCAATTGCTCTTCACTGAGCCATCACTGTCACCCTGCCCTCGAGGTTGCATCCGATGTCCCTGCAAAACGTGGAAAAGCTGATCAAGGACAACAAGGTCGAATTCGTCGACCTGCGTTTCGTCGACATGCGCGGCGTGCAGCAGCACGTCACCTTCCCGGCCAGCATCGTCGAAGCCTCGCTGTTCGAGGAAGGCAAGATGTTCGACGGCAGCTCGATCTCGGGCTGGAAGGGCATCAACGAGTCGGACATGGTCCTGCTGCCCGACGCCGACACCGCCTACCTGGATCCGTTCTACGCCGACCCGACCGTCGTGCTGACCTGCGACATCCTCGACCCGGCCACCATGCAGAGCTATTCGCGCGACCCGCGCGGCATCGCCAAGCGCGCCGAGGCCTACCTGAAGTCCAGCGGCATCGCCGAGCAGGCGTTCTTCGGCCCTGAGCCGGAATTCTTCATCTTCGATTCGGTCCGCTTCGGCAACGACATGGGCCACACCTTCTTCAAGATCGATTCCGAAGAAGCGGCCTGGAACACCGGCGCCAAGATCGAAGGCGGCAACAGCGGCTATCGCCCGACCGTCAAGGGCGGCTACTTCCCGGTGCCGCCGACCGACCAGCTGCACGACCTGCGCGCCGAGATGGTCAAGACCCTGGAACAGGTCGGCATCGAGACCGAGGTGCACCACCACGAAGTGGCCACCGCTGGCCAGTGCGAGATCGGCACCAAGTTCAGCTCGCTGGTCAAGAAGGCCGACGAACTGCTGACGATGAAGTACATCATCAAGAACGTCGCCTTCCGCAACGGCAAGACCGCGACCTTCATGCCCAAGCCCATCGTGGGCGACAACGGCTCGGGCATGCACGTGCACCAGTCGCTGGCCAAGGGCGGCACCAACCTGTTCTCCGGCGACGGCTACGGCGGCCTGTCGCAGCTGGCGCTGTGGTACATCGGCGGCATCTTCAAGCACGCCAAGGCGATCAACGCCTTCGCCAACTCCGGCACCAACAGCTACAAGCGCCTGGTCCCGGGCTTCGAAGCGCCGGTGATGCTGGCCTACTCGGCGCGCAACCGCTCGGCTTCGTGCCGCATTCCGTGGGTGTCGAACCCGAAGGCGCGCCGTATCGAAATGCGCTTCCCCGATCCGATCCAGTCCGGCTACCTGACCTTCACCGCGCTGATGATGGCCGGCCTGGACGGCATCAAGAACCAGATCGATCCGGGCGCGCCGAGCGACAAGGATCTGTACGACCTGCCGCCGGAAGAAGAGAAGCTGATCCCGCAGGTCTGCTCCAGCCTGGACCAGGCCCTGGAAGCGCTCGACAAGGACCGCGAGTTCCTCAAGGCCGGTGGCGTGATGACCGACGACTTCATCGATGGCTACATCGCGTTGAAGATGCAGGAAGTCACCAAGTTCCGCGCCGCGACCCATCCGCTGGAATACCAGATGTACTACAGCATCTGACGAACCGTTTTTTGTTGCACCGTGCAACTGGCGATGACGAAGGCTCCCCCTCCCACCTTCGTCATCGCCGCCTTCTTCCGCGGCTGGGGAGCCGTGGGCGGGAGGTCGTAACACCGGGAGAGACGCAACACCATATCAGGGGCAAGAGAGACCGGAACGGTCGCGGGCCTTCGCCCTCTCCCACGATGGTGGATGCAGCCGGAAGTAGCGGCTTGCATTCGCCGGGGGCCCGTTGCCGTACCGCGCTAGTGGATGCCAACGCATCCGGATGACCGTCATCACCGGCCATGAGTTCGTCGGCCGGTTCCCTCCACCATCGGGGTATGCGCATGAAACTGATCACCGCCATCATCCGGCCGTTCAAGCTTGACGAGGTGCGCGAAGCACTCTCGCAGGCGGGCGTGTCGGGCATCACCGTGACCGAAGTCAAAGGCTTCGGCCGGCAGAAGGGCCACACCGAGCTGTATCGCGGCGCCGAGTACGTCGTCGATTTCCTGCCCAAGATCAAGATCGAAACCGTAGTGACCGACGAACGCCTGGATGCCGTGGTCGAGGCGATCCAGTCCGCCGCCGGCACCGGCAAGATCGGTGACGGCAAGATCTTCGTCACCCCGGTCGAACAGGTGGTGCGCATCCGCACCGGCGAAATCGGCGCAGACGCGCTCTAACCCTCCGGAGGCCCACATGAAGAACGTGCTCGCAACCGGGTGGAAGACCCGGTTCTATTCCGTCTGCCTGATGATGCTGGTCAGCGCCTTCGCCACCACCGCTTTTTCGGCGCACGCGCAGGAAACCGCCGCGCCCACCACCGAAACCACTGCCGCACCGACCGAGGAAGTGAAGAGCGAACCGCTCGACGCCGCCGCGGCCGCGCCGGCCGCCGAAGCAGCGCCCGAAGCCGAGCCAGCGCCGACCGTGGACAAGGGCGACGTTGCCTGGATGCTCACCTCTACCTTGCTGGTGCTGCTCATGGTGGTGCCGGGCCTGGCGCTGTTCTATGGCGGCATGGTCCGCTCCAAGAACGTGCTTTCGGTCCTGATCCAGGTCGCTGTGGTGTTCTCGCTGATCAGCGTGCTGTGGGTGCTGTACGGCTACAGCCTGGCGTTCTCCGGCGAAGGCCCGTGGATCGGCAACCTCGACAAGGCATTCCTCAAAGGCGTGGACATCAACACGCTGGCGGCGACCTTCACCAAGGGCGTGGCGCTGCCGGAACTGGTGTTCGTGGCCTTCCAGCTCACCTTTGCCGGCATCACCGGCGCACTGATCGTCGGCGCGTTCGCCGAACGTGCGCGCTTTGCCGCGGTGCTGTTGTTCTCGGTGCTGTGGTTCACCTTCGCCTACCTGCCGATGGCGCACATGGTGTGGGCAACCGGCGGTTATCTGTTCGACAAGGGCGCCCTGGATTTCGCAGGCGGCACCGTGGTGCACATCAATGCCGGTATCGCTGGCCTGGTGGGCGCCTACTTCGTCGGCAAGCGCACCGGTTTCGGCCGCGAGGCGATCAAGCCGCACAACGTGACCCTGACCTTCGTCGGTGCCGCGCTGCTGTGGGTGGGCTGGTTCGGCTTCAACGCCGGTTCCAACCTGGAAGCCAATGCCGGCGCCGCGCTGGCCTTCATCAACACCCTGCTGGCTACCGCCGCCGCGGTGCTGGGCTGGTCGCTGACCGAGAAGATCATCAAGGGCAAGTCCTCCGCCCTGGGCGTGGCTTCGGGCATGGTCGCCGGCCTGGTCGGCATCACCCCGGCCTGCGGCACGGTCGGTCCGTTCGGCGCGATCGCCATTGGCTTCATCGCCGGCGTGCTGTGCGTGTGGGGCGTGACCGGGCTCAAGCGCCTGCTGCGTGCCGACGACAGCCTGGATGTGTTCGGCGTGCACGGTCTGGGCGGCATCATCGGCGCCATTCTCACCGGCGTGTTCAGTGCTGCTTCGCTCGGCGGCCAGAAGGGCGGCGACTACAACATCGCCCACCAGGTCTGGATCCAGACCGAGGGCGTGCTGATCACCCTGGTGTGGGTCGGCGTGGTCTCGGTGGTTTCCTTCCTGATCGCCAAGCTGGTGTTCGGCCTGCGCGTGAACGAAGAGTCCGAGCGCGAAGGTCTGGATATCACCTCGCATGGCGAATCCGCCTACGAGTCCTGATGCACTAAGCAATGTGCCGCCGGGCCAACTGGCCCGGCGGTGTTTCGAACCGATACGCTCCTGGGGGCAGGGCGGTCGTGCAATGACCGATGTCGAGGTAACCATGGACCCGATCCCCCGCCCGCTGTCGTCGTTGTCGTTGTCAGGGGCGCATGGCTTGCAATACCGGCCCGCTGCCGCTGCAATGGGGCATGCGCCATCGCCTGCTCCGGTTCCTGGTTCCTTCGCTGCTGGCCTTCTTGCTGGGCGCGTGCGCACACGTGCCGCGCAACCCGATGGCGCAATGGGTGCCCTCGCCGAACCACAATGCCCGCCAGCCCATCCTCATCGTGATCCATCACACCGAGCAGGACTCGGTGCAGCAGAGCCTGGACACTTTGCGCACACGCAACAGTGGTGGCCAGGTCAGTGCGCATTACCTGGTCGGCAAGGACGGCTCGCTGTACCAGCTGGTCCCCGATTCGCTGCGGGCGTGGCACGCCGGCAGCGGGCGCTGGGGCACGATCAGCGACGTCAACTCGGCTTCGATCGGGATCGAGCTGGACAATGATGGCCGCTCGCCGTTCCCGCCCGGACAGATCGCCACGCTGCTGCGCCTGCTCGACGACTTGTGCACGCGCCTGCGGATCCCGCGCGACCAGGTCATCGGCCATGCCGACCTGGCGCCGACGCGCAAGGTCGACCCCAGCCGCTGGTTCCCGTGGGACCAGCTTGCCGCGGCCGGCTATGGCCAATGGCCCGACCCGGCCGATGGCCCCGCGCCTGCCGGTTTCGATGCCTGGCTCGGGTTACAGGCCCTGGGCTACCCGCTCGGCGACTCCGCCGCCGCCGTGCGCGCCTTCCACCGCCATTTCCGCGGCCGCGACGACCTCGGCGAGCAGCTCGACAGCGAGGACGCCCGCATCCTGTATTCGCTTCTGCGCCAGCGCCGGCAGGCCCAGTAAGCCGCGGGCCTCTGTTACGGCAGGCGGTTCAGGGGCCTCCCGTGTGCCTTGCACTATATTGGTGCAATGGACGTGAGTACCGTCAATCCCTCCCTGGAAAGCCTGGCCACGCCCGTGGCCTGGGCCGGCGCCGATGGCCGCGTGGTCGGCGTCAATGGCGCCTTTGCCCGTTGGCTGGGCATCAGCGCCCGGCGCTTGATCGACCAGCCGCTGGCGGCCCTGGAGATCGAGGGCGATGCCCTGGCCCGGTTCGTGGGCAACGACGAGCGCGACATGCTGCGGCTGCATCGAGTGGCGATCGGCCTGCCGGGCGAGGCGCCGCACTTCGCCGAAGGTTGGCTGTCGCGCCTGGACGACGGCGGCTGGCTGCTGGAGGCGCACCCGGTCGATGAATTTCCCGCCCCCGATCCCACCCACGCCCTGCCAAGCGCGCTGAGCGCGGCGCTCAAGGGGCTGGCGCACGAGCTGCGCAATCCGCTGGCCGGCTTGAAGGGCGCGGCGCAACTATTGGCGCGCCGGGCCAGCCATCGCGACGAGGACGAGCGCGAGCTGATCGATTTGATCGGCGCCGAGATCGAGCGCCTCAACACCTTGCTCGAACGCCTGTTGTCGCCCACCCCGGCAAGCCCGCACGACTATCTCAACGTCCACGCCGTGCTCGAACGCGTACTGCGCCTGGCCGAGAGCGAGGCCGGTTGGTCGGTGCGCCTGCAACGCGACTACGACCCCAGCATTCCGGAAATACTCGGCGACGCCGATCGCCTGACGCAGGCGGTATGGAACCTGGTGCGCAACGCGATCCAGGCCGGCGCCAGCGTGGTCACCCTGCGCACGCGGGTCGAACACGGCCAGCGCATCCGCGACAACGTGCACGCGATGGCGTTGCGCCTGGAAATCGTCGATGACGGCAGCGGCGTGCCGGAAGAGTTGGCCGAACATCTGTTCCTGCCGTTGGTCAGCGGCCGCGCCGATGGCAGTGGCCTGGGCCTGGCGCTGGCGCAGCAAGTGGCGCGCGAGCACCACGGCACCCTGACCTACCGTTCGCGTCCGGGCCATACCGTTTTCACTTTGTTGTTGCCGCAGCCGGTGCTCGATGCCGGCAAGGAGCATGGCCATGGCTGATCCCGCCTCGCAGCGCATCTGGGTCGTCGACGACGACCGCTCGGTGCGCTTCGTGCTTTCCACCGCGTTGCGCGATGCCGGCTATTCGGTCGATGGCTTCGAGAGCGCGGCTGCGGCCCTGGCCGCCCTGCGCCAGCGCCCTGCACCGGACTTGTTGTTCACCGACGTGCGCATGCCCGGCGAAGACGGCCTGGTGCTGTTGGACAAGCTCAAGAATGCGCACCCGCAGTTGCCGGTGATCGTGATGTCGGCCTATACCGACGTCGCCAGCACCGCCGGCGCCTTTCGCGGTGGCGCGCACGAATTCCTTTCCAAGCCCTTCGACCTGGATGACGCGGTGGCCCTGGCGGCGCGCG
The DNA here is from genome assembly GCA_036566925.1 of Stenotrophomonas sp. Lineage (GTDB taxonomy): Bacteria > Pseudomonadota > Gammaproteobacteria > Xanthomonadales > Xanthomonadaceae > Stenotrophomonas_A. The sequence continues at coordinate 7,149 of DATCVI010000028.1, forward strand.
CGCTGCCCGACGAAAACCTGGTCCTGGCAACGCCCACCGCACCGCCGGGCTCGTCCGAGCTGATCGGCGACACCCCGGCGATGCGCGCCTTGTTCCGCGCCATCGGCCGGTTGGCGCAGGCGCCGTTGTCGGTGTTGGTCAATGGTGAAACCGGCACCGGCAAGGAACTGGTGGCGCGCGCGCTGCATCACGAGTCGCCGCGCGCGCGTGCCCCGTTCGTTGCCCTCAATACCGCGGCGATCCCGGCCGAATTGCTGGAGAGCGAGCTGTTTGGCCACGAGGCCGGCGCGTTTACTGGCGCCAGCAAGCGCCACATTGGCCGCTTCGAGCAGGCAAACGGCGGCACCTTGTTCCTCGACGAAATCGGCGACATGCCGATGCCGTTGCAGACCCGCCTGCTGCGCGTGTTGGCCGAGAACGAATTCTTCCGCGTCGGCGGGCGTGAACTCATTCGCGTCGACGTGCGGGTGATCGCCGCGACTCACCAGGACCTCGAAGCCTTGGTCGAACAGGGCCGCTTCCGCGCCGATTTGCTGCATCGCCTGGATGTGGTGCGGTTGCAGTTGCCGCCACTGCGCGAGCGCCGCGCCGATATCGCGCAACTGGCCGACAACTTCCTCGCCATGGCCGCGCGCAAGCTTGATATGCCGGCCAAGCGGCTGTCGGCGCAGGCGCTGGAGGCCCTGCGCGGCTATGACTGGCCCGGCAATGTGCGCGAACTGGAGAACGTGTGCTGGCGCCTGGCGGCGTTGAGCGTCACCGACACCATCGGCGCCGACGACGCTCGGGCCGCACTGACCCGGGGTGCCCGACGCCCCACGCCGTCGGTTGCGGGCGATGGCGGTGATTGGGATGCACAGCTGTCGGCGTGGGCGCGCCAACGTTTGGACGATGGCGCCGAAGGCCTGCACGCAGAAGCGCGCGAACGTTTCGACAAAGCCTTGCTCGAAGTCGCCTTGCAGTTCACCCAAGGGCGCCGCGCCGAGGCCGCCGCGCGCCTGGGCGTGGGCCGCAACACCGTTACCCGTAAACTGGGGCCCGGACGACGGCGTCGCTGAGCCCAGCGCGGTTGGCTTCATGGCCTCTGCACGCCGCCACGACTAGCGTGCCGAATGCCTGAAGGAAGCCAGTGCCGTGAACCGCCGTACTCTTTCCGTCTTAGCGCTGCTCGCGCTCACCGCTTGCAGCAGCGCCCCCGCACCTAAGCCCGCGCCCCCGTTGCCGGCGCCACCGCCGAGCAGCGTGCGCCAGGCCGAAGCGGCGCTGGCATCGGCTTCCAGCAGCCTGGTCAGTGGCCGGGTGGTGCTGTTGCCGGTGGCGCAAGGCGTTCGCCTGACGGGAACGGTCGGGGGCCTGCGCCCGGGTGGCAACTTCGGTTTCCATGTGCATGAGCGCGGTGATTGCAGTGCCGTGGACGCCAGCAGCGCCGGCGCGCATTTCAATCCGACCACCAGCGCCCATGGCCGTAATCCTGCCGGGCCGCACCACCTTGGCGACATGGACAACCTGGTTGCCGATGGCGAAGGCGTGGCGCATTTCGACCGCGTGCTCGGCGGCGTCAGCCTGGGCACCGGCGCGGCGAACGATGTGCTGGGCAAGGCGCTGATCGTGCATGCCGACCCGGACGACTATCGCAGCCAACCCAGCGGCAATGCCGGCGCGCGTCTGGCGTGCGGCGTCATCCGCGCCAGCCGCTGATCCACGCCGGAAAGCAGCACCCCACACACTGCCCGATGGGCGAGAGAGGAGGAAACACCACATGCGCATGATCCCGACCGCATTGTTCATTGCCACCGCGTTGGCGCTGGGCGCCTGCAAGCGCGAAGCCCCCGCCACCGACAGCAGCGCCGAGACGCCCGCAGACCACGCCGCCGACCAGGCCGCGCCACCGGCGCCGACTGCACCGACCGCACCCGAAGCGCCGAGCGCGCCGGTGGCCACTGCCAGCGCCGAGATCAAGCCGACCCAGGGCAACGAGGTCAAGGGCAACGTGACCTTCAAGGTCGTCGATGGCGCGCTGCGCGTCAGCGGCCAGCTCAGTGGGCTCAAGCCAAACACCGAGCACGGCTTCCACATCCATGAGAAGGGCGACTGCAGCGCCCCGGACGGCAGCAGCGCCGGCGGCCACTTCAATCCGACCCAAAGCCAGCATGGCAACGTCAGCGCCGACCCGCACCACGGCGGCGACATGCCCAACCTGAAGTCCGATGCGCAGGGCAATGCCACGGTTGACGGCCCGGTCTCGAACAACGTCAACATCGGCAAGGGCGACGCCTTCGACATCAGCGGGCACGCAGTGATCGTCCACGCCGACCCGGACGACTACAAGACCCAGCCGACCGGCAATGCCGGCGGGCGCCTGGCATGTGGCGTCATCACCACCGATGCCGCGCCGGCCGCTACCAACTGAGGCATGACAGGGAGACGGCTTTGGTCGCATCGCGGCTGAAGCCGCTCCTGTAGGAGGGGCTTCAGCCCCGACCGGGAACTCAGGCGCGCCTCAATAATTCCGCCACAACCCCGGCGTCGCCAGCTCTACCAAGTGCTGGTCCGGGTCGCGGAAGTACAGGCTGTGCCCGCCCTGCGGCCAGGTCGTACGTCCCTCAATGGCGACCTCGCAAGCCCGCAGGTGCGCCTCCCAATGCGGCAAGTCATCCGCCGCAATGGCGAAGGCGAAATGCACACGGCCACTGCCGTCATGTCCGGGAATCGTGCCACCCGGCAGTTGCACCGTTGCGTCGGTAGCGCCGGCCTGGAACAACAGCAAGACCTGCGCCGGTGCGACTGCGTAGGCCACCAGGCGGGCATCGGCCACCATCGGTTGCAACCCGAG
>DATCVI010000029.1:0-6387 GCA_036566925.1 Stenotrophomonas sp.
CATCGCCGCCCTGTTCTTCCTGCACGGCGCCCGCCTCTCGCGCGAAGCCGTCCGAGCCGGCGCCCTGCACTGGCGCCTGCACCTGACCATCCTCGCCTGCACCTTCCTGCTGTATCCCCTGCTCGGCCTGCTGACCCGGCCCGTCGCCCATGCCCTGCTCACGCCCGAGCTCTACATCGGCGTGCTGTTCCTGTGCGCCCTGCCCTCCACCGTGCAATCGTCCATCGCCTTTACCTCCATGGCCGGCGGCAACGTCCCCGCCGCCGTCGTCAGCGCCTCCCTCTCCAGCCTGCTCGGCGTGTTCCTGACCCCCCTGCTGATGGGCCTGCTGGTCGGCGCCCAAAGCGGCATGGCGCATCCCCTCGACGCCATCGGCAAGATCCTGCTGCAACTGTTGGTGCCCTTCATCGCCGGCCACCTGCTGCGCCCCTGGATCAGCGCCTGGGTTGAACGGCAGCGCGCGATCCTGCGCTACACCGACCAAGGCACCATCCTGCTGGTCGTCTACACCGCCTTCAGCGCCGCCGTAAACGAAGGCCTGTGGCAGAAGACCCCGATGCCAGCGCTACTGGCAGTCGCCGGCTTCGCCATCGTATTGCTCGCAGTAGCGATGACCCTGATCACCTGGCTGGCGCGCCGCCTGCGCTTCACGCGCAGCGACGAAATCCCGATCGTCTTCTGCGGCTCCAAGAAGAGCCTGGCGACCGGCGTACCGATGGCAAAGGTAATGTTCGCCGCAGGCAGCCTCGGCGCGATCGTCCTGCCGATCATGATCTACCACCAGATCCAACTGATCGTCTGCGCCGTAATAGCGCAGCGCTACGCGCGAGAAAAACCCCAGACATAACAAAGCGTCCGCGCGCTTTTGCTCTCGCTCTTGCTCTTGCCTTCCCCACCCCCGGCGCTGACCTATCGGGCGTTCGGGGGCAGGCCCTTTTCGGGACCCTTGGCGACAAGGATGTCGCCAAGGAGCCTACACGGACGTATTCACGGCGTGTCCCGAAAAGGGTCTGCCCCCGGGCGCTGCACGTAACAATCAAAAGGCCAAAACAGCGCGAAAAAAAATCACCCCACCAACATAGGCGGCGGCAACCAAAACAACAAATAGTGATCGACCAACAAAAACGCAAACAACAGCATCAGGTAAACGATCGAATACCGGAACATCCGCATCGAGAACAACTCATCCGGCGGCGACTGAATCCGCCACGCATACCAGAGGAAGCCCGCGTTCAACCCCGCCGCACCGGCCAGATACAGCACCCCGCTCATCCCGAACACCACCGGCAGCAGCGTCGACACCACCAGCAGCACCGAATACAGGAAGATCTGCCCGCGCGTGTACTCCACCCCGTGCGTCACCGGCAGCATCGGGATCGACGCCTTCGCATAATCCGCACGCCGGAAGATCGCCAGCGCCCAGAAATGCGGCGGCGTCCACAAGAAAATGATCAGCACCAGCAACAGCGCATAACCCCAATCCCAAGGCCCCTGCATCCCCGTCACCGCCGCCCATCCCAACAGTGGCGGCGCCGCACCGGCCAGGCCACCGATGACGATGTTCTGCGGCGTGGCCCGCTTCAAGTACACCGTATAGATCACCGCATAACCAATCAGCGATGCGAACGTCAGCACCGCCGTGATCACGTTGACCCACAGCACCAGGATCGCCATCGAGATCAAGGTGAGGATCGCCGCGAACACCAACACCTGCGCCGGCTTGACCTTGCCCACCACCAGCGGCCGCCAGGACGTGCGCGCCATCTGCGCATCGATGCGCGCATCCAGCAGCTGGTTGATCGCCGCCGCCGCCGACGCCGCCAGCCAGATCCCCAGGAAACCCAGCAGCCCGGCCCGCACCTGCTCCAGGCTCGGCCTGCCCGGAATCGCCAGGCACATGCCCACCAAGGCGGTGAACACGATCAAGGCCACTACCTTGGGCTTGGTCAGATCCCAGTAATCGCGTGCGCTCGTCTTCATCGTCACTCCGGAGCGCGCAAGCGCGCCAGCAGGCTGACCAGGACGAACAACAACGCCACCGCACCGCCGTTGTGCAGCACCGCCACTGCCAGCGGCAGCGCCAGCTTGACGTTGAGCACGCCCAGCGTCACCTGCGCCAGCACCAGCAAGCCCAGTGCCGCGGCCCAGCCGCGCATGCTCGGCTGGCGCGACAGGCGCCACGACAACCACAGCAGATACACGCCGGCCACCACCGCCATCAAACGATGCGCCATCTGGATCGCGATGCGCGCCGCGCCATCGAGCACACCGCCCTCGTAGTCCACGCCGATGCCACGCCACAGCGTGAAGCCCTCGGCGAAATCGTGCGGCGGCCACCACTGGCTGACACAACGCGGGAAATTGTTGGCCGACCACTCACCACCGCCGCAGGCCAGCGCGGCGTAGTTCGCACTGACCCAGCCGCCAAGCGAAATCTGCACCGCGAGCAGCAACACCCCGAGCCGCAACCACCACTTCAAGCGCTGCGCGTCGGCCAGGGTGATCGGCAGGTAGGTCGCGCGCCACGCCATCCACACCAGCAGCGAGAACATCAGCATGCCGCCGAGCAGGTGGCCCATCACCACGATTGGCTTCAGCAGCAGGGTCACCGTCCACATGCCCAGCAGGGCCTGGAAGATCACCACCGCCAGCGTCAGCACGGCCACACGCGAAAGATCTTCGTTGGACCAGCGCAACGCAGCGAACAAGAGGATCGCCACGCCGATGCCCGCCACCAGCGCGCCGACGTCGTGCCTGCCGGACATGTACAGCGGAATCGACAACGCCACCAGCACTGCGGCGGTGACGAGCTGCGCCACGCCGGCACGGCGGCGGCGCGCGGCCAGCAATGCCAGCAGCAGTATCTCCACACCCAGCGCACCGGCCAGGAAGCGGTGGACCTGCTCGCGCCAGGCCTTGTGCGTTTCCAGCGGCCGGATCTTGCTGGCCACGTGCGCGTTGGCTTCGTTGGCGGTCTGCGGCCAGGTCACGCGGCCGTAGCAGGTCGGCCAATCCGGGCAGCTCAGTCCAGCGTCGGACAGGCGCACGAACGAACCAAACATGATCGTGCTGGCGGTCATCAACGCGGCCAGCCAGGCCATGCGGTGGAAATGCCGGAACAGCGCCGGGCGCGCAAACAGATTCATCGAGGTGGGGCTCACATCAGTTTCAACAGCTTGGCCAGGTCTTGCCGCAGGCCGCCAGCATCGAAGCCGGGGGCGTAGCGCAGGATGACGAAGCCATTGGGATCGATCACGTAGACCGGCGTGCCGCCGGCCGCGTCCACGCCGGGCAGGGCCGCGCGCAGCGCGGGGTCGTCCTGCAGCACGCGCAAGGCCGGCATCGGCGGCAGTCCTTCGGGCGGCGCGCCGATCCACAGCACATCGACCTTGCTCGCGTTGTGGCCGAGCAACTGCCAGACCTTGTCGATATCACGCGCGGTCGCCACGCACGCGGGCGCGCAACCGGACCGTGGCGCCAGCACGATGCGCCAGGTGCGCTCGCTTGGGCGCCAGGCATAGGTCGAACCGTCGGCCAGGCGCGGCGCTTGCGCGCGCAGGTCGATGGGCGGCGACAGCAACTCACCGTTGTTGCGGTGGCCCGCGGGCTGCCAGCCACTGAAACGCAGCACGCCGGCCAGCAACATCGTGCCGAAGAACATGACGAACAGGGCGATCAGCTTGCCGCGGCCACGTCGGCCGGGGGCGGCCGGAGCCGGGGAAGGAGAAGTCATGCCGACGATTTTCTCATGGCGCGGCGATCCGCGCCTGCCGGCGCCCGCGACGCCGCCGCCATTGCAGGACCGCCGCGGTCGCCAACACCGCCAGCGCCAGGCCGAACCACTGCACCGCATAGGCCAGGTGGCGCTCGGGCGGCAAGGTATTGGGCAGGATCTCCAGGTCGCGCGGGTAGCCCAGCGGCAACGCCGGATCCAACCGTAATACCTGCGACGAAATGTCGCGCCGGCCGAGGGTGCGGGCGATCACCGCGGTGTCCATTCGCGTCGCCAGCCAGGTCGAAGGCAACGCCGTCGTGCTCAGCGGAGGCCCCAGAAGGATGCCGCTGGAAGGCGGCGGCGCCAGCAGGCCACGCACCGCGTGCCGGCCGCTGATCGGCGCCAGCGCCGGCAATTGTCGGTCGCCCGGCAGCGGCCACCAGCCCAGGTCCAGCAACAACCACTGCCCGCCCGCACTGCGCGCCGGTTGGTAGATGCGCACGCCGGCCCGCCCATCGCGCATCTGGTTGTCGAGCAGGATTTGCTGTGGCTGCAGCTCGACCTCGCCGCTCACCCACTGCAACGTCTGCTGCCGACCCAGCGCCACGTCCAGCTGCTGCGGATGCAGGCGCACCTGGCTGGCCTGTGCCAGCAGCGCCTGTTTTTCGTGCATGCGCTGCAGCTGCCAGCGACCCAGCAGGGCGAACGCGCAGGCCACGACGAGCGCCAGCATCCACCCGCCCCACATCGCGCCGGACCCGGACGTGTGCTGGCGCATCATGACAAGGCCATGCAAATGGAGTGGAATGCGGCTTCCCTTCCGGCTGCCGACCCTCCCGTGAACGATTCGCTCAAGACCCTGCTGATTGTTGCGTTCCTGCTGGTCATCGTCTGGCAACTCGGTGCCGGCCTGTATTACCTGTTGACCGATCGCGGGGACAGCAAGCGCACGGTCAATGCGCTTACCCGGCGTATCGCGCTGTCGGTGGCGCTGATCCTGCTGGTCATCCTCGGCATCTACAGCGGCTGGATCAAACCGCACGGCCTGTAAGCCAGGCCGCGCAGCGCAGCCTTACAGCACGTAGACGAACAGGAACAACGCCAGCCACACCACGTCGACGAAGTGCCAGTACCAGGCGGCCGCTTCGAAGGCGAAATGATGGTCGCGGGTGAAGTGGCCGCGCGCGGCGCGCAGCCACATCACGATCAACATGATCGTGCCCAGCGCCACGTGCATGCCGTGGAAGCCGGTGAGCATGAAGAACGTCGAGCCGTAGATGCCCGAGCCCAGGGTCAGGTTGAGCGCGTGGTAGGCGTGGATGTATTCCTCGGCCTGGAAATACAGGAACGCGCAGCCCAGCAGCACGGTCACGCCCTGCCAGATCAGCAGCTGGCGGCGATGGCCGGCCTTGAGCGCGTGGTGGGCGATGGTCAGGGTGACGCCGGAGCTGAGCAGGATCAGCGTGTTGATCAGCGGCAGGCCCCACGCCGGGATGGTCTGGAAGTGGCCGCCGATCGCGCCCGGGCCGTTGCTCGGCCAGGCCGAAGAGTAGCCGTTCCACAACAGCTCGTTGGTCATCACCCCGTCGCCATAACCGCCGAGCCATTCCAGCCCGAATACGCGGGTGTAGAACAGCGCGCCGAAGAACGCGCCGAAGAACATCACTTCCGAGAAGATGAACCACACCATCCCCATGCGGAAGGACACGCCGACCTGCTGGTTGTAGCGCCCGGCGTTGGATTCGCGGATGACATCGCCGAACCACATGAACAAGGTCGCCACCAGCATCGCGATGCCGAGGAAGAACGTCCAGCGGCCCCAGCTGGCATCGTTGAGCCAGGACGCCACGCCCACCATCGTCACCAGCATGGCGATCGAGCCGACGAACGGCCATTTGCTGTGGCTCGGCACGAAATAGGCATTGGCATCGGTACTGTGGTCGGCCATGTCGTCGTTTCCGGGATCAGTTCTTGCGGTGGATTCAGGGGGCGGCCTTCGGCCCGCCGGCGGGCGCACCGGCCGGCAGCTCCGAAGTCAGCGTGTCGTTCTTGTAGAAGGTATAGGACAGCGTGATGGTGTGGATCTCGGGCGGCAGGTTCGGGTCGACGATGAAGCGCAACGGCATATCGCGCTGTTCGCCGGCCTGCAGGGTCTGCGCGGTGAAGCAGAAACATTCGGTCTTGCTGAAGAAGCCCGACGCGCGCGCCGGCGCCACCGAGGGCACCGCGCTGCCGACGATCGGGTGGTCGCTGTCATTGCGCGCGAAGTACAACGCTTCGTTGAGCTCGCCCGGTACCACTTGCATGCTCTGTTGCTCGGGATGGAACGACCAAGGCAGGCGCGAATTGACGCTGCCGTCGAACTCCACCCGCACCAGCCGCTTCGCCGCGGGAATCACCTCGGCCCGCTGGCTGCTGCCCGGCCCGCGTTCGACGCGGATGCCGAAGACCTTTTCGCAGGCGATGCGGTACAGCGGCACCAGCGAGAAGGTCAGCACGAACGCCACCACCACCACGCCGACCAGCCGGGCCAGGCCGGCGTTGGCACGCGGCGTCGGCTGCGGGCTGCTCACCGCCCCAGCACCCCGGTCAGGATGAAGCCGGTATAGACCAGCAGCGCGACCGCGGCCACCACCCAGGCGGTGCGGCGGGCGCGGCGGCGGCGCTCGGCC
>DATCVI010000030.1:0-15097 GCA_036566925.1 Stenotrophomonas sp.
CCACTACGAGCTCGGCGACCACCGCCACGACCGCCACGACCGCCACGACCGTTGAAAGCACGGGCACGCTGGCAACCGGCACGCCGGCCGCCACGTCCACCGCGCTCGGCACCGCCGCGCGCGCCAACGACGTGACCGGCACGGCCATCGGTGGCAATGCCTATGCGCACGGCCCGAACGACACCGCCATCGGCAGCAACACCCGCGTGGATGCCGATGGCAGTACCGCGATCGGCGCCAATGCCCATGTCGCCGCGATCGCCACCAATGCGGTGGCGGTCGGCGAGGGCGCTACTGTCGCCGCCGCATCGGCTACCGCCGTCGGCCAGGGCGCCAGCGCTACCGCCAATGGCGCGGTCGCCCTGGGCCAGGGTTCGGTGGCCGACCGCGCCAATACGGTGTCGGTGGGCAGCGCCGGGGCTGAGCGGCAAGTCACCAACGTCGCCGCCGGCACGCAAGACACCGACGCGGTGAACAAGGCCCAGCTCGATGGCGGCGTCACCCGCGCCAACGCCTATACCGACCAGCGTTACTCGGCCATGGCCGATACGTTCCAGACCTACCAGGGCGAAGTGGACGACCGCTTCCGCCGGCAGGACAAGCGCATCGACCAGCAAGGCGCGATGAGCGCGGCGATGTTGAACATGGCCACCAGCGCGGCGGGCATCCGCACGCCGAACCGGTTGGGCGTGGGCGTCGGCTTCCAGAGCGGCGAGTCGGCATTGTCGCTGGGTTACCAGCGTGCGATCAGCGACCGCGCCACGGTCACCGTGGGCGGTGCCTTCAGCAGTGAAGACAGCTCCGTCGGCATTGGCGCCGGCTTCGGCTGGTGAGGGTTTGAACCACGGCGGCGGCGCCTGGTGGCGTCGCCGCCGGCAGTACAAGGCCCGGGGGGGCGGGACGGAACGCGGCCAGGCCAGCAGCGGTTCCGTGGCACACGATGGCCGTACACCCTTTGCCGGAAAAAACACGAACGAAGAGGACTTCACCGTGATCGACAAGCATGATTTCCGCCGCAATCCCCTGGCCGTGATCCTGGCCGCCACCCTCGGCCTGGCCGGCGCGCAGGCTGCGCAGGCCGCAGAATCCTTCCCCGTGCGCGAACCACTGCACGCCGCACCGGCCAATGCGCAAGGCGCCGCCACCCGCCTTATCGTCCGCTACAAGGACGGCACCGCGGCGGCCACCGACCGTACCGCCAAGCTCGCCACCGCCAATGCCGCGCTCGGGCGCGCTGGCCTCGCCGCTGCCAGCGCACGCAGCGGCACCGCCGCCGCGCAGGTTGCCTATGTGCGCCGGCTCGGCACTGGCGCCGACCTGCTGCGCGTCAGCGGCAAGCTGACGCCGGCACAGATCGAGCGCGTGCGCGCGGAGATCGCCGCCGATCCGGCCGTGAAGTCGGCCAGCATCGATCGGCTGAAGCAGCCGTTGCTGGTGCCCAACGATCCGTACTACGCCCAGTACCAGTGGCACCTCAACAACGCCACCGGCGGCGTCAATGCGCAGCCGGCCTGGGACAAGGCGCAAGGCGAAGGTGTTGTAGTCGCGATCCTCGATACCGGCATTCTGCCGGCGCATCCGGACATCGCCACCAGCCTGCTCAACGGCTACGACTTCATCACCGACTCCTTCGTTTCGCGGCGCCCCACCGATGAGCGCGTACCCGGTGCACTGGATTACGGTGACTGGAACCCGGTGGCCGGAGAGTGTTACGCCGGCTCGCCCGTGCGCGACAGTAGCTGGCACGGCAGCCATGTGTCCGGCACCGTCGCCGAGAAGACCAACAACGCCACCGGCATGGCTGGCCTGGCCTACAAGGCCACAGTGTTGCCGGTACGCGTGCTCGGCCGGTGCGGTGGCTACAGTTCCGACATCGCCGACGCGATCGTCTGGGCCTCGGGCGGCCATATCGACGGCGTGCCGGACAATGCCAACCCCGCCGAGGTGATCAACATGAGCCTGGGCGGCGAGGGCACCTGCGATGACGAAACCCAGGTCGCCATCGATGGTGCGGTAGCGCGCGGCACCACCGTGGTGGTTGCGGCAGGCAACGATGCCGACGATGCCGCCAACTACAGCCCGGCTTCGTGCAACAACGTGATTTCGGTCGGCGCTACCCGCATCAATGGCGGCATCGCCTCGTACTCGAACTACGGCACCAAGGTCGACCTTTCCGCACCCGGTGGCGGCGGCAGCGCGGATGGCAATCCGGGAGGTTACGTGTGGCAGCTGGGCTATACCGGCCTGACCACGCCGACTTCCGGCGCCTACAGCTACTTCGGCATGGCCGGCACTTCGATGGCTTCGCCGCACGTGGCCGCCACCGTGGCCCTGGTGCAGGGTGCCCTTGCCAGTGCCGGCAGTGACCCGCTGACCCCGGCGGCGGTCGAGGCGCTGCTCAAGCAGACCGCGCGTCCGTTCCCGGTGGCGCCGCCGGCCAACAAGCCGATCGGCGCCGGCATCGTCGATGCCAACGCCGCCATCGACAAGGCGCTGACGCCTCCGTGCGATCCGGCCGACCCGAGCTGCGTGCCGGATGCCACCCCGCTTACGAACAAGGTAGCGGTTGGCGGACAAAGCGGTGGCGAAGCGTTGTACAGCTTCGAGGCGACGGCCGGCAAGGTGATCACGATCATGACCTATGGCGGCAGCGGCAACGTCTCGCTGTATGTGAGCCATGACGCGGCACCTACCACCACCTCGTTCGATGCCAAGTCCACCCGGACCGGCAACAGTGAGACGGTGCGCATCACCGCGCCGCAGGCGGGTACTTACTACATCCTGCTGACCGGTGCTCCGAGCTACAGCAATGTGACCGTCGTCGCGCGGCAGTAAGCGCGAAGGCTCGCCCCAAGACCCCGGCGCAACGCCGGGGTTTTTTTTTGTACTTGCGCAGGCCAGGTGTGGCGGACCTCAAACCTGCCTGGCGTTGCCGGGCGCGTGGTGATGGCGCACGTTGTGATGCTCATCAACTTTGGCAGTAAGGAGTTAGGAGTTATCGCATTGGTTGGTCGATAGCGCCGGTCGCTGCTTGTCGTGTTCGTCTGCACCCCTACACCCTGCCGCCATGACGCGCCTTCAGCGCGGACCAGGAGCGGTCGACATGCGTGCCAATCAGCCTTCCGCCTTTACCGCCGCCGTGTGCGCCTGTGCGCGCCGGCACGCCTCACGTGGTCGCGCGTTCGTGTGGGGCGTTGCGCTGTTCATTCCCCCTGCCGTGGGCTGGGCGCAGCTAGCGCCCACGCCCGAGGCCACGCCGATTTTCTTCGCTGCCAACGGCAGCAAAGAGAGCGCGGCGGGGGCTTTTGCCGAAGGCAGCGAAGCGGTGGCGGTGGGTGAGGCGAGCCATGCGTCCGGCGCCTCGGCGATCGCCATCGGCGCTGGCGCCACCGCGCTTGCCCAGCAGACGCTGGCCGTCGGCCACAACGCCGTGGCACGGGATCTGCTGAGCGTTACGTTTGGGACGGAGGCGAAGGCCGAGGCCATGTATGCGACGAGCCTGGGTTCGCGTTCACTGACCTACGGCGACCAAGCTTTGGCAGTGGGCTACCGCGCGCTGGCTCAAGATATAGGCGCCAGCGCGCTGGGCAGTTTCAGTCAAGCCACCGGCCGGCTTTCGGCAGCTTTCGGCTATGACACCCGCAGTACCGGAAGCGCCAGTCTCGCCCTAGGCGTCAGGGCACGCGCCACCGCGACTGACAGTGTCGCGTTGGGCGCCCGTGCGGTGGCCGACCGCGCGAACACCGTCTCTCTGGGGCGTCCAACTGCCGAGCGCCAGCTCGTGAACCTGGCAGCGGGCACGGCGCCCACAGACGCCGTCAACGTAGCCCAGCTCGACGCCAGTACGCGGGCCTTCCGCGTGGCCGGCGCGGGCGCAGCCAACGCCGTCGGACCGGACAGTACCGCCGCTGGCACCCACAGCGAGGCCTCGGGCGAAGGGGGCAGCAGCTTTGGTGCCGATAGCCTGGCGGCCGCAGCGAATGCCCTCGCGCTGGGGCGCGGCGCGCGGGTCACCGCCGATAACGCGGTGGCAGTGGGCGGCGGTGCGCGCGCCGATGCGCCGGCCACCGTTTCCTTCGGCAACGGAGACGGAGTCGGTGGGCCGGCGGCCAGGCGGTTGGTCAATGTCGCCGAGGGCGCGTTGACTGCGAACAGTCGCGATGCGGTCAACGGCGGGCAACTGTTCAAGGCGATGCAGCAGACCCTCACCTGGCTGGGTGCCGCCGTGCGGCCGCAAGACCCCGCGAACGTGGACCGGGCACCGGCGTTTCCGGTGCGCGGCGAAGCGCATGACGACGTGCGCAGTGCGCTGGATGCGCTCGATCGACGCATCGGAGAGGTCGATGGGCACGTGCGTGCCAGCAATACCTTGGGTGTCGGTGCGCGCGCGGCCAGTGCGGACGCGGTTGCCGTGGGTAGCGCGGCCAATGCCGGAGCAGCCGGCGGCACCGCACTCGGCGCGGGCAGCCGCGTCGAAGCGAGCGCCAGCGGTGCGGTCGCGCTTGGCGCCGGCTCGATCGCTGCGCGCGCCAATACGATCTCGGTAGGAAAGCCTGGGGCCGAGCGCCAGATCACCGATGTCGCCGCGGGCACGCAGGACAGCGATGCGGTGAACAAGGCGCAGCTGGATGCCGGCCTCAGCAGGGCGAACGGCTATACCGACCAACGGCAGGCCGCCATGGCCTCCAGCTTTCGCACCTACCAGGGCGAAGTGGACGACCGCTTCCGCCAACAGGACCGGCGCATCGACCAGCAGGGCGCGATGAGCGCGGCGATGCTGAACATGGCCACCAGCGCTGCGGGCATCGGCTCGCCCAACCGGGTCGGCGTGGGCGTGGGCTTCCAGAGCGGCGAATCGGCGTTGTCGCTGGGTTACCAGCGCGCGATCAGCGTACGCAGCGCCATCACAGTGAGTGGTGCCTATAGCGGCGGCGTCACCGCCGTGGGTATCGGCGCCGGTTTCGGCTGGTAGGTTGCGCGGCTTTCCAAAGCGCGCGGCCCGATCCGGCAATGCACCTTATCCATGGGGATCTCTATGAAGCGTCGCTTGGCAACTGTCCGTCACCTTCCCTTGTTCATCGCCATGTCGCTGGCCCTCTCGCCCGCGTGTGCGATCGCCGTGCCAGTTGGCGCTCCCCCTGCTGCCGCGCCGGATCGCTTGGCCAGCCCGCGCCTGATCGTGCGCTACCGCGACGACGCCGCCTCTGCCACAGGTCCCACCGTGCGCACGCAAACCGTGCGCCGTACCCTCGATGCGGCAATGGTGCGCAGCGGGATCACTCCGCCGGCTTCCGCATCGCGCAAGACCAGGAGTGCGGCACCGGAGCCAGTGCGACGCTTGGGCAGTGGTGCCGAGTTGATTGCGCTTCCACCCGGGCTGACGTCTGGCAACGTGCACCAGCTGGTGCAGGAGATCGCGGCCGACCCGGCGGTGCGCTACGTCGAAGTCGACACCTTGCAGCACCCCATGCAGGCGCAAGCCCCCTTCGTGCCCAACGATGCTCATTACGCCAGCCACCAGTGGCACTTCCATGATCCGCTGGGCGGAGCGAACGTGCCGGGCGCTTGGCAAGTCACGCGCGGCGAAGGCGTCGTAGTGGCGGTTATCGACACCGGCATCCTGGCCGAGCACCCAGATTTCAAGAACACCCGATTGCTGCCCGGCTACGATTTCATCACCGACCCTTTCATCTCGCGTCGGCGCGAAATAGGACCTGCCCCGGGGGCTGCGGATTTGGGCGACTGGAGCGCAGGTGTCGTCGAATGTGGGCCGGGCGCAGAAGCGAGGACGAGCGGTTGGCACGGTACGCACGTAGCGGGCACGATCGCGCAATCTACGCACAATGAAATCGGCGGGGCAGGCGTGGCGCCCGGTGTCACGGTGTTGCCGGTGCGCGTACTCGGACGCTGCGGCGGCTGGACCTCAGACATCATCGACGCCATCACCTGGGCCTCGGGCGGCTCGGTGCCGCACGTGCCCGACAACCCGAATCCGGCACAAGTCCTCAATCTGAGCCTCGGCGGCAGCAAGTCCTGCTCGTCGGCGTACCAGGAGGCGATCGACGCTGCCATCAGTCGTGGCGCAATTATCGTGGCCGCGGCGGGCAATTCGTCGGAGGACGTCAGCGGGGTTCAACCCGCCGGTTGTCGCAACATGATCGCCGTGGGTGCCAGCAGCGGCAGTGGCCACAAGGCCGATTACTCCAATTATGGGGATCGGATCGACCTTGCCGCGCCTGGCGGAGACAAACAGGGTGGGAATCTCGGCTACATCTGGCAAGCTGGCTATACCGGCCCGACGACGCCTCAATCGGGTACGTACAACTACGTCGGCTATACCGGTACGTCGATGGCCGCTCCGCACGTGGCGGCCACTGCAGCCCTGGTGCAGGCCGCGCGCGTGCGCTTTGGTCGGTTGCCGTTGTCGCAATCGCGCATGGAAGCGGTGCTGGTCGCCAGCGCGCGACCGTTCCCGCGGCAGCCGCCGCCTGGGAAGCCCATCGGGCGCGGCATCCTTGATACCACCGCCGCCGTGGCCATGGCGCTGGCGGCCGATTGCGACATTGCCGTGTCGGATTGCCGGGCGCCAGCCACCTTGCAACCGCAGGTGCCGGTCAGCGGGCTGGCCGGGGCTCCCCACGGCACGGTGTATGCCGTATCGGTGCGCGGCGGCCGACCCTTGCGAGTGATGACCTATGGCGGGCAGGGCGAGGCGAGGCTGTACGTGCGGCGTGCTGCGGCGCCGCAAGGTGTTCCGTTCGACGCTCAGTCCACGCGCCCCGGCACCCACCAGAGCGTGCTGCTCGCCAATCCTGCCGAGGGCATCTATCACGTCTGGATTACGGGGGCTCCTTCCTACGGCGGGCTGAGCATGGTGGTGCGGCAGTAACGGCAACCGGAGGGCGCGGCCGAACTGCTAAAGTTCGAGCAGGTAAAGGAGACGGGCGTGAACACGATCGCTGCCGCATCGATCGACCCATCGAACAAGGCTACGGGCGCTCTCGCCCCGCCTGATGCCGTGTCGCGCGTGGTGGAAAGCCTGCTGGCCAATCGCCGGCTGAAGGACGCCGACCTCGCCCGCGCGCGCCAGCTGCAGGACGAATCGGGCCTGGATCTGCTGGCGCTGCTGGGTCGCCTCGGCCTGGTATCCGAACGTGACCACGCCGAAGCCTGCGCTGAGGTGCTCGGGTTGCCGCTGCTGGAGAGCCGCGAGTTGCCCGAACCGCCGCCCGAGCCGTTGCCGGAAATCCGGGCGCTGTCGCCGCGCTTCCTCAAGCAATTCCACGTCTGCCCGATCGGCGAACAGGCCGGCACCCTGGAACTGTGGATGGCCGATCCCTACGACGACTATGCCGCTTCGGCCGTGGCGCTGGCCACCGGATTGCCGGTGCGTGCCCGCGTCGGCCTGCGTTCGGAGATCGACGACGCCATCGAGCGTTGGTACGGCCAGGGACGCAGCGCGATGGGCGCGATCGTCGAGACCGCCGATGGCGAGGCCAGCGGCGGCGAGGATATCGAGCACCTGCGCGACCTCGCCTCCGAAGCGCCGGTCATCCGCCTGGTCAACCTGCTGATCCAGCGCGCCGTAGAACTGCGCGCATCGGACATCCACATCGAGCCGTTCGAAAATCGCCTGAAGGTGCGCTACCGCGTCGATGGCGTGTTGATCGAAGGCGAGAGCCCGCCGGCGAAACTGACCGCCGCGGTGATCAGCCGGGTCAAGATCATGGCGCGACTGAACATCGCCGAGCGCCGCCTGCCGCAGGACGGCCGCATCCAGCTGCGCGTGCAAGGCAAGGAGCTGGACCTGCGCGTGAGCACCGTGCCGACCGCGCACGGCGAAAGCGTGGTGATGCGCCTGCTTGATCGCGAGACCGTGGTCTTCGATTTCCAGCGCCTGGGTTTCACCGAGCAATTCCTGCCGCAGTTCCGACGCGTGCTCGAACTGCCGCACGGCATCCTGCTGGTGACCGGCCCGACTGGTTCGGGCAAGACCACCACGCTGTACACCGCGCTGAGCCAGCTCAACACCGCCGACGTGAAGATCATCACGGTCGAAGACCCGGTCGAATACCAGATCGAGGGCATCAACCAGATCCAGGCCAAGCCGCAGATTGGACTGGATTTCGCCAATGCCCTGCGCAGCATCGTGCGCCAGGACCCGGACATCATCATGATCGGCGAGATGCGCGACCTGGAAACCGCGCGCATCGCCATCCAGTCGGCGCTGACCGGCCACCTGGTGCTATCCACGCTGCACACCAATAACGCCGCCGGCGGCATCACCCGCTTGCTGGACATGGGCGTGGAGGACTACCTGCTGACCTCCACCGTCAACGGCATCCTCGCCCAGCGCCTGGTGCGCCGGCTGGAGCCGACCCACGCCGAACGCTATGCGGCCTCGCCAGAGGAGATCGAACGTTTCGAGTTGCGGCGCTGGCAGCCGCACGGAGAAATCTTCCTGTACCGCCCGCGGCCATCTGCGGTGGCGCCCACCGGTTATCTGGGTCGTACCACCATCGTCGAGTTCCTGGTCATGGACGATGAGCTGCGCCGCGCGGTCATGCGCCGCGCCGGCATGGGCGAGATCGAACAGCTCGCACGCCGCGCCGGCATGCGCACGATGTACGAGGATGGTGTGGCCAAGGCCCTCAGTGGCCAGACCACGCTGGAAGAAGTGCTGCGCGTGACCGAGGAAGGCTGATGCGCGACGTCTTGCGTCTGGCGGCACGCAAATGACCCTGTTCCGCTACAAGGCGCTCAGCGGCGAGGGCGAGTTGCTCGATGGCCAGATGGAAGCGGCCAGCGAAGCCGAAGTCGTCGCGCGGCTGCAGGAACAAGGTCACCTGCCGGTGGAGGCGCGTGCAGCGCAGGCCGACGAGCCGGGACCGGGCCTGCGCACGCTATGGCGCCAGCGGGTGCTGGTCGGGGCCAGCTTGGTGCAATTCACGCACCAGCTGGCGAGTCTGCTGGCGGCCGGCCAGCCACTGGATCGCGCCTTGTCGATCCTGATGGAGCTGCCGGAAGATTTGCGCGAGCGCCGCACCATCACCGCCATTCGCGATGGCGTGCGCGGTGGCGCGCCCCTGTCGGCGGCGCTGGAGCGCCAGCACGGCGTGTTCTCGCGGCTGTATATCAACATGGTGCGTGCCGGCGAGGCCGGCGGCAGCCTGCATGAAACCTTGCAACGCCTGGCCGATTTCCTCGAACGCAACTACGCCCTGCGTGGCCGGGTGATCAACGCGCTGGTGTATCCGGCGATCCTGATCGTGGTGGTCGGCCTCGCCTTGCTGTTCCTGCTCGGCTACGTCGTGCCGCAATTCGCGCTGATGTATGAAAGCCTGGACGTGGTGCTGCCCTGGTTCACCCGTGGGGTGCTGGCGGTGGGCTTGTTCGTGCGCGATGCCTGGCTGGTATTCGTGGTGGTGCCGGGATTGGCGCTGTGGTGGCTGGAGCGGCGCCGCCGCGATCCGGCTTTTCGCCTGGCACTGGATGGCTGGCTGCTGCGCCGGCGGCTGGTCGGCCCGTTGGTCGCGCGGCTGGATACGGCGCGCCTGGCACGCACGCTCGGTACCTTGCTGCGCAATGGTGTGCCGCTGTTGCAGGCGCTGGGCATCGGCCGCGGCGTGCTCGACAACCGCGTGCTGGTGGCTGAAGTCGAACGCGCCACCGAGGAAGTACGCAATGGCCATGGCCTGGCGCAGGCGCTCGGGCGCGGCAAGCAATTCCCGCGGCTGGCCCTGCAGATGATCCAGGTGGGCGAGGAATCAGGCGCGCTGGACACGATGCTGCTGCGCGTGGCGGATACCTTCGAACAAGAATCCGCCCAGGCAATAGATCGCCTGCTCGCGGCGCTGGTGCCGCTGCTGACCCTGCTGCTGGCCGGCGTCGTCGGTGGCGTCATCATTGCCGTGCTGGTGCCGCTGTACGACCTCACCAATGCGATCGGCTAGTCACTCCCGTCCCATTCCCCCGAACCACCAGGACATACGCATGACCCAGCTTCGCCGCTCCTTTTCCATCGCCTCGCCGCACCGCCAGTCGGGCATGAGCCTGCTGGAAATCATCATCGTCATCGTGCTGATCGGCGCGGTGCTGACCCTGGTCGGTAGTCGCGTACTGGGCGGTGCCGACCGTGGCAAAGCCAACCTGGCGCGCTCGCAGATCCAGACGCTGGCCGGCAAGGTCGAGAACTTCCAGCTCGACACCGGCAAGCTGCCGGCCAAGCTCGACGAGCTGGTCACCCAGCCCGGCGGCGCCGCCGGATGGCTTGGCCCGTACGCCAAGCCGGCCGAGCTCAACGATCCGTGGGGCCATCCCATCGAGTACCGGGTGCCGGGCACGGGGCGCCCGTTCGACCTGGTCAGCCTGGGTAAGGATGGGCAGGCCGGCGGCAGCAGCTACGACTCGGACATCGTCTACGAGTAAGCCGCGATGGCAACCGCCCCGGGGCTGAGGCACGCGCTCTCGCGGCAGGCGCGCACGCGCGGTGTCAGCTTGCTGGAAATGCTGCTGGTGATCGCGCTGATTGCCGTTGCCGGGGTACTGGCGGCCAGCGTGCTCGGCGGTGGCACCGATGGGGTGCGGCTGCGGTCCAGCGGCAAGCAACTGGCCGCCGAACTGCGGCAGGTTCGCACCCGCGCCATCGCCAGCGGCGTGCCGCAGCAGTTCGAACTGGACCCGCGCACTGGCCAGTGGTCGAGCACGCTCGGCCATCGCGGCACGCTGCCCTCGCAGTTGCGCGTGGCGTTCACCGGCGCGCGCGAATTGCGGCCGCGTCCCGGCCGCGGCGCCATCCGCTTTTTCGCCGACGGCGCCTCCAGTGGCGGGCGCATCGATTTGGCCGCGCGAAAGGCGCAATGGCGGATCGAAGTGGCCTGGATCACCGGCGAGGTGCGCAGCGGCCGCGTCGAGGCGGTGCCATGAAGTACCAGCGCGGCTACACCTTGCTGGAGGTGATCGTGGCCTTTGCGCTGCTGGCGCTGGCGCTGGGCCTGCTGCTGGGCACGCTGTCCGGCGGCGTGCGCCAGGTGCGCGCCGCCGACGCCGCCACCCGGGCCAGCCTGCACGCACAATCGCTGCTGGCGGAGATGGACATGCAGGCGCCGCTGGCGCCGCAGCATCGCCAGGGCAAGTTCGAGCAGGGTCGCTATAGCTGGCAACTGGACGTGCGGCCGTGGGTCGACCCGCGGCCGGCGAACGACCTGCAGCCGGTTTCGCCGGCCGATCCGGTGCTGCTGCAGGTGGACCTGACGGTGCGCTGGGGCTCGGCCGCCAGTGAACAGCTGCACTGGCGCAGCCTGCGCCTGGTGCCGCCCGCCCAGGCCGGGAGTTCGCCGTGAGCACGCGCCGGGTCGCCGGGTTCACCCTTATCGAAGTGTTGCTGGCCACCGTGCTGCTCGCTGCCGGCCTGACCCTGGCCTTCGCCACGCTGCGCTCGGCCGGCACGATCAGCCAGCGTGGCGAAGCCATGGCCGCGCGCAGCGAACGCATGCGCACGATCGAAGGGTTCTTGCGCCGTCGCCTGGCTGCTGCCCTGCCGATGGCATTCGGCCGCGACGAGGGCACGCTGCGGCCGCAGCGCTTCATCGGCGAGCCGCAGCGCCTGCGCTTCGTCGCCGACGTGCCCGACTACCTCGGTCTCGGCGGTCCCTACCTGCACGATATCGACGTCAGCGGCCAGGCACCTTCGCAGCGCCTGCAATTGCAATTGACCCAGGTGCAGGCGGGAACGGTGCTGGCCGCACCGCAAGCGGCGGCGCCGGAACTGTTGGCCGACGGCCTGCTCGAAGTGCGCCTGGCCTACCGCGGCATCGACCCGCAACGCGGCAAGCTGGGCGACTGGCAGAACGAATGGACCAGCAGCGAGCGCCTGCCACGCTTCGTGCGGATCGACCTGCGCGACGCGCGCGGCGCCTGGCCTTCGCTGCTGGTGGAATTGCCGCAGGCATCGCGCGAGCGAACCTCGCTATGACCCGGCGCGAACGCGGTGTCGCCTTGATCCTGGTGCTGTGGTTGATCGCGCTGCTGACCGCGCTGGTTGGCGCCTTTGCCCTGACCGCGCGCGTGGAAGCGGGGCAGGACAGCGTGCTGCGCGGCAACGCACGCGCGCAATCGGTGGCACGCGCCGGCATGGAATACGCGTTGTGGCGGATGCGTGGCACCCCGGCCACGCGCTGGCAGCCAGACGGCCGGCCTTACGATTGGTCGTTCGACGGGGTGCCGGTGCAGGTGCGAATTGTCGACGAAGGCGGCAAGGTTGATCTCAATAACGCCAGCCCGGCGTTGCTGGCGGGATTGTTGCGCGCGCTGGAAGTCGAGCCGGGACGGGCGCAGGCGCTTGCCGCAGCCATTGTGGACTGGCGTGACCGCGACAGCCTGCAGTCGCCCGGCGGTGCCGAAGACGCCGATTACGCCAGTGCCGGGGTGGCCTACGGCGCCAAGGACGCACCTTTTGAAAGCCTGGGCGAGTTGCGCCTGGTACTGGGCATGGACGCCGATCTCTACCGTCGCCTGTTGCCGAACGTCACGCTTTACGCCCAGCGCGCGCAACCGCTGCCCGCCTTTGCGCCGCCACCGGTATTGGCTGCCCTGGGGCTGGAGGTGTCGACCTGGATGGCCGCGCGGCAGGCACCGGGCGGACCGGGCGGTGGCCCTGGGGTCAATCCCGCTGCCGCGGCGGCGACCACGGGCACTTATAGTATTGAGAGCCGGGCACGCCTGGGCGAGGGACGCGAGGGGGTGCTGCGTGCGCTGGTGCGCGCCGGTGCGCCGGCTTCCCGCGATTCGGCCTATACCGTTTTGCAATGGGAAGAAGGAGCGGCACTGCAATGACCGCGTGGCGGCAAAGTCTTGAGCGCATCGGCTTGCGCATCCCGCCAGGCGCTGGTGGCTTCTGGCGCTGGTGGCAGGGCGCGTTGCTGGCCTGGTTGCCGGCCCGCTGGCAGTGGCGGCTGGGGTTCTCCCCGGCGCGGCTGCTGCTCTGGCGCGATGGCGAACAGATCGCCCTGGCCTGGCAGCGCGAACAGGGCATCGAAGCCCTGGCCCTGCTGCCCGAGGCAGTGCCGCCGACCGATTGGGCCCCCTTGCTGCCGCCGCGCCTGCGGGCACTGCCGCGGCACTGGCTGTTGCCGGCCGGCCTGGCGTTGCGCCGGCCATTGCGCCTGCCTGCCGCCGCCGCCGCACGCCTGGCCGACGTAGCGCGCTTCGAGATCGACCGACAGACGCCATTCGCCGCCGACCAGGTCTGGTTCGACGCGCGCCTGATCGGCGAGCGTGCCGACGGCCAGATCGACGCCGACCTGGTCGTGGTGCCGCGACGCGCCCTGGAAGGCGTGGGCGGCATTCCTGCCGGCTGGCGCGACGCCCTTGCCGGTGTGGACGTCCGCGACGCGAACGGCGAGCCACTGCGAATCAACCTGTTGCCCGTGCCCGAGCGCCGCATCCATCGCAATCCGATGGCGCGCTGGAACCTGGCGCTGTTCGCCGCCGGCCTGGTCTGCTTGGCCCTGGGATCGCAGTGGCTACTCGACAACCGTAATCGCGCCGCCGACGCGCTCGAAGCGCAGGTGCGCGCCGACGCCCAGCGCGCGCGCCAGGTGGCGATGCAACGCGAAGAGCTGGTGGCGCTGATCGAAGGCGCGGGCTTTTTCGAACAACAGCGCGCGGCGCGACCGGCGACGATCGAAGTCTGGAACGAGCTCACCCAACGCCTTCCGGACGGCACCTACCTGGAGAAGTTCTCGATCGAAGGCGACGAGTTGCAGCTGATCGGCCTGAGCAACGAAGCCGCGTCGCTGGTGGAGCGCCTGGATGGCGCGCCGACCTGGCGCAAGCCGGCGCTGACCGGCGTGCTGCAGAGCGATGCCGGGCAAGGGCGCGACCGCTTTACGCTGACCGCCACGCTTGCCGGCGCCAGACCGCCGTCGCAAGCGGGCGCGCCGGCGTCGGGAGGCGGGCGATGAACACCGTGCCGAGCCGCCGCGAGCGGATCTGGGCGTTGGCCTTGTTGGCCGTGGGCCTGGTGCTGCTCTATCTGCTGTGCGTGCATCCATTCTTCGTGCAGCCGCTGCTGGCTACCGAAGCGCGCGTGCGTACCGCGATAGAGCGCGAGCAGCGGATCCATGCCGAACTGCAGGACGGCCCAAGGGTGACCGCGCAATTGCAGCGCGCGCGTGCGCAATTGGCGGCGCGCTCGGGCTTCCTGCCTGAGGCCTCGGCCGAATTGGCGGCCGCCGGCCTGGTGCAGCGCCTGGAAACGGTGGTTTCCCAAGCCAGCCCCGGTCACCGCAGTTGCGCCATCAGCAACCGCTCCACGCTGCCGCTGGACCGCCAGGGGCGTTTTGCGCGGGTCGCCGTGCAGGTGCGCTTGCGCTGCGGTACGCCGGAACTGGCCGCCGTGCTGCATTCGCTGGAGTCCGGCGCGCCGGGGTTGTTCGTGGACAACCTCAACGTGCTTGCCCAGCGCGCCGCCCTGTCGCCCGGGGACAGTGGCAATGGCCTGGACGTGAGTTTCGATCTTTCCGGCTACGTGCGCCCGACGGTCTCGGCGCTGGAGGCAGGCGATGCGCACTGACGCTGCGGGCCTGCGTACCTGGTGGCTGGTGGTGTTCGCCGGCTGGGCCTTGTTGATTTGCCTGATGGCCGGGCTCGGCATGGGCAGCCGCCTGCCGCAGGCCGGTGGCAGCGAAGCCGCGCGCCCGTTGCCGGCGATTCCCGCCGCGGGTGCGCCGCGCTTGGGCGACTTGCCGGCCTACGCGGCGATCGCGCAGCGGCCGGTCTTCGCCGAGGATCGCCGGCCGCATCCGTTCGTGCTTGCAGGCACCGACGCGCCACAGTCCACCGCGCTGCGCCTGACCGGGGTGTTGATCACCCCGCAGCTGCAGATGGCCACGCTCACCACCGACCAGGGCCGATCGCTGCGCCTGCGCCTGCAAGGCGAAGCCGTCGAAGGTTGGCGCTTGCTGACGCTGGCCGCGCGTAGCGCGACCGTGGAAGGGCCGGGCGGCGTGCGCACGCTCGACATGCAGGTGTTCGACGGCCACGGCGGCGAAGCGCCGACAGCGTTGCGCGGCAAGCCCGGCGCCACGCCGCCCTT
>DATCVI010000031.1:0-3334 GCA_036566925.1 Stenotrophomonas sp.
AATTAAAAGGCATCCACTTCGGTGGGTGCCTTTTTCTTTGCGGGCAGCCCTGCAACAATGGCAACCGCGCCTCCGCCATGCGGATGGGCTGCCGGGCGAAAGTGGCGGAATTGGTAGACGCACCAGATTTAGGTTCTGACGCCGCAAGGCGTGGGGGTTCGAGTCCCCCCTTTCGCACCATCCCAGTCCCTGCGGCGGCCGCTGGCAGCGGCCGCCGGAATCGGCGAAACTAGCCGGCTCGGGCATTCCGTGTCCTTATTTCCCCAACCCGCACATCATCGTGCCGACCGGAGGCTGGTCGGTGGCAGGAGTCAACATGCAAGCTTCGATCGAATCCACCGGCAACCTGGAACGCCGCCTGACCTTCACCCTGCCGGAGGAGCGCCTGGAGTCCCATATCGGCGGTCGCCTGCGCGAAATCGCGCGCACCGCGCGGATCAAGGGTTTCCGCCCGGGCAAGGTGCCGGCCAAGGTGATCGAGCAGCGCTACGGGCCGCAGGTCCGCGCCGAGGCGATGGACGGCTTGCTGCGCGAAACCTTCGATTCGGCCGTGCGCGAGCATTCGCTGCGCCTGGCCGGTAACCCGCGCATCGACAAGGCCGGCGAGGGCGAGTTCGATTTCGTCGCCACCTTCGAGGTCGTCCCGGAGTTCGGTGAGATCGACGTGGCCAAGCTCAACGTCATCCGCCACACCGCCGAAGTCAGCGACGCCGACATCGACCAGATGATCGAGAACCTGCGCCTGCAGCGCCGTACCTGGCAGCCGGTGGCGCGTGGCGCCCAGAGCGGTGACCTGGTGGCGTTGGAGACCTGGTCGCAGGCTGGCGACGAGCGCCTGCCGGCCGAGGGCGTGGAGCGTGGCTCCAGCGTGCTGGGCTCGGGCGTGATGTTCGACCAGATCGAAAAGGGCCTGGAAGGCCTGGCCAAGGGCGAGGAAAAGACCCTCGACGTCGAGTTCCCGGCCGATTGGCGGGTGCCGCAGCTGGCCGGCAAGACCGTCCAGGTGCACGTCAAGGCGGTCGAGGTCTCCGAGCCGGTGCTGCCGGAGGTCAACAAGGAGTTCATCAAGAGCTTCGGCGTGAAGAACGGCGAGCTGGAGCAGTTCCGCTCGGACATCCGCTCGAACCTGGAGCGCGAGCTCAAGGGCGCGCTGATGAATCGCCTGCGCCGCGAGGTCGGCGAGCAGCTGATCGCCGCTTATGCGCACGTCGAGCTGCCGCCGCGCCTGGTCGAGGCCGAAGCGCGCAATATGCTGATGCAGCAGATCGAACAGATGCGCCGCGGTGGCCGCGACCCCGGCCAGCCGCCGGCTGATGCCCACCTGGGCTTCATGGACGCGGCCGCCAAGCGCGTGCTGGTCGGCCTGCTGGTGGGCGAGGTCGCCCGCACCAACCAGCTGCGCCTGGAGCCCAAGCGCGTGAACGAGACCCTGCGCCTGATCGCCTCTACTTATGAAGAGCCCGAGCAGGTCATTGAGATGTACCGCAACGACCCCCAATTGATGGGGAGTCTGCAGAACCGGGTGATGGAGGAGCAGGTGATCGACTGGATCGCCGAGCGCGCCCAGCACACCGTGCAGCCGATGTCGTTCCAGGATGCGATCCGCAATTGACCCGGTGCCGGCGCAGGTCGGTGCCACAACAGGAAGACCGATGAGCATTGAGACCAAAGCCCTGAACCTGGTGCCGATGGTGGTCGAGCAGACCAGCCGCGGCGAGCGCGCCTACGACATCTATTCGCGCCTGTTGAAGGAGCGACTGATCTTCCTGGTCGGCCCGATCGACGACCACGTGGCCAACGTGGTCATCGCCCAGCTGCTGTTCCTGGAAGCGGAAAATCCGGAAAAGGACATCAGCATCTACATCAACTCGCCGGGTGGCGTGGTCACCGCCGGCATGGCGATCTACGACACCATGCAGTACATCAAGCCGGACGTGAGCACGATCTGCGTCGGCCAGGCGGCCAGCATGGGCGCCCTGCTGCTGGCGTCGGGCGCGGCCGGCAAGCGTTATGCGCTGCCGAATTCGCGCGTGATGATCCACCAGCCGCTGGGTGGCTTCCAGGGCCAGGCCACGGACATCGACATCCACGCCCGCGAAATCCTCACCCTGCGTTCGCGCCTGAACGAGGTGCTGGCCAAGCACACCGGCCAGTCGCTGGAGACCATCGCACGCGATACCGAGCGCGACAACTTCAAGAGCGCGGTCGATGCCCAGGCCTATGGCCTGGTCGACCAGGTGCTGGAGCGTCGTCCGGACGAGTCGATCCAGCCGTCCTGATCGCCTGTACGCGCCTGCCACGGCAAGGATTTCCAGGCAAAACCCGCGGGGTCGGGGTCGGACTTTGTCCCCCCGGCCCTGTGCTATTCTCGAATCGAACCCCCGTTCACCGGGTGGGGTAACTGGGTAACAGAAGCATGAGCGAAGACCGCCAAGGTCGTTCCGGCGACAGCACCAAGATTCTCTACTGCTCGTTCTGCGGCAAGAGTCAGCATGAGGTCCGCAAGCTGATCGCGGGCCCGAGCGTGTTCATCTGCGACGAGTGCGTGGAGCTCTGCAACGACATCATCCGCGAAGAGCTGGAAGAGAAGGCGCAGTCGGCGCGTTCGAGCCTGCCCAAGCCGCGCGAGATTCTCGAGGTGCTCGACCAGTACGTGATTGGCCAGAACCGGGCCAAGCGCACGCTGGCCGTGGCTGTGTACAACCACTACAAGCGCATCGAGAGCCGGCAGAAGAACGACGATGTCGAGCTGGCCAAATCCAACATCCTGCTGGTCGGCCCGACCGGCTCGGGCAAGACGCTGCTGGCCGAAACGCTGGCGCGCCTGCTCAACGTGCCGTTCACCATCGCCGATGCCACCACGCTGACCGAAGCCGGCTATGTCGGCGAGGACGTGGAAAACATCATCCAGAAGTTGCTGCAGAAGTGCGACTACGACGTCGAGAAGGCGCAGCAGGGCATCGTCTATATCGATGAAATCGACAAGATCTCGCGCAAGAGCGAGAACCCGTCGATCACCCGCGACGTTTCCGGCGAAGGCGTGCAGCAGGCGCTGCTGAAGCTGATCGAAGGCACGGTTGCCTCGGTGCCGCCGCAGGGCGGGCGCAAGCATCCGCAGCAGGAATTCCTGCAGGTGGACACCAAGAACATCCTGTTCATCTGCGGCGGCGCGTTCGCCGGGCTGGACAAGGTGATCCAGCAGCGTTCCAGCGATTCCGGCGGCATTGGCTTCGGCGCCAAGGTCAAGAGCAGCACGCGCAAGACCGAGGTCGGCAAGATCCTGGCCGAGGTGGAGCCGGAAGACCTGATCAAGTTCGGCCTGATCCCCGAGTTC
>DATCVI010000032.1:0-23950 GCA_036566925.1 Stenotrophomonas sp.
GACTGCGAACGGCGGCACGTTTAGAGTGCGGGGTTCCTGCCTCGATACCCGGGGCATCGTTCCCGTCGCGACTGGAGTCTGCCCGTGACCTTCCGCAAACCGCACCTGCTCACCCTTTCCCTGGCCGTGGCCGCCGCGCTCGCCGGCTGCAAGAAGCCGGAAGAAGCCGCCGCCCCGGCCGCGCCGGCCGCCGACGCCACCGCCTCGGCCGCGCCGAAGCTGACCCTCGACGAGTCCAAGCTGCCGCCGTTCAACCAGTTCCAGGCCAGCGACCTCGACCCCAACGGCAGCGCCTGCACCGACCTCAACAGCTACGCCAATGCCAAGTTCCTGGCCGCCAACCCGGTGCCAAGCGACCGCACCAGCTGGGGCGCGTTCGAGATGCTCGATGAGCGCTCCAATGCCGTGCAGCACCAGTTGGTCGAACAGGCCGCCGCGGCCAAGGACACCACCGGCGTAGAGAAGCTGGTCGGCGACTTGTGGGCCACCGGCATGGACGAAGCCAAGATCAATGCCCAGGGCATCGAGCCGCTGAAGCCGGAGCTGACCGCCATCGACGGCGTCACCGACCAGGCCAAGCTGGTCGACTACCTGCGCACCAGCGCCGCCAAGGGCCAGAACGAGCTGTTCTCCTTCGGCGCCGAGGCCGATTTCAAGAATTCCAGCATGAACATCGCCTACGCCGCACAGGGCGGCCTGGGTTTGCCGGATCCGGAGTACTACACCAAGGCCGACAACAAGGCCAAGCTCGACGCCTATCAGGCGCACATCGCCAAGGTGCTGGAGCTGTCCGGCGTGAGCGCGGCCGATGCCGCCACCCAGGCCAAGCAGGTCGTGGATTTCGAAACCCGCCTGGCCAAGGTCTCCAAGACCAGCACCGAGCTCTCGCGCGACGCCTCGCTGTTCTACAACCCGGTGAGCCCGGCCGATGCCGACAAGCTGACCCCGAACTGGTCGTGGACCGAGTTCTTCAAGTCGCAGGGCCTGGAAGTGCCGCCGATGTTCTCGCTGGCGATCCCGGCCTTCCACCAGGAAGTGAGCAAGATGATCGGCGACACCGATCCGGCGATCTGGCGCGCCTACCTGCGCTTCCACACCGTCGACAGCGCCTCGCCGTACCTGAGCCAGCCGTTCGTGGACGAGAACTTCGCGTTCTACAACCAGACCATGCGCGGGCAGAAGGAAATCAAACCGCGCTGGAAGCGCGTACTGGCTTCGATCAACAACCAGGCCGGCGAAGCGCTGGGCCAGATGTACGTGCAGGTCGCCTTCCCGGCGGACTCGAAGGCGAAGATGGAAGCGCTGGTGGGCAACCTGCGCACCGCGCTGAAGGCGCGCATCGAGAAGCTCGACTGGATGAGCCCGGAGACCAAGGAAAAGGCGATCGCCAAGTGGAACAGCTTCACCCCGAAGATCGGCTACCCGGACAAGTGGCGCTCGTGGGAAGGCCTGAAGACCGGCCGTGACAGCTACGTGGACAACGTGGTGGCGGCGCAGGAATTCAACTACAAGTGGAACCTGTCCAAGATCGGCAAGCCGGTCGACAAGACCGAGTGGGGCATGAGCCCGCAGACGATCAACGCCTACTACAACCCGTTGCAGAACGAGATCGTGTTCCCGGCCGCGATCCTGCAGCCGCCGTTCTTCGATCCGAATGCGCCGGTGGAAATGAACTACGGCGGCATCGGTGCGGTCATCGGCCATGAAATGACCCACGGGTACGACGACCAGGGCAGCCGTTTCGGGCCGACCGGCAACTTCGAGAACTGGTGGACCGAGGCCGATGCGAAGGGCTTCTCCTCGCGCACCGACCGCCTGGTCAAGCAGTTCGACGCCTACAAGACCGAGAAGGGCAACGTCAGCGGCAACCTGACCCTGGGCGAGAACATCGCCGACCTGGGCGGCTTGAACACCGCCTACGACGCGATGAAGACCGCGACCGCCGGCCAGGACGATCCGAAGACCGACGGCCTGACCCGCGACCAGCGCTTCTTCCTGAACTGGGCCACCGTGTGGCGTCGCAACTTCACCCCGGACGAGCTGGCGGTGCGCCTGAAGACCGACCCGCATGCGCCGGCGAACTTCCGCGCGCTGGGTGCGCCTTCGAACATGCCGGCGTTCGCGGCGGCGTTCGAGTGCAAGCCGGGCCAGCCGATGGTGCGCGCCGGGGACAAGCAGGTTGTGATCTGGTAACTGCTTTGTTCTTTGGTTGATCTAGAAAGGCCCGGGTGGAAATCCGGGCCTTTCTATTTGTTGGCTTGCAGGGATCGCGTGCGGCATTCGGGGGCAGGCCCTTTCCGGGACACGCCGTGAATACATCCATGTAGGCTCCTTGGCGACATCCATGTCGCCAAGGGTCCCGGAAAGGGCCTGCCCCCGAATGCCCGATGGTTCAACGCTGGCGGTGGGAGAAGAGCGCCCGCGTCCGCCCCTGTCGGGCCACCGAAGTGGGAACAAGGAAACGCCGTGCCCCTCCCCCGTCGGGGCGGGGCCCGCACTGCAAGCCGACAAATTCGCCGCCTGATACTCGCCTCCGGGACCCGCCCCACGCCATCCAGCGCGCCGCTCCGCTACACTCCGGCCCATTCCCCTGGCTGGATCTTTCGAATGCCCGTTCTCCGCCCGCTCGCCCTGTCCCTGGCCCTGGCCTCGCTGATCGCCGCTCCTTATGCGGATGCCGCGCCGAAGAAGAAGAAGGCCGCCAGCAAGACGCCCGCCGTCGCGCCGGTCTGCAGCGATTTCTACAGCGCCGCCAACGCCGCCTGGCTGACCGCCAACCCGGTCCCGCAGAGCGGTGCCACCACCGCCCTGGGCCAGTTGGCCGAACGCGCACAGCAGCAGCAGCGCGAGCTGCTCGATGCTTCGATGCGCGCGCCGCAGAACAACGTGCAGAAGCTGCTCGGCGATTTCTGGGCCAGTGGCCTGGATGAGGCGGCGGTGGAGAAGGACGGCTCGCAGCCGATCGCGCCGCTGCTCTCGCGCATCGATGCGATCAAGAAGTCCAAGGACGTGTCCGCTTCGTTCGCCGCGCTGCACCAGGTCGGTATCCCGGTGGCCTTCAATTTCAGCCCGGACGTGGACCTGAAGGCGCTGGACCGCCACATCGGCTATTTCATGCAGGGCGGCATGGGCCTGCCGGATCCGGCGTTCTATACCCGCACCGATGCTGACTCGGTCACGTTGATGGGCCGCTATCGCAATTACGTCAAGCAGATCCTGGCGCTGACCGGTACGCCGGCGGCCAGCCTGGAGGCCGATACGGTGTCGGTGATCCAGATCGAGACACTGCTGGCCAAGGCGGCCAAGCCGGTCGCCAACGTCAACAACCCGTTCAACAACTACGCGCCGGTTGCGGTGAAGGACGTCACCAAGCAGTTCCGCAACCTGCAGCTGGGCGATTTCCTCAAGGCGCAATCGGTCAACGACGATCTGGTTTCGATGGCCGACCCGGGCTATTTCAAGCAGCTCGACAGCATGGTCGCCAGCCTCAAGCCGGAGCAGTGGAAGGCGTATCTTCGCTGGCGCGTGGGCGATGCGATGGCGCCGTACCTGTCCAAGAGCTTCCGCGATGCCGACAGCAATTTCCGCGGCCGCCTGCTGCGCGGCGAGACCTTGCCGCCGGCGCGCTGGGTCCAGGTGCTGGATGCGATCAACGTCGCCGCCGGTCCGATGCTCGGCCATGAGTATGTCGAGCGTTACCTGAGCGCGGATGCGCGCCGCCAGGCCGCGGTCATTGCCGATCAGGTGCGCGAGGCGCAGGTCGCCGCGCTCACGCGTACCGGCTGGGGCAATGGGGCGGTGGTGGAGGAAGCCAAGGCCAAGCTGCAGGCGATGAAGATCGAGATCGGCGCGCCGCGCCGCGACCTGGATTACAGCGTGCAGCCGATGGGCCGCGGCAGCTTCGGCGGCAACATGCTGATCGCCTCGACCTGGCGCCATCGCGAGGAGATGAAGCGCATCGGCAAGGGTAATGCCGACCGCCGCTGGGACGTGCTGCCGCAGCAGCCGGCGCTGGCCTACGACATCGCGCAGAACCGCCTGATCGTCACCGCCGCCGTGCTGCAGCCGCCGGTGTTCGCCGCTGGCGGCGATCCGGCTGCGCAATACGGCGCGTACGGTGCACTGGTGGCGCGCGAGATCACCCGGGCGATCGATGCCAAGGGTGCCCAGGTCGATGCACAGGGCCAGTTGCGCATGTGGTGGACCCCGGCCGAGCAGACCGCCTGGACCTCGCTGACCAACCGCATCGCGGCACAGTTCAGCGCCCTGCCCTATCCGGGCCTCACCAGCACCAAGGTCAATGGTGCGTTGACGGCAGAGTCCAACCTGGCCGACCAGGTCGGCGTGGAATTGGCCTGGCAGGCTTTCAGCGCGGCACAGCCGGCGGCGGCGGTGCCGAGCAAGCAGGCCTTCTTCAATGCCTGGGCCGGGCTGTGGGCGCAGCAGGTGTCGCCGAACGAGGCAGTCCAGCGCGCGGCCACCGACATGCGTGCGCCAGGGCTGTGGCGGGTCAATGCTCCGCTGTCGAACCTGCCGGAGTTCGGCGCGACCTTCCAGTGCAAGGCAGGCCAACCGATGCAGCGGGTGGACGCGGAGCAGTTGAAGATCTGGCGCTGAGCCGGGTTCGCTGAAAAGCACGAAGGGCGCGGAGTGATCCGCGCCCTTTCTTTATGGGCCATACCTGGGCGATTGCGGCTTCGTTTGCTCGGGGCTGAAGCCCCTTCTACAGGGGCTTCACTGTAGGAGCGGCTTCAGCCGCGACTGCCATCTGCAAGCGCGCGACGCTCTCGCCGCAGTGCGAGGTTTACTTCACCCGGCGCAGGTGTGGCGGCCGCGGCTTGCGGCCACCGAAGGGCGGCTGGCCGCGCCAGTAGCGGATCAGCAGCCAGCCGAACAACATGCCACCGAGGTGGGCGAAGTGCGCTACGCCCGGCTGCCAGCCATTGAAGCCGGCCAGCAGCTCGATCGCGCCGAAGACGATGACGAACGTGCGTGCCTTCATCGGAATCGGCGGGAACAACAACATCACCCGCTGGTTCGGGAACAGCATGCCGTAGGCCAGCAGCAGGCCGTAGATCGCGCCGGACGCGCCAAGCGTCGGATAGGCATCGCCTCCGTGCGACACCGTCCACCAGCCGACCACCAGCTGGCACAGCGCCGCACCCACGGTGCAGACCAGGTAATAGGTGAGAAAGCGCTTCTCGCCCCAGGTCTGCTCCAGCGGCGCGCCGAACATGAAGAGCGCGAACATGTTGAACAGCAGGTGCATGAAGCCGCCATGCAGGAAACCATAGGTCAGCAGCTGCCAGATCTGGAAGTTCTGCGCCGGCGAGAACGGATCGAAGCCGCCTTCGCTTACCGGCCACAGCATCAGCGGCGCCAGGGCATCGCCCAGCACCATTTGCAGCAGGTACATCAGGCCATTGGCGATCAGCAGGGCCTTGGTGACGGTAGGCAGTCGCGAGAACATGGGGGCATCCGTGGGAACCGCCGCCATGATAGCCGCTAGCCCCGGCGCGGCCCCCACAAGGCGGCGTCGAGGGGATCTTCCGGTTTGGCCCGCTTCACCCGCCCGCGCTCCACCCGCACGCCTTCGGCACGCAGGCGCTGGCTCTGTTCGCGCCAGCCGCGCGAGCCTTCGGGCATGGCGATGCGGCCGTCGGCGCGCAGCACCCGATGCCACGGCAGGTCCGGGTCTTCGTTGCCGGCCAGGACCTTGGCGACCAGCCGCGCGCGACCGGGCAGCCCCGCGCGTGCGGCCACCTCGCCGTAGCCGGCGACCTGGCCGGCGGGAATGGCGGCGATCGCGCGCAGGATGCGCAGCCGCGCCTCGTCGGCCGGCATGGCGGCCGGCTTGGTCAGACGCGGGGCGATCGTGGTTTTGCGCGCAATGGACATGACGCGGAATCTGCCAGGTGCGCCTCAGCGCATCAGCACTACTTCTTCCGAAGAGGTGGGATGGATCGCCACGGTGTCTTCGAACTGGCGCTTGGTCACGCCCATCTTCAGCGCCACCGCGAAGCCCTGCAGCATTTCGTCGGCGCCTTCGCCGAGCAGGTGGATGCCGACGATGCGCTCTTCGGCGCCCACGCACACCAGCTTGAACAGGCTGCGCTGCGGCGAGTCGGCCAATGCATGCAGCATCGGCCGGAAGTTGCTGGTGTATACCCGCACCTGCTCGCCGCCGAAGCGCTCGCGCGCCTCCTCCTCGCCGAGCCCGACTGCGCCCAGCGGCGGGTGCGAGAACACCACGCTGGGGATGTTGTCGTAATCCAGCCGTGCGTCGGGCCGGCCGCCATACAGGCGATCCATCAGCTTGCGTGCCGCGGCGATGGCCACCGGCGTCAGCCCGACCCTGCCGGCGACGTCGCCTACCGCGTGCACGCTGGGAACGGCGGTGTCCTGGTAGGCATCGACGATGATCTCGCCGTGTTCGCCCAGCGCGATGCCGAGTTGTTCCAGCCCCAGGTTCTGGGTGTTGCCGCGGCGGCCGACGGCGAAGAACACCTGGTCGAAGCGCTGCTCGGCGCAGAGGTCGCCGGTGCCGCCCAGGCGCAGCGCACCGTCGTCATCGCGCCACAGGCGGTTGGCACGGTATTCGAAATGCACGCGCACCCCCTGCTGGCGCAGGTTCTCGGCCAGTTGCGCGGTGACTTCGGCATCGAAGCGGCCAAGCAGGCGCTGGCCCTGCACGAAGACGTGGACGCGGCTGCCGAGGGCCTGCAGCAGGCCGGCCAGCTCGATGGCAATGTAGCCGCCGCCGATGATCGCCACCTGTGCGGGCGCCGCGCACAGGTTGAAGAAGTCGTCCGAGACGCTGCCCAGCTCCGCGCCTTCGATCTGCGGCAGGAGCGGGTGCGCGCCGGTGGCAATGACGATGTGGTCGGCGCTGGTGTGCACGCCGTCGGCGCAAGACACGGTATGCGCATCGACCAGGTGGCCGCGCTGCGGCAGCAGCACGATGCCATCGGCATCCAGGCGGCGGCGGTAGCTGGCGTGGATGTTGGCGATGTAGCCCTGGCGATGGGCCACCAACTCCTTCCACGACAGCCGCGGCGGTACTACTTCAAAACCGAGCGCGCCGGCCAGCTCGATCTTGGCGGCCAGGTCGGCGGCCAGCCACATCGCCTTCTTCGGCACGCAGCCGACGTTGACGCAGGTGCCGCCGAGCGCGCCCGGCTCCATGATCGCCACGCGTGCGCCGTGCTGGGCGGCGCGGAACGCCGCGGCCAGGCCGCCGGAGCCGCCGCCCATCACCAAAACGTCGTAGTCGTGTCGCGGGCTCATGCAAATCTCTCGGGCCGGTAGGGATGGGGGTCGATCGCCGGCTCGCGGCCGGTCATCAGGTCGGCCATCAGTTGTCCGCTCGCGCTGCTCATGCTGATGCCGAGCATGCCATGGCCGGCGGCGATCCAGACGTGATTACGGCGCGGCGCGCGGCCCAGCGCCGGCAGGTCGTCCCAGGTCATCGGCCGCCAACCGTACCAGCGCTCCTCCACCTCGGCGCCGGTCGGTTGGTGCAGGTATTCGGCCGCGGCGCGTTCCAGCGCGGCGAGGCGGGTGGCGTTGAGGCGGGTGTCGTAGCCGGAGAATTCCATCGTGCTGCCCACGCGCAGTCCGCTGTCCCACGGCGTCACGAATACCCAGCGGTCCTTCAGCACGACCGGGCGCTTGGGCGCCAGCGCGGGACGGCTGTAGGTAATCGAATAGCCCTTGCCTGGCTGCACCGGCAAGCGCAAACCGGCGGCGGCGGCCAGGCGCGGCGACCACGGACCGGTGGCGACGATCACTTCGCGCGCGCGCCGCGGCCCGACCGAAGTCGCCAGGCGCACGCCCTGGCCGTCCTCTTCGAACCCATCGACGCTGACGTGTTCTTCAATCGCGCCACCGCGACCGACCAACGCCGCAGCGAGCCCGGCGGTGTAGCGATCCGGCCGCAGATGACCATCGCCGGGAAAGCGGATCGCGCCGGCCAGGCCGGGGCGAAACGCGGGATCTTCGGCAGTGTAGGCGGCACCGTCGATGGCCTCGGTGCGCACGCCAAGTGCGTGCAGCGCTTCGCACTCGCGCAGGTAATGGCGGAAATTGCGCTCGTCGCGAAAGACGTAGTCGAGCCCGTCCTGGCGGAATTCGCAATCCAGCGCGTACCGATCGATCCAGCTGCGCAGGCGTTGCGCCGAGTCATTGAGCAACGCCGCGCGCGCTTGCGTGCTGTGCAGCCAGTCGCGCGGATTGCAGCGACCGGCAAAGCGCAGGAACCAGCGCCACAGCGCCGGGTCCAGCCGCGGCGGCACGTACAACGGCGCATCGGGGCTGAACATCCAGCGCAGCGCCTGCCACGGCATGCCCGGCGCGGCCAACGGCGGCGCATGGCTGGGCGTGAGGGTGCCGCAATTGCCGTGCGAGGTTGCCGCGCCCACCCGGCCTGCGTCGAGCACGCGCACGCCGCGCCCGGCTTCGGCCAGCGCCAGCGCACACGCCAGGCCGATCGCGCCGCCGCCGATCACTACGACATCGTCGTGGGGAATACTCACCCGTGCAGTGTAAGACGGCCCTCGCACGCGCGGCAGACGCGTGCTCAGGCCACGCCGTTGCGCCGGCGCAACGGCGGCCACTGCAGATAGGTGAAACCGCGCCACAGCCATTCCACCGGACCGAAGCGGAAGCTGCGTAGCCACGCATGGCTGGCGAGCACTTGCAACGAAAACAAGCCCAGCGCAAACGCCGGCTGCCATGCCCGTGGCAGACGCTCGAACAGCCCGGCGCCATAGCCGTAGAACAGCAGCGTGCACACCAGCGATTGCAGCAGGTAGTTGCTCAGCGCCATGCGCCCGGCCGGCGCCAGCCAGCCCAGCGCGGCGACCCAGCGTGTCACCCAGGCCAGGTAGCCCAGGCACATGAGCAGGTTCGCCAGCGAGGCCAGGGCCCAGGCCAGCGACAGCGAGAGGTCCAGCCGCGCCGGGTTCATCCACGGCGAAATCCGGTAGCTCACCGCCATCAGCGCGGTGCCCAGCGGTAGCGCGCCCCAGCGCAACAGCGCAAACAGCCTTCCATGGCGCTCGGGCGCGGCGATCACGCCACTGCGCACGAACCAGGCACCGAGCAGGAACATGCCGAGCATGGTTGGCCCGTTCACCAGCAAGGACCGCAGCGACTCGCCCAGGTCGGCGGCCCGCTGCGCGGTGGCTTGCGCGTAGGTGCCGGCGCCGAATGCCTGCCGCTGCGCGTCCAGTGCGTGCTGCCATTGCTGGCCGACCTCGGCGATCTGCTGCTGGAACGTCGCATCGTGCTGCGCCAGCGTGCCGATCGCGCCGAACAACAGCACCCAGGCCGAGGCGAACAGATAAACCACCAGCGCCAACGCCGGCAGCCAGCGCGTCGGCGCCTCGACGAAGGCCAGCAACAGCAGCGACAGCAGCGCGTAGCTGGCCAGGATGTCGCCGGACCACAGCAGCAACGCGTGCACCAGGCCGATCAGCAGTAGGCCGGCGCTGCGCCGCAGGTACATCGGCACGAACGGCCGCCGGGCGCCCTCCGCGCGCGCCGACATCACCGCAAATCCCATCCCGAACAGCAGCGAGAACAAGGTGTAGAACTTGCCCTGGACGAAGAAATACACCCCGGCATCGACCAGGCGGTCGGCGCCGCTCAGGCCCGGATCGACGCCGGTCAGCGCGGCGTTCAACGGCCCGACGAAACCTTCGATGTTCATCAGCAGGATGCCGAACAGCGCGAACCCGCGCAGCACGTCGAGCAGGACGATGCGCTCGGCCGGGGCAATCGGCTGCAGGGCGGTTGGCTTCATGGGCACACGATAGCGTGGGTGCCGGCCGGCAATGGCGGCGCCAGAAAAGCAAACGGCCCGCCGAAGCGGGCCGCGTGGCAGCGCCAAAGGCGCTTAGTGGTGGTGACCACCGTCGCCATGGACATGGCCGTGTTCGGTTTCTTCGGCACTGGCCTCGCGCACGTCGATGATCTCGACGTCGAAATGCAGGTCCTTGCCGGCCATCGGGTGGTTGAGGTCCACATCAACCACGCTCATGCCGACCTTCTGCACGGTGACCGCGCGCGGGCCGAAGTTGGTCTGCAGCACTACCTGCATGCCCGGCACCAGCTTGGTGGTACCGAAGTGCTTCTTGGGCACGCGCTGGCCAAGGCCTTCGCGGCGCTCGCCGTAGGCATCGGCGGCGGCGACATCGACGCCGAAGCTGTCGCCGGCTTCCTTGTCCATCATCGCCTGCTCCAGGCCCGGGATGATGTTGCCGTGGCCGACCAGGATCGCCAGCGGCTCGCGGTCCTTGGAACTCTCGATCGGCGCCTGGCCAACTTCGGAGACGGTGTAGTGGAAACGGACGACGCGGTCTTTTTCGATCTTCATGGTGGCTCTGGCTGGGGCTGCCCGATGCAGGCAGAGGACGGCTTGTCGGCCGCCGGAGGCGCCGCCATGATGGCGGCCATTCAAACCGCGCATTATCCGGGCTCAATGCACAACACGCCAGCCGTTCGACCCGAGACCGCCGCGCCGTGGCTGCGCCCGGCCCCGCTGATCCTGCTTGGGCTCGCCCTGGTGCTGGCCGGCTGCGCCAGCAAACCACCGCCGCGCAAGGCTGGCCTGCCCCCGGCACGGGCTTGGCCGCAGGTGGCCCCGGCCGACCCGGCCGCCGCCAACGCAGTGCTGATGCGCGCCCTGGGTCTGGTCGGCACGCCCTACCGCTACGGCGGCAACACGCCCGAGGGCGGCTTCGATTGCAGCGGCCTGGTGACCTACGTCTACCGCGACATGCTCGATCTGCGCCTGCCGCGCAGTTCCAGCGAGCTGGCCGCCGTGCAGGGCCCGAAGATCGCGCCCGAGCGGCTGGCGGCCGGCGACCTGGTGTTTTTCGGCAACCGCGGCGATGTTTCGCACGTCGGGATCTACGTCGGCGAAGGCCGCTTCGTGCATGCGCCGAGCAGCGGCGGCACGGTCCGCCTGGACACGCTGGACGGCTATTACTGGCGAGACCACTACACCGGGTCAAAACGTGTATTACATTGAAGTGTGACGCACGACACGTTGTGAAAAACGGAAATTTAACGAGATTTAAACCTCACGCCGGCTTCACCAGGGCATCATCGCGCATCGCCTGCCGCAATGTGATCCCAGCGTGACGACCGACGACTTATCTTTCACCCCGCGTTTCCTTTCCCGGAACTCGCTTCGCCTGCTCTGCACCACCGTGCTCTGCTTGGCCGCCGCTCCGGTGCTGGCCCAGAACGTGGACAAGCTCGCCGCGACGCCCGACCTGGCCCTGCAAGACCCCGCCGCGACGGCCGCCCCGGCCCAGCGCAGCCGCGCCGATGCCGCCGCCACCGCGACCCTGGCCGCCCTGCTGCCGCACCTGGCCGGCAACGACACCATTCCGCTGATGGACCGTTCGGCGATGTTCGCCGGCGATATCAGCCGCCTGCTCGCCAACTACGACGTTTCCCAGAGCGCGGCAGACCGCGCCGAGATCGCCGTCAACGACGGCAAGGTCCAGACCATCCTCAAGCGCGCCATGGGCTTGCTGGGCACGCCCTATCGTTGGGGCGGCACCTCGCCGGACGGCTTCGATTGCAGCGGCCTGGTCGGCTACGTCTTCAAGAACGCCCTGGGCATCGAGCTGCCGCGCGTCTCGCGCGAGATGGCGCACGACAATGCCGCCGCCCTGATCAAGGACCGCGCCGCCCTGACCGCCGGCGACCTGGTGTTCTTCGGCCGCCGCGGCCGTGTCGACCATGTCGGCATCTACGTCGGCGATGGCCGCTTCCTGCATGCGCCGAGCCGTGGCAAGGACGTGCAGATCGACACCCTGGCCAGCGGCTACTGGAGCGAGAAGTTCGTGCAGGCGCGCCGGGTGCTGTAAGCGTCTAGCGGGGCATTGTAGAAAAAGGCCGCGCGAGCGGCCTTTTTTGTTTGCCTGTTTGAGAGCGGCGGTCAGAAGCCTGGCTTGCGGCAGAGCCCCGGCGTGCTATCGGCTGGGTCTTTCCCCGGCCGTTGCGACGGCCTCGTTTCCAGGGCCACGGCATGTCATCGGGGCGCACCTTGATACTGTGCCACGGTCTCCTCGATCCCCTTGCTCAACTCCATCACCTTCAGCGCGTACTCGGCCAGGCGTTGGTCGGCCGGGGTATCCGGCTGCCAGCTGGGGA
Organism: Stenotrophomonas sp.; assembly: GCA_036566925.1. GTDB lineage: Bacteria > Pseudomonadota > Gammaproteobacteria > Xanthomonadales > Xanthomonadaceae > Stenotrophomonas_A. The sequence continues at coordinate 12,172 of DATCVI010000032.1, forward strand.
CGACCACCGGCGTGGCGTGGTCATCGTCCATCGCCACGAACACGATGATGCAGTGGGTGCACAAGCGCGACGCCCCGCCCACCGGGCTGCGCGCCCAGACATCGATGGCGAAGTGCATGCTGGTGCGGCCGGTGTAGACCAGCTTGGCCGAGACCGTCACCACATCGCCGATCAGGATCGGCGCGACGAAGCGGATGCCGCCCACCGCGACGGTCACGCAATAGCGGCTGCTCCAGCCGCTGGCCGCGGCGAAGCCGACCTGGTCGATCCACTTCATCACCACGCCGCCGTGGACCTTGCCACCGAAATTCACGTCGTTGGGCTCGGCCAGGAACCGGAAGTTCAACTCACGCTGCTCGCCACTCACTCGTCCGGCTCCTGTTGCGGGGGCGGCCAGTTTGCCACGCCGCCGGCCCGGTGCCGCCTGGCCGGTCCGGGGCCGAATCGGCGTTGACTGAGATGTCTGCCCCCGGGGGTACCGGCCAGGGTGGACCCGCGATAGCCGTGGCCCCACCGCAGTGGGCGCCGGGCTGTCGACCGGACAGGGGGCGGCCTGGCCGGAAGCTGCTTTATCTCCCAGCGCTCCGCCCCGCGCAGGCTACAGCGTGGGCGGGACGTGCATGGCAGCTATTCCTGATTTCAACCGGCGGTGTGTGATCTGGTTCGGCCAGCCACATGCGCAGGAACGCGAAATCCTCGCCGCCGCAGGCTGGCGCCTGCGCATCGTCGAGCGCGACGACGAAGTGGGCATCGGCCTGCGCAGCGACGACCTGGTCGTCGGCCTGGTCGACCTGCGCGACAACGGCGCCGACCTGGCCCGCGTGCAACGCTTGCTCGACACCCATCGCTACCTGGCGCTGATGGCCGTCACTGCCGCCGAGCCGAACAGCAGCGAGCCGGTCGAGCAATTGCTCGAGCAATGCATCGAAACCTTCAGCAGCCCGCTCGACCCGCGCCGCATCGTGCAGGCGCTGCGCTTGCTGGAATCGCCGGCGCAAAGCGACCAGCGGCACGGCGTGGAAGCGCTGATCGGCGACAGTTCGATCATGCGCGCCACCCATGCGCGCCTGCGCAAGTTCGCACCGGTCGAGCTGCCGGTGCTGGTGACCGGCGACACCGGCACCGGCAAGGAAGTCGCGGCCCGGGCCATCCACGAGTTGTCGCCACGCGCGGGGCGCGCGTTTGTCGCGGTCAACTGCGGCGCGCTGCCGGCCAGCCTGGTGCAGTCGGAATTGTTCGGCCACGAGCGCGGCGCCTTTACCGGCGCTGCGTCCCGGCGCCTGGGCTTGTTCGAATCGGCCAGCGGCGGCACCGTGTTTCTCGACGAGATCGGCGACCTGCCGCTGGATGCGCAGACCAACCTGCTGCGGGTGCTGCAGGAAGGCACGATCGAGCGGGTCGGCAGCAACCAGCCGGTGAAGGTGGATGTGCGGGTGATCGCCGCCACCCACGTCGACCTCGAACAAGCCGTCGAAGCCGGGCATTTCCGCCGCGACCTCTACTATCGCTTGAATGTCCTGCGCCTGCCGATGCCCGCGCTGCGCGAGCGCGGCAGCGACATCACCCTGCTGGCGCACCACTTCCTGGATCGCTTCCGCGACCACCACCCCACCCGCGCGCGCGGCTTCTCGATCTCGGCGCTGCAGGCCATGGCCAGCTTCGACTGGCCCGGCAACGTGCGCGAGTTGCTCAACCGCGTGCAGCGCGCCGCGGTCATCGCCGAGCAGGAGCTGATCACCGATATCGACCTGGAACTGGCCAGCGCGCCGATCTCGCCGCGCCCGCGCCTGGACCTGGCGCGCGACCGCGCCGAACGCGATGCCTTGCTGTTGAGCCTGCGCCAGAGCCAATACAACGTCAGTGCCTGCGCGCGCAAAATGCAGGTCTCGCGGGTCACGGTGTATCGGTTGTGCCGCAAGCACGGCGTCGCGCTGGGACGCGAGCCGTGATTCAAGCCAGGTATGGCTACAGCATGTAGGGCACCTTGAATGCCAGGCTGAAGTCCGGCGCATCCGGGGTCAGGCCCACGCCGAGCAGGCTCACCAGGGTCGCGTGCGAGTTCAGCGCATAGGTCACGCCGAAGTTGAGCGTGCCGGCGTTGGCGTCACTGCCAATCACCTTGACCCATTGGCCATTCTCGTAGCGTGTGGAAGCGCGGCCGCTGAGCTTGTCGCTGAAGGACAGGCTCAGGCTGGTGCGCTCGTTGAAGGCGAAGGCGACGCCGGCGCCGAAGTAGAACGAATCGCCCAGCCGCACCTCGCCCGGATTGACCGTGTCGGGATTGCTGTCGATGTCGTCGAAGCTGCGCTTGAACGAATAGATGTAGCCGATGTTGGCGAACAGGATCGCCGGATCGGCAGTCTTCACCGCCGACAGGCCGATGTTGCCTTGCCACAGGCCATTGCCGGTGGGTTGCTGGCTGGGCACGGCGAAGCGGATGAACTGATCGTCATCGCGCTCAAGCACCTTCCAGTCCACCCCGTACGGCTCTCGGCCGGTGGGCGCGGTGACGCCGAAGGTCAATACTGTTTCCGGGATTCTGCCCTTCTCCGGGAACAGCCGGTAGTTGCCGCTCAAGGCAATGTCGCCCAGGCCGCCGCCGCTGGTCTCTTCCTGCGCAATGGCCGCCGCCGAACCGCCGGCGCCGCCCTTCTGGTAGACCGTCTTGCGCTCCAGGAACGGGATATCGGCGTTGAGGGTCAGGTTCGGGCTGACGCCCCAGCGGAAGGCAAGGTTGTAGGTCAGCGAATCGGATTCAACATTCTCGATGGCGATGTTGCCCAGGAAGATCGCATCCAGCGCCAGGAAGCCGTTGAGCGTGAGCAGCTTGCGGTCGTAGCGGGCATAGGTGAGGCTGTTTTCGATCGTCAGCCGCTGGTTGAACAGCGCGCGCACCTGCTGCTTGACGTCATCGACGCTGCGGCGAGTGTCGGCCTTGGCCTGCTGGCCTTCGGCCGCGCTACTGGCATAACCGGCGCCGGGCGGTGGGGGCGCGGCGTCGCGCGAAGACGCATCCGCCGCATCGGCGGCGACCGCGGCGGCCGCTGCCGGCACCGAGGCAGTAGCAGTGACCGGCGTGGCACCGGTCTTGCCGGCCAGCCGCGCCTGCATCGCCTGCACCTGCACATCGAGTTCGCGCAAGCGGCGCACTTCCTGGGCGTAGCTCGCCTTCAACGCTTCGAGCTGCGCCACCAGTTCCTTGACGTCGGCCGCGTCGGCTGCGGTGCCCGCCGTCGCGGGCGCCGGCGCGTTCTGCGCCAATACCGGCGTGCTGCTGCTCCACAACGCGGCCAGGGTCGCACCGGCCGCCGCTCCATATCGCATCTTCCTTTGCATTTGCACGCTCTCCCCCGTCGCCGCCACGGCGCGGTTTCTGTGATCGAAGGACTACTGGCCAATCCCCGGGCTGATCCCGCGCGCCAGGGTGATGGCCTGGGCGACGTTCTGGTTCAGCGGCAGGTTGTTGGACATCGTTTGCCGCACCAGGTCCAGCTGCAGGCGGTTGCTGACTTGCTGTGCGTCGCCGGTGAGCTGGATGCTCTGGCCGACGCTGCCGTTGCGGATCCACTGCTGCACCTCGCCTTGCCCGGCGATCATCAACAGCACGCCAGCCGCACCATTGCCGTAGTTGGCCGTCGCGGTGGCGGCGCCATCGGTGACGCTGGCGGTGGCGTTGTTGGTCAGCGTCGCGGCCGGGGTCGGCGGCGCGCTGCCATCACGCACGGTCAATTGGGTGTTGTTGGTGGCGGCATTGCCATCGCCGGCCACTTGCACGCTCTGCACCAGGCCGGCGACGTTCTGCAGGCCACTGGCATCGACACTGCGGTCGGGCGCGGCGTTGTCTTGCGTCGGCAGCGTAGCCACTTGCGCGGCCGGTGCCGGGGTCGGCGCCACGGTCGGCGCGGCGGCGGCCACCTGCGTGGCGGCCGACTGCGGCATTGGCGCATCGGCCGGGGTGATGTTGACCGTCGGGGTGAAGGTCACCTTGGGCACATTGCCGCCGTGGCTGAAATCCATCACGACCTTCATGGTGCTTTCCAGCACCTGCCCGGTCGCGGTCTGCCAGGTGGAAATCATCGACACGCCGAACCAGGCCACCGAGTTGTCGCCCACGGTATAGCGGCCGCGCATGCCGGCCAGTTCGTCGTCCGAGATCTCGCTGATGCCGCTGCCGGTCGTCGCTGGTGGCGGCTCGGCCGCTTGCTGCGCGCAGGCGTTGAACGCGGGCTGCAGCATGGCCGCTCCAAGGGCCAGCAACAGGGGATTGGGCTTGTTCATGGCATTACTCCTTCAGAACAGGTCGGCATGGGTGAAGCCGAAGTCGACCAGCTCCGCTTCGGTGATCGGCCCCTGCCGCGCATACAGGGCGCGGGCACTGGGCTTGCTGCTGGGTTGCAGCAGGACGGTATTGCGATCGAAGTCGCTGCCGATGACCACGAACACCGCACGCGAGGGCCACGCTTCGAGGAATTCGGAAACCGGGATGTTGCGGTTGCCCAAGATCGGATCGGCCAGCTCGACGCGATCGTCGATGACCTGCTTGAGCACCACGAAATGGCGGAACCCACGCACGTCCATCAGCACCAGGCCGGGCACGCGCAGGTTGCGCAGGCGATCTTCATTGATGCGGTAGCCGCGCCCGCGCATGCCGAGCGATTCGACGTAACGCTTGATGTCCAGCAGGGAGAAACCACGCTCCTGGACGATCTGCGGATCGGACACGCCCATCATGCCTTCGATCACCGCGTGCTCGTCGACATCGACGTTGTAGCCATACTTCAGAATAGTGGCCAGGGCCGCCGCGCCGCAGCTGTAGTCGGTCTGCTGGCGCACCAGATAGCGGTAGCGCCCTTCGTGCATGCTCTCCACTTGCCCGTTGTACAGCGCGCCATTGGGCAGTACGCCGGCAAACGAAATTTCGCCCGCCCATGCCCGGGGGCACAGCAAGAGCAGCAGGCACAACAGGATCGAGGACTTCATCGCGCAGGCTTCCTGGGTTGGAAGCCCCCGTCCCAGGGGGACTAGGAACGGGGGCTTCCGGGGTGGCCCGGCCATTGGCGGATGGCCGGGTTTGTTGCTCCTAACGCCAGATGCCGGTTGCGCCGGCCAGGCCTGTTACTCGCCGCCGCCAGGACCGGTCGGACCGGTGGACGGCTGCGCGACGGCCAACGCCAGGCTGTTTGCCTGCAGGTTGCCGGTGCCCGAAGCGACGTTGACGCCGATGTTGCCGGACGCGCCGGAGAACGCCGAGCCAGACAGCGAAGCGGTATTGGTCGCATCGACCACTACCCACTGGGTGCTGCGCACGGTGCCGCTGAGCGAGGCGTACAGGTCGGCTACGCCGAGCTCCACGAAGCCCAGATCGCCTTCCTCGGTGCCCTCGTAGGTGCCTTCGCTGTCGTTGTCGAATGCGATGCCGCCCACGCCGTCGCGATACGGGTTGTCGATCGCGCCGCCAATCTCGTTGTCCATATCGAGATGGCCGGTTTCATCGCCGTTCGGATGCGGCAACGCGCCGTCCCAGCTGTCGAGGTAGAAATTGCCCTGCTGGTACGAGTTGCCAGTGCTGGCGGTCTCGCCCGAAGCGGTGCCCTCGTAGCCACCGACGCCCACGGCGGCGGTATAGCCACGCACGTTGCCGCGCAGGCTGACGTCAACGCTGTCGGTAAAGCGCTCGACATAGCCGGCGTTGCTGGTGGCGTTGCCGCTGGACACCTGGTTCGACGAGATCGACGCCTGCGCCATGGCGCTGGTGGCGACCGACGCCGACAGCGCGTTCTTCTGCGCATTGTTGTTGCCCGAGGCGACGTTGGCGCCGATGTTGCCGGACGCGGCGCTGAACGCATTGCCACCCAGCGAAGCGGCGTTGGTCACACCCTCGTTGATCGTGGTGTTTTCCATGCCCGACTGGTTGACGAACACTTCCGCATCGGCCATGCCGAAGGCGAAGCTGCTGTCAGCGGCCGAAAGCGCGGCGGCGTTGTCCTGGGTGTTGTTGTCGCCAGCGGCGACGTTGAAGCCCAGGTTGCCGGACGCTTCGGAGGCAACGTCATCGGCGATCGAGGCATCATTGGTCAGCGACTCGTTTTCGCCGCTGTTGCCGCTGATCGACTGGCGGTTGTCGATCACCGAGATCGCCGCCGAGTCCAGATCGATGTTGCCGGTGATGGTCGGGTCGCCACTGAAGTTGATGTCGCTGCTCAGGCGCAGGTCCTTCTCCAGGTTCACGTCCATGCCGTGGTTGTTCTTGTCGCGATTCTCATCGCCACCGACCGTGTAGCTCTCGTTGACGTTGACGTTGCGCGTCTCGTCATAGGAGATGTTGGTGTCTTCGTCGGTGCGGGTGCCGTCATAGCGCAGGCGCGCGGCGGCATCCAGGCGCAGGCGCGCCGAAGCGTCAAGGGCCAGGTCGACATCGGTGTCGACATTGGTGTTGGTATTCGTGTTGGTATTGGTGTTCGTGTTCGTGGTGGTCGTGGTGGTCGTGGTGGTGTCAGTGTCGGTATTGGTATTCGTGGTGTCGTTGTCAGTGGTGTTCAACCAGGTGCGCGACTCGACCACGTTGTGCAGGTGGTTGATGTTGGCGCTTGCGTTCTGGTCGTCCTGCGCGCTGGCTGCCGAGCTGAAAACCAGCGCGGAAACCGCCATGGCGAGTACTGTCCATTTGTGATTCGCGTTCATGGTGCCCTCTTCGTATGTGCTGACTATCGGGTGGTGGTGCGTCTCACGGACCCTGTACGGACAGGCTCAACTGGTTGCCTGTCGCGTTTCCGGAACCCGCGATCTGATTGAGTTGCAGGACACCGCCGAATCCCCGCAACGCCGTCGACTCAACGGCGACGTTGCGGGTACCGCCGGGCTGGTCCTTTTCGACCTGACCCTGCCCCCCTGCCGACGCGAACGAAGCGAGCGTGTCGTCGTTCGTTTCGCGTATGCCCTGGTCGGCCAGCGTCGCAGTGACGACGTTCAATTCGGCGTTGCCGCTGCCGCTGGCCTGGTTGATGGAAGCGATGCCGCTGGCCCCGGCCAGCGCCTCACCGGCCAAGGTGGCCGAGGCTGCGCGCGGGGTGTCGTAGCGATCGCTTGCGTAAAGTTGGGTGGAATGCACCGAAGCCTGCGCGCGGCCACCATTGGCCAGCGCACGCAGGTTGGCCTGCAGGTTGTGGTCGCCGGCGGCCTGGTTGACCGCGATGGCGCCGCTGGCGCCGGCCAGTGCGCGGCCGTCGATGCGGCTGTCGGCCAGGTAGCCAAGCATCTGCGCGTAATCGTCGCCCGCCTGCGCCGCCGCGGTGGAGGGCAGCAGGGCCAGCAACAGCAAACTCGTCAGCAGCCGTAGCGAGATCATGTTCAGTGCCCCGGTCCACCGGCCGCGGCCGGCGCGCCGAGCGGGAATTGCGACAAGGCGCCCATCACCTGGTCGCCGATGCCGCGCGTGGCATTGCCCACCGCGCCGACCGACCCATTGATGGTGTGGCTGAGGTTGTTGCCGTTGAGCAGGCCATCGGTGCCGGCGACGCGTCCGAGGGTGCCGGTGACCGCGCTGCCGGTCATGCGTTCGACCGTGGTGGCGGGTCGGCCACTGTGGTCGGTCGCGCCTTGCAGGTTGGCGGTGGCGCCCATGCTGGCGTAGTCGTCTTCGGACAACTCGGCAAAGCCGTCATCCGTGCCCAGGGTGCGGCCGATCTCGCGTTGCGGCGAGGGATTGGCGATCAACGCTTCGCCCGGGGGTGCCGTGCGATAGGCGGGGCGGGTGGCGACATCGCGGATCAGGACCATTTCGCCGGCCACCGGATCCACGCCCTGGCGCGCACCGGCGCCGATCGGCTTGCCCAGGTCCTGGGCTTGCTTGCTATAGGGCGGTTCGGCCAGGCATGGCGCGCTGGCGAAAAGAATCACCAGGATCAGGAGCGGCGGCATCCGCCGCGAAGTCGGGCTTTCCATGGGACCTCCCCCACTGTGCAAGCGGAAGGAGGCAGAGCAGCAATCGTGCCAGGTGCGATTTCACTGGCTTTTCAATCACTTGCGAAATATGGCGAACGCGGCCAGTGGCTCAAGGCTATGACAGGTCACGCTTGCCGGCTGCGGCGCCGCGCCGATTCATGTGGCCGCGGCCCTTGTCGCCGCTGGCTCGGCGAGCGCTGTAAAGATGTCGTTACAGGCAGGCGTACACCTTTACAACCGCTCCATTGGTTCGCCGGACTCTTCGACCCCCACGTTGCTGGAGGCGCGCTCGTAGACCTGGCGATCGAGCAGGCCGGTCTCCTTGGCCACCAGCACCGGCACCAGCATCTGCCCGGTGACGTTGGTCATGGTGCGCATCATGTCGAGCACGCGGTCGATGGCATACAGATAGCCGATCACTTCCAGCGGCAGGTTGGCCGCGCTCAACACCACCGTCGCCATCACCACCGCGGTGCCGGGCACGCCGGCGGTGCCGAAGCTGCCCAGTACCGAGGCCACCAGGACGATGAAGTACTGGTCGGCACTGAGCGGCACGCCGGTGTACTGGGCGATGAAGACCGCGCACAGCGCCGGGTAGATCGCCCCGCAGCCATCCATCTTGATGCTCGCGCCGAGCGGCACGGCGAATGCCGCGTAATCCTTGTTGACGCCGAGGTTGTGGGTGATCGAACGCATCGCCACCGGCATCGCGGCAAAACTCGACGAGGACACGAACGCCACCTGCATGCCCGGCGCCGCGCCGCGGAAGAACTTCAGCGGGTTCAGGCCATGGATCAACAACAGGCTGCCGTAGACCAGCACGATGTGGAGCGCGCAGGCGATGTACAGCGCCAGCACGAAGTTGCCGAACGGCAACAGCTTCTCGAAGCCGTAGGCGCCGACCAGACCGGCGATCAGGCCGAAGGTACCAATCGGGGTGAACTCGAGCACGAAGCGCGTGACCTGGATCATGATCTCGCTCATCTGCGCGGTGAGCTTGCGCGCCTCGGCCACGCGTTCGCCCAGCTTGACCATCGCAAAGCCGAGCAAGGCGGCAAAGAAGATCACCGGCAGGATCGAACCGCGCCCGGCCGCCAGCACGGTTTCGCCGGCCGCATTGGTGCGTGTGCCGATACCGGTCAGGGCATAGAACGGGTTGGACGGAACGACGTCGAGCAGCACCTTGATCGGGCTGGGCACGTCGCGCGGGGTCCAGGCCGAGTCCACGCTCAAACCGAGGTGGCCCGCGCCCGGTTGCATCAACGTGCCTACGGCCAGGCCTATGCACACCGCTAGCGCGGCGGTCACCACGAACCACAGGAAAGTGCGCCCGCCCAGTGCCGCCACCGACTTTTGCCCGTGCAGCGCCGAGATCGCGTTGATCACCGCGAAGAACACCAGCGGCACCGCGATCATCTTGATCAAGGTGACGTAGAGGTCGCCCAACGGCTCGAACCAGGTCTTGGCGGCCGGGCCGAACGCCCAGCCAGCCAGTGCACCGAGCACGAAACCGGCGACCACGCGCTGCCAGAAGGGAATGCGGAACCAGGCGGAGACCAATTTCATGGGCGTTCGTCGCGAAGGAATGAGGCCGGGCGAGCCGCCCCGGAGAAGCTTGAAACCTTAGCCGATCTGCCGCGGCGGCACGATGCCATGGCTGGAACAGCGACGTGCCGGTCGCTGTGTCACCCGACTGCAGCGCTTGCCCGTTCATAATGCAGGCTGGCTCCTCGACACTCGCGCCCTCCATGACCCGATCCGCCTTCGACCTGCGCCTGCCGGTACTCGGCCTGCTCTGCCCCGTTCTGTTTGCCGCCTGCGCCACTTCGGCCGGGACCTCCGCCGCCGCAGTGGCCCCGGTCGATGTACCGAGTGTCCAGCACCCGCAGCAGGAAACCCCGCAGTGGTGGTACCGCAGCGGCGCCGCGCGCGCGGCCGCCAACGGCGCGATGGCGGGCAAGGCGAAGAACGTGATCCTGTTCCTGGGCGATGGCATGAGCCTGACCACGGTGGCCGCCGCGCGCATCCTCGATGGCCAGCGCAAGGGCGGCCCGGGCGAGGAAAACCTGCTGTCCTGGGAGCAGTTCCCGGCCACCGCTTTCAGCAAGACCTACAACACCGATTCGCAGACGCCGGACTCGGCCGGCACCATGACCGCCATTGTCACTGGCGTGAAGACCCACATGGGCGCGATCGGTGTCAGTGCCGGCACCCGCGATGGCTGCGCCGACAGCCTCGACAAGGGCCTGCTGAGCTGGCTGACCCTGGCCGACAGCGCCGGCATGGCCACCGGCGTGGTCACCACCACCCGTATCACCCATGCCACGCCGGCGGCGACCTACGCCCATTCGCCCGAGCGCAACTGGGAAAACGACGCCGACCTGCCGGAAAGCGCGCGCGCCGCCGGTTGCCGCGACATCGCCCAGCAATTGCTCGCCGCGCAGCGCTTTGGCCGCGGGCCGCAGGTGGTGATGGGCGGCGGCCGCGGCGAAATGATGCCGGCCGGCGAGCGCGACCCGGAGTACGACGACAAGGTGGGCCTGCGCCTGGACGGGCGCGACTTGATCGCCGAATGGAAACAGGCACACCCGCAGGGCGCCTATGTCTGGAACGAATCCCAGCTGCAGGCCGCCGCCGGCGCGCCCGCGCTGCTCGGCCTGTTCGAACCGGACCACATGCAGTACGACCATGATCGCGACCGCGGTCCGCAGGGCGAGCCCAGCCTGACCGAGATGACGCGCACGGCGATCCGCACCTTGTCGCGCGATCCCAATGGCTTCGTGCTGATGATCGAAGGCGGTCGCATCGACCACGCCAACCATGCCGGCAACGCCTTCCGCGCGCTCGATGAAACCGTCTCGCTGTCCGACGCGGTGCGCGCGGCGGTGGAAACCGCCCCGGCCGACACCCTCATCATCGTCACCGCCGACCACTCGCACACCTTGAACTTCGTCGGCTACCCGGTGCGCGGCAACCCGATCCTGGGCAAGGTGCGCGGCCTCGGCGGCGAAGATGGCGACCGCAGCCAGTTCGCACGCGACCTCACCGGCCTGCCCTACACCACCCTGAGCTACGCCAACGGCCCCGGCTACACCGGCGCCAGCAACGCGCAGCCGGCCGGGCCCAAGCGGTTCAACCACGAACCCAGCAGCTTCGAGCCCAGCGCCGGTCGTCCGGACCTGACCCAGGTCGATACCGAAGACGCCGGCTACATGCAGGAGAGTCTGGTACCGCTGAAGTCGGAGACCCATGGCGGCGAAGATGTCGGCATCTGGGCCACCGGGCCCGGCAGTGCGGCGTTCCGCGGCACCCTGGAAGAGAACGTGATCTACCACGTCATCGTCCAGGCCACGCCGAAGCTGCGCCAGCGCCTGTGCGCGCAGGGCACCTGCAACGCCGACGGCGTGCCGGTGGAATTGCCGCAGCCCGAACGCTTCGAGCGCAAAGCGGCACAATGACCGGGTGAGCCCGGTCAGCGCCCGCCCTTCCTCGCCGTCCCAGTCCCGCGCCCTGCGCGCGGGAACCGGCGTGCGCTGCGGCGGGAGACCGGCATGAATACCAGCGATGACAGCGTGCGCCTGCCGCTGCCGGCGCACGCCCCCGGCGCGGTGGTGGTCGCGCTCAGCGGCGGGCTCGATTCCAGCGTCCTGTTGCATGCGCTGGCCGCCCTGCCCGACTACCGCGCCCGTGGATTGCGCGCGCTGCACGTACACCACGGCCTGCATGCCGCCGCCGATGCGTGGCAGGCGCATTGCGAAAACTTCTGCGCCGCCCTCGGAGTAGCGCTGGAAGTGCGCCCGGTCGCGGTCGAGCGCGACAGCGGCCTGGGCCTCGAAGG
>DATCVI010000033.1:0-10618 GCA_036566925.1 Stenotrophomonas sp.
GACAATGTGGACATGCTGGAAATGCTGCTCGCCGAGCGGCCGAGGGTGGTCAGCTTCCACTTTGGACTGCCGCGCCCGGATCAAGTCGATGCGTTGCACGATGTCGGTGCGGTGTTGCTGGCTTCGGCCACCAATTTGGACGAAGCCAGGGCGATTGAAGCCGCGGGTATCGATGCAGTCGTGGCGCAGGGCTTCGAAGCGGGAGGCCACCGCGGGGTTTTCAACCCGGACGCCTACGACGGTCGCCTCGGCACGATGGCGTTGACCCGGCTGCTCGCATGCTCGATCTCGGTGCCGGTAATCGCTGCCGGCGGCATCATGGATGGCGCCGGAGTCGCCGCAGCCCTGGCCTTGGGTGCCTCGGCCGCCCAACTGGGCACCGCTTTCCTGGCCACCGACGAATCTCTGGCGGACGCAGGATTTCGAGAGCGCCTGAAAGGCAGTGCGGCCCACCAGACCGTGATGACGCGCGTCATTTCAGGCCGCCCCGCGCGCAGCCTGAGCAATGATTTTACGCGCTGGGGCGAAGGGGTCCCTTACGACGCCATCCCCGAGTATCCGATCGCCTACGACGCCGGCAAGGCACTCAACGCGGCGGCGAAGGCCGCCGGGCACTTCGGTTACGGTGCAGACTGGGCGGGGCAGGGCGCGCCGTTGGTCCGCGCCATGCCGACGAAACGACTGATGAGCACGCTGATAGAGGAATTGGCAGCCACGTCCGTTGCATGCGGGCGTAGTCCCTCGGCCGGTGCGGTTGACTGAAGAGCAAGCATGGTTGATCTGAATGATGTTGCGCTATTCGTGCAGGTGGTCAGGGCCGGTAGTTTTGCCGAAGCCGCGCGCCGCGCGGGCATGTCTTCCAATACGGCCAGCCGACGCATCGGGCAACTTGAGCAGCAGCTCGGTGTGCGTTTGTTGCACCGGACGACCCGGCACCTGAGCCTGACCGACGCCGGAGAAGCGCTCTACAGCCGCAGTTCGGAACAGGTGGAAGCGCTGACAGAGGCGACCCTCGAAGCTGCAGAAGGTGGGCTGACGCCACGCGGCAAGGTCCGGATCGCCGCGGCCGCCGACTTCTTCAACTGGTTCGACATGGCGTGGGTGAAGCAGTTCCTGACCGTGAACCCGAAGGTGCGCCTGGAGTTCGTTCTTAATGACGCGCGCGCTGATTTCGTCGTGGAGGGCATCGATGTTGCCATCCGCGCAGGTGCGATCAATGAGCCGACCTTGATCGCTCGTCGCCTTGGAAGCAACCGAGGAGTCATGGTCGCAAGTCCCGGCTACCTCGCCGAGCGCGGCACTCCAATGTCCCTTGCAGATCTGGCCGGGCACGATTGCATCTCCGGCCGACACGTCTCCGGCAGTACGGTCTGGACGCTTGATGGACCCGGCGGGCCGACGGAAGTCAGCGTGCAGGGACGCTTCTATGCAAACTCTGCCCTGGCCCAGTTGCGCGCGTGCAGGGCCGGCATGGGCATCGCGCTGTTGCCGGACGTCATGTGCGCGCCGTACCTGGGTGACGGACTGCTCGTGCCCGTACTGACGGAGTTTGGAGTGGATGGCCTCGACGTATACCTGGTCTACCCAAGTCGGCACCAGATGCCGCGCGCAGTGAGCGCATTCGTCGAATTCGCCATGGAAAAGATGGTCGAGGCAGGCCTCGTCCGAGCCGGCGCTCGTTCCAAGGGCGCAACAAGCAGCGCCTGAGTGCGATCGCGCAAGGCGCCCTGGCCCGATTGCTGCCATTGACGGATGAGTGAAATCCATTTCGTACGGCTACCGGCGCGAGCGCACGCCGGATAGATTCTCATCCTGGTCACCATCCAAACCGCGCGTGTCGCGCGAGGTGGCCATGGCCCTAAGGAGCGCTTATGAGCACACTGAATCTTTCCCGGAGTATTTCACGTGAGGTGGTGCATGACCGCCTTCGGACCGTCATCTACAAGACGAGAGGGCAGAGCCATGGTCCGATCACGCGACTGATGAGTCCCTCTGATCTGGGAGGCATCCTCAAGCCGTTCGTGTTCCTTGATCTTATTGACGCACACGATCTATCACGCACGAAGGTCGACGGGATCGGCCTTCACCCGCATTCCGGGATCGCAACCTTGACGTGGTTGCTTGAGGGCTCAGTCAACTACGAGGACGACCTCGGTCGACGAGGTCAAATCGAACAGGGCTGGATGGAGTGGATGAACGCTGGCATGGGCGCCTGGCACGGTGGAAATTTTGGTGACTCCGACCGTCTGCGCGGGTTCCAGCTGTGGCTCGCACTTCCTTCGAGATCCGAGCTCGGTCAGCCATACAGTCGCTACCTCGCCCCGGAGTCCATTGGCCGCGACGGGCCGGTGACGGTACTCCTTGGCCAGCACGCTGACGCCCGCGGAGCAATCGATGCACCGTCCTCCGTCGACTACTTTTCCGTACGTCTCCAAGCCGGCGAGTCCTGGCGGTATCAGCCACGACCAGGGCATTCAGTGGCCTGGGCGGCTGTGAGCGTGGGAAATCTGCTGGCGCCGCAGACCATCGATGCGGGAGAACTGGCCGTGTTCGAAGAGGGCCGAGGTCCGATTGAGTTCGTTGCGGTACAGGACACGGAATTTGTATTCGGTTCGGCAGCGAAGCACCCGCATGACCTGGCTCTGGGCAACTACTCGGTGCACACAGACCCGCGGGCGCTATTGGCGGGCGAGAAGCGCATTCGCGAGATCGGCCGGGAGCTTCGTGCCCAAGGACGAATTTGAGAGGGTCCGGCACTACGGTCATCGATAACGAGGCGGACAGCGCCTCTACAAAAAATCCCGCGAAGGGGCGGACGGGCTACTGCCGCTGCAAATACGAGGGCCAGCAGGAAGAGCCGGCGTTTGATCATGACGAGCCCCTGATCAGTCCTGTTAAGACGCCGGCGGGCGAAGGCACTCCCCTGGTGATGCGGTTTCCGCTGCCCGAACGAACTGAAACAGATACCAAAGCTGGATAGACACTGTTCGCCACATGCGAGCACGCTCGTTGCAGTTCAGACGAGGCAGCACCGAGCATGGATATTCTCTTGGCAGCAAAACTTCTGGCCGAGCGCACGGAAACCGAGGCGGCCAGGGTTGGGATTCCCGTATCGATATGCGTGGGGACACTCATGGAAACCTAGTGCTCCACCATAGAATGAACGGCGCGCCGGCCTTTTCAATGGAGATCTCGGAACGAAAGGCCTATACCTCGGCGCTCGTGGGGCGGCCGACGGCGGACCTGCTGCCACTCGTGCAGCCAGGCCAAGCCCTGTATGCGCTTTTGACGATCGCTGGAGGGCGTTACACCGCGATAGGCGGCGGCGTCCCTCTCAAGGACGAGGGCAGGGTATTCGCTGGCGTTGGTGTCAGTGGCGGCACGGCCGAGCAGGACGTCGCAATCGTCCAGGCAGCGCTTGCATAGGCATCGACCGGGTTGGCATGCGCGCGGCCGCGGGAACGCCAACATGGGAAGTTGCGGGGGCGTACGCGGTTCGGCCATCAGGCGCTCGCGCTTGACCCAGAGTTAGGCCGTGTATCCTGTAGGCCGCTTATTTTGAGCCCACAGGCCACAGTTCCCGTCGCTGCCGCGAGTTTGTGTGGGCGGAGCTATGTGAACTCCAGCAGCGGTAACGCTGGGAAAACTTCCAGAACTGATCATGACAGCCCCCGCAAATCCGCCACATTCTCTGGAAAACGCCGCCGCAGCGCGCTACGCCGCCTCCCTGCGCCTGTCCGTCGCCCCGATGATGGACTGGACGGACCGTCATTGCCGCTACTTCCACCGCCTCCTCGCCCCGTCGGCGCGGCTCTACACCGAGATGGTCCACGCCAACGCCGTGATCCACGGCGACCGCGAGCGTTTGCTGGGCTTCGATCCCACTGAACAGCCGCTCGCTCTGCAACTGGGCGGCAGCGATCCCGCCCTGCTGGCGCAGGCGGCGCGGATCGCCGGCGAATGGGGCTACGCCGAGGTCAATCTCAATTGCGGCTGCCCTTCGGACCGCGTGCAGGCCGGGCGTTTCGGCGCCTGCCTGATGCGCGAGCCGGCCCTGGTGGCCGAGTGCGTCGCGGCGATGTGCCAGGCCACGGACATCCCGGTCACGGTGAAGTGCCGCCTGGGCGTGGATGAGGACAACGACTACGACGATTTCGCCAGCTTCGTCGACCAAGTGCTGGCGGCCGGCAGCGCGATGATCGTGGTGCACGCGCGCAACGCCTGGCTCAAGGGGCTTTCGCCGAAGGAAAATCGCGAAATTCCGCCGCTGCGCTACGACTGGGCTTACCGCTTGAAGCAGGAACGCCCCGACGTGCCGGTGGTGATCAACGGCGGTATTTCCGAGGTCGACGCCGCGCTCGCGCACCTTGCGCGGGTCGATGGCGTGATGCTGGGGCGGGCGGCGTATCACGACCCCTATGTGCTGCATCGCCTGGAGGCCACGCTCACAGGGACCGAGCCACGGCCGCGGGCCGAGCTGCTGCGGGCGCTGCGGCGCTACGTCGAGGCCCAGCAGGCGCAAGGGCTGGCCCTCAAACACATCACCCGCCACGTGCTGGGCTTGTTCCTCGGCCAGCCTGGCGGGCGTGCGTTCCGCCAGATCCTCAGCGAAGGCGCCCACAGGCCGGGCGCGGACTGGTCGCTGGTCGAGCAGGCCCTGGCTGCCACCGAGGCCCACGGGCGCCGCGTCGCCGCCTGAGGGGGCGTCGGGGGCCGCCAGCGTTGCAAGACCCGCCGAAATCGCTATCCTCCGTCGTTCACTTGTATGAACGGAGTAGGTGCGCGGTCAGAAAAGTTCAGACCGGATTCACCCCGAAAAATCAAGAATTTGCCTGGTTTTAAGAGGGTCGGCCGCAAGCTCGCCAGCCTCGCGAATTCACGATTTTTGAACGCTTTTCTTTCCGCTCCGCTAGGATCTTGGCCGTGACGCTTGCTTCCCTCCGCCTTCCGGGTCTTGCAGTGGCCGCCGCCCTGGCGCTGGCCGCGCTGCCGGCCATGGGGGCGCCGCAGGACCGTGGCCCGGCGGAGGCACGCGAAGCGTTTCCGCGTAATGGACGGGGCGGCAACGCCGACGGCCGCTCGCTGTCCGACGCAATCCGTCGCGTACAGCGCAGCACCGGCGGGCAGATCCTCGGCGCCGAGCAGGTGCCATTCGACGGACGCAACATCAACCGCGTCAAGTACATGGATGACCGCGGCCGCGTCCGCTACATGGACGACCCGGTGCCGGACCGCGCGCCTCCGCGCGCCCCGCGCCCGGTCGAGCCGGCGACGCCACCACGCGGCGATAACCCGTGACTGGCGATAGTGGCTTAACCACTTCAGTTTCCCCCTGGCCGCCGGCCAGCCAAACGTAACTAGGGAGAGTTCATGCGTATCCTTCTGGTCGAAGACGAAGCCCCCCTGCGCGAAACCCTGGCTGCGCGCTTGAAGCGCGAAGGCTTCGCGGTCGATGCGGCGCAGGACGGCGAAGAGGGCCTGTACATGGGTCGCGAGGTGCCGTTCGATGTCGGCATCATCGACCTGGGCTTGCCGAAGATGTCGGGCATGGAGCTGATCAAGGCACTGCGCGACGAAGGCAAGAAATTTCCGGTACTCATCCTGACCGCGCGTTCGAGCTGGCAGGACAAGGTCGAAGGCCTCAAGCAAGGCGCCGACGACTACCTGGTCAAGCCATTCCATGTCGAAGAACTGCTGGCTCGCGTCAACGCGCTGCTGCGCCGCGCCGCTGGCTGGAGCAAGCCGACCCTGGAATGCGGCCCGGTGGCGCTGGACCTCGCCGCGCAGACGGTGAGCGTCAACGGCAGCAACGTCGACCTCACCAGCTACGAATACAAGGTGCTCGAGTACCTGATGATGCATGCCGGCGAACTGGTCTCCAAGGCCGACCTCACCGAGCACATCTACCAGCAAGACTTCGATCGCGATTCCAACGTCCTCGAAGTCTTCATCGGTCGCCTGCGCAAGAAGCTGGACCCGGATGGCGAGCTGAAGCCGATCGAGACCGTGCGCGGCCGCGGTTATCGTTTCGCGATCCCGCGTACCGAGGGCTGATCCCTCGCCTTACGAGAACGACAGCAGCGTGGCCGTCCGTCTTCGGTGGTTCAAGCGTTGGCGGCCACGTTCGCTGCAGGCGCGCCAGCTGCTGGCCGCCAGCGTCAGCCTGGTGGCGTTCCTGGCGTTAGCCGGTTACGCGCTGGATGCGGCATTCGCCGATACGGCGATGGACAACCTGCGCAGCCGGCTGAAGAACTACGCCACCGCCTACAACGGCAGCATCGACTTCCTGCGCGATGGCTCGCTGTATATCCGCGAACAGTCCCCCGACGCGCGCTTCGATGTGCCTGGCGGCGGCCTCTATGCCGAAGTGATCCGGCCCGACGAGCGCTGGTCCTCGATGTCGGCCGAAGGCCCGGTGCTGCCCGTCTCCGGGCCGATGCTGGGCCCGCGCCAGGAAGAATTCACCGGCCCACTGGACATGGTGCAGATCGACGGCACCAAGGGCCAGGTGTTCCGCTACGGCCAGGGCGTGATCTACGAAACCGAGCCGGGCCACGAAATTCCCTACACGATCTACGTGATGGAAGACGCGCGCTCGCTCGGCGCGCAGCTGCGCGTGTTTCGCAGCGCGGTGTGGTTCTACCTCGGCATCACCGGCATCTTCCTGTTGTTGCTGCAGACCTTCATCCTGCAGTGGAGCCTGCGGCCGTTGCGGCGCGTGGTCAACGAGTTGACCAAGGTGCAGCGTGGCGAGGCGCAGCGCATGAGCGAGCACCACCCGCGCGAGCTCGAACCGCTGACCGACAGCATCAATGCCTTCATCGAAAGCGAGCGCGAGAACCTCGATCGCCAGCGCAACACCCTGGCCGACCTGGCGCACAGCCTGAAGACCCCGCTGGCGGTGCTGCGCACCCAACTCGATACCGGCGGTCACCTGGCCGAGGGCGAGTTGCGCGATGAGCTCGACGTGCAGCTGCGGCGCATGAACAACCTGGTGTCCTACCAGCTCGCGCGCGCCGCCTCCAGCGGCCACAAGCTGTTTGCCGCGCCAGTGCCGATCGAATCCAATGCCGAGGAGATTGTGCGCGGCCTGGAGAAGGTCTATGCCACCAAGGGCGTGCTGTGCGAATTCGAGATCGACCCGAACGCGCGTTTCTATGGCGAGCCGGGCGACCTGCAGGAGCTGCTGGGTAACTTGCTGGAGAACGCCTTCAAGTGGGCGCGCAGCCGCGTGCTGCTCACCGCCAAGCCGATGGCCGGCGCCGGCAGCAAGCGTGCCGGCCTGATGCTGGCAGTGGACGACGATGGCCCCGGCATCGCGCCCGAAGACGTGGCCAAGATCCTGCAGCGCGGCGTGCGTGGCGACGAGCGCGTGCAAGGTCACGGCATCGGCTTGTCGATCGTGCAGGACCTGGTGCGCGGTTACCGCGGCGAGTTGCATGTCACCCGCTCGAACGAACTGAGCGGTGCACGTTTCGAAGTGACCTTGCCGCCGGGCCTGTAAGCCGCCGGCCCGGCCGACCGCTTCCTTGTAGGAGCGGCTTTAGCCGCGACTGCCATCTGTCAGACCACGACTTCGTTCGTCGGGGCTAAAGCTCCTCCTGCAGAGGCCGGGAGCCCCAGCGTGCGGGGTTCTACGCGCGACCTTCGAACGGCGAGGGACCGTAATAGCGGCGCAGATGCTCGGCCACTTTCGGCATGGATTCAGCCAGTACGCGCGGCGCGGAGAAGTGGTATTCGCTGACCACCGCGAAGAACTCTTCGGGTGCCTCGGCCGCATAAGCGTCCACACGCGTACGCTTGCCCGCCTCCACGCGCGCGCAGAAGGCATCGTACTCGCGCTGGAAATCCGCGGCCCACTCGCGCTGCCACTCGCGCGGCAGTGGTGGCGTGCCATCGAGCGCGCCATCGAGGGCATCTAGCTTGTGCGCCATCTCGTGCACCGCGACGTGGTAGCCGGCATGCAGGTCTTCCAGGTCCGCGGCGACATCGGCCCACGACAGGATCAGCGGTCCCTGGTCCCAGGCTTCGCCGATCAACTCATCGTCCCACTCATGCAGAACGCCTGCCGCATCGACATGGCTGCGATGCACGCGGAAGGCGTCCGGATAGACGATCAGCTGCGACCAACCGCGCCAGCCGCCCGGCCCGATCTCGAGCAGCGGCAGGCAACACATCGCTGCCAGCACGATCACCTGCCAAGGCTCCAGTTGCAGGCCATCGACCGGCGAGATGGTCTTCTCGTGCAGAAAGCGAGCCGACAGTTCACGCAATCGGGTCTCGCGTGCGGGATCGAGCGCGCTGATCCAGCCGCAGCGCGCGTGCGCCTGCGTCCACAACGCATCTTCGATAGTGGGAGGCGGGCGTCGCAGCCAGCCCAACAGCCGCTGGATCAGCGGAACATCCCGGGCAGGAAGCTGTGCCATTTCGGCATGCGGCCACGGGGCGGCAGGATTTCGCCGTCGTCGCCACCGCCGCTGGGCATCACCGAGGTCGGCCGGTGGCCGGGCGAATGCGAAGGCGGCGCGGTGGCCGGCTCAGGGGTCGGACCATGCGCGGCCGAGCCCGGCGTCACGCAGGTGCCGTGATCCGCTTCGGCCACGCCACTGGACGCCCAAGCCAACGCTGGGGACAGCAGCAGGAACAGACAGGCGAATCGGCGCATCGTCCACATCCCGGCAAGGGGTCCAAGCTCCCGATTCTAACGCGCTTTTCACGCCCAAATGCAAAGGCTGGTGAGGCCAAAATGCCCGGCTGGCTGGGCGGCTCCGGATCGGTGCCGCATAATTTCGCCGTTTGCCCTGCGCATCGAGTTCGGAGAGGCTGTGGAAGATCGCGCTTTACTGGCCAGGCTAGCCCTGGGCCGCCTGTCCGGGGACGCCTTGGCCCGTGATTTCGGGCTGACCCGGGCCGCGGTGTGGAAGCGGATCCAGAACCTGCGCGCGGCCGGGATCGATATCCAGGGCCGCGCCGGCGACGGTTACGGCCTGGGCTATCCGGTCGAGTTGCTGGAGCGGGCCAAGATCCTGGCCGCCCTGCCGGTCGAGGCGGCCGACGCGCTCGACCGCCTGGAAATCGCCTGGACCCTGGAATCGACCAATACCGAGCTGCTGGCCCAGCCGGTGCCGGAGGAGGGCGTCTCGGTATTGCTGGCCGAACGCCAGACCGGCGGGCGCGGCCGCCGCGGCCGCCAGTGGGCTTCCCCGCTGGCGGCGCACATCTATATGTCGATGGCGCGCCGCTTCAGCGGTGGCCTGGCGCAACTGGCGGGGCTCAGCCTCGCGGTAGGGGTAGCCGCCAGCGAGGCCCTGCACGCGGCTGGCTTCAGCGGCGTCGGCCTGAAATGGCCCAACGACCTGTTGGTTGACGAGCGCAAGCTCGGCGGCCTGCTGATCGAAGGCGGCGGCGAACTCGGTGGGCCGGCGCGCGCGGTGATCGGCCTGGGCCTCAACGTGCACATGCCGGAAGCCTTTGCCGCCACCATCGGCCAGCCCTGGGTCGATCTGGATACGCTTGCTGGCGAACCGGTATCGCGCAATGCCATCGTCGCCACCTTGCTCGGCCATCTGCTGCCCGCATTGGAGCTCTTCGAAGCGCAGGGACTATCACCGTTCCTGCCGCGTTACGCCGCGCTCGACCTGCTCGCAGGTCGCAAGGTACGGGTGGAAGAGGCCGGGCGGCTGTACGAAGGCGTCGCACTGGGCCTGGCCGAAGATGGCGCCCTGCGGGTGCAAGGCGAGGACGGCGAACGCCATTTCCATGCCGGCGAAGTCAGCGTGAGGCCAGCATGAGCCAGTGGTTGTTCGATCTGGGCAATTCGCGCTTCAAGTTCGCGCCCTTGCGTGACGACGGCCGGGCCGGCGACGTGCAGGCCTGGGCCCACGGCGTACAGACGCTTTCGAACGAGGCTGCCGCCGCACTGCCGACGGGGAACATCGCCTGGGTGGCCAGCGTCGCCTCGCCCGCGCTCACCGCCGATATCGTCGGCCACCTGGGGCAGCGCTTCGCCGAGGTGCGCGTGGCCCACACACTGTCCGAATGCGCCGGTGTGCGCGTGGCCTATGCCGAGCCGAACAGGTTCGGCGTCGATCGGTTCCTGGCCTTGCTCGGCGCTCGCGCGCTGGGGCATGTGTTGGTGGCCGGGGTCGGCACCGCGCTGACCATCGACTTGATGGACGCAGACGGCGGCCACCGCGGCGGGCGCATCGCCGCCTCGCCCACCACCATGCGCGAGGCCCTGCACCAACGCGCCGCACAACTGCCGGCCAGCGGCGGCGAGTACGTCGAATTCGCCAACGACACCGCCGACGCCCTGGCTTCCGGCTGCGATGGCGCCGCCGTGGCGTTGATCGAACGCAGCCTGCAGCAGGCCAGCCTGGCGCTGGGGCCGGTGCGCTTGCTATTGCACGGCGGTGGCGCACCGCCGTTGCTGCCCTTGTTGCCCGGTGCCGAGCACCGGCCTTCGCTGGTACTGGATGGCCTGGCGGTATGGGCCGCCTACCACGCCGCAGCGAACGCTTAGTCGCGTCAGCCAGTACGGCACGGCCATGGCGATGGTTAGAATCGCCGCATGCCCATCCGCGCCCTGATCGTCGTCCTTGCCATCCTCAATGCCGGC
>DATCVI010000034.1:0-22084 GCA_036566925.1 Stenotrophomonas sp.
GCCAGCATGCGCGGGCCGGCTTGCGGCGGCTTGCCTGTTTCATACGCCGGCCAACGCCTGATCGCCTTGCCATGTGCGCAAGGTGCCTGCTGGTAGATCACGTTGCCACGTTCTTCGCATTGGTGGATCTCCGAAGCCGCCACCGCGGCCACCGGAGAGAAACACACCGCCAAACACATCCTGCGCATCCATCTGTTCACGAGAGCCTCCTGGTTCGAACAGGATGCCCGTCGCTGCAAGACCCGCCCAGCGGTCAATCACGCAACGCAGGGTGGGAAATCCTCGCTTCGACAGCTAGCAATTCCCCGTAACCCAGTCCCGCCTCAGCCCTGCGCCAGGGCGTAATCCAATGCCGCGCATACTGCCGCGACCTGCGCGGCATTGCACTGCGCCGGCGTGGCGCTGGCGCTGTCGGGGTAGACCTCGGTGGTGGTGGTGTAGACCGCATCGGTCAGGCCGGCGCACAGGCCCAGGCGCTTGAACGGATACTCGATGACACCCGGTGCCACCACCGGTGAGCCGATGATCAGCCCGCGCGCATCGGCCGGTGCGATATGGGTCACGTTGGCCACTGCCGCGATCACCGCACGCTGGAACTCCAGCTGTGGGTTCTCGCTGTCGGCGACCAGGTAGAAACCGTCTGGAATGCCATCGGGTTCGAATGGCTTGCCATCACGCGCGGCCAGCGCCGGGCGAAATTCGCTTTCGTCGCTGTCGGTGGTCTCGTGCAGGTCGATATGCAGACGCACGCGCTGGCGGATCGGTGCGACGAGCTGCCACAGCGCCGCCGATTCGGCCGCCGGGCTGTCGGCGCGGAAGTTGCGGTTCGGATCCAGCGCCCGGGCGTTCCAACGATGGATTCGCTCGTAGCCCCACGGGCTCACGCACGGCACCACCAGCAGGTTGACGCGGCCGACGTATGCAGGCGCACGCTCGCGCAGGAACTGCAACGCGCCCTGCACACCGCTAGTCTCGTAGCCATGCACGCCGCCGGTCACCAGGGCGGTCGGCAGGCCGTCGTTCCAGCCGCGGCTGCGTACTGCATACAGTGGGTAGCGCTCGGGCGGGTAATCCAACTCGCCGTAGACCGAAACATCGAAATCATCGCGCAGGGCTTCGATCGCAGCGGCGACGTCATCGGCGTAGCTGCGTTGTTTGCGCTGGCGGGCCAGCCACTGCTGCTTCTCGGCCTCGCCCCAGGCCTGGCCCGGGGTGCCGACGGGATAAAACGACTCGGAAGACATCGCGCAACCTTGCACAGAGAACAGCTGCGCATGATACGCCCGGCCCTGCCTTGTCGGTTCGTCATGCGTTTAGGCTACGCTGCGCGCGGCACTCACGGCGGTCGGGACATGCGCATCATCGAAAACACCTACGGCTCGGACGAAGACGGCCTGATATGGGGCTACCGCTTCGGGCCGGGCGAACCGGCCGAGGCGATCGGCGCTGATGCGGTGGCCGCGTTCCTGGCCGACGATTCGGCCCCGGAAAGCTTCATCTGGCTGCATTTCGCCCTCTCCAACCAAGGCGCCGAGCGCTTCCTGCGGCGCAGCCTCGCCCTCCCCGACGCCTTCTACGATTCCTTGCGCAGCGAAGTCGGCGCCACTCGGCTCGAACTGGACGATGGCGCCCTGGTCGCGGTGATCCACGATGTGCTGTTCGACTCCAGCTTCGATGCCTCCGATGTCGGCACGACCAGCCTGTGCATTGGCCCGCGGCTGGTGGTGAGCGCGCGCTTGCGGCCCTTGCGCTCGGTCGACCGCCTGCGCGCGGATATCCGCGCCGGCCAGCCGTTTCGCTCGCCGGTGGAACTGCTGGCCCATCTGTTGCGCGACCAGGCCAACGTGCTTGGCGACATCTTGCGCAAATCCACCTTGCGGGTCGACCAGATCGAGGACCGGCTGCTCGCCAACCAGGTCTCGACCGACCGCAAGGCGCTGGGCGCACTGCGCCGGACCTTGGTGCGACTGCAACGCCTGCTTGCGCCGGAACCCACCGCGTTGTTCCGCCTGTTGAACCGGCCACCGGCTTGGATCGGCAGCGAGGACGTGATCGAACTGCGGCAAGCCGCCGAGGAATTCTCTGCGTCCATCGCCGACTCGGCGGCACTGGTGGAGCGGGTCAAGCTGATCCAGGAAGAACTCGCCGCACTGGTCAACGAGCGCACCAGCCGCACGCTGTTCGTGCTGACCGTGGTGACGGTGCTGGCCTTGCCCGTCAACCTGGTCGCGGGCCTGTTCGGCATGAACGTCGGCGGCATTCCGCTGGCGGCCAGCGCGCATGGCTTCGCCGCGGTAGTGAGCCTGCTGGTCCTGCTGACATCGATTTTGGCCTGGTTCTCGTTCCGCCGCCGCGGCGACTGAGGCCCCCAGCTCAGCGCCGCAGGTTGACCTTGGCCAGGTCCAGCACCTGGTTGCCGCGGCCATCGAGCACCGCCTTGAGCAGGAACAGGCCGAAGTCCTTGGCCTGGCCCAGCGAGGTCTTCGGCGGCATCACCAGTTCCTGGCGCGCGCTCACCACGTCCACCAGCGCCGGGCCCGGATGCGCGAATGCCGCCTGCAACGCGCCCTGCAGTTCGCCGGGGCGTTCGACCCGCCAGCCGGCCACGCCCATTGCCTTGGCCATCGCGGCGAAGTCCGGGTTGACCAGCTCGCAGCCGGTATCGAGCAGGCCGGCAGCCTTCATTTCCAGCTCGACGAAGCCCAGCGTGCCGTTGTTGAGCACGATGACTTTCACCGGCAGCCCGAGCTGGCTGAGGGTGATGAAGTCGCCCATCATCATGGTGAAGCCGCCATCGCCCGAGAGCGAGACTACTTGCCGCCCCGGATGGCTGGCCTGCGCGCCGATGGCCTGCAACATCGCATTGGCCATCGAGCCATGGTTGAACGACCCGAGCAGGCGGCGCTTGCCGTGGAGCTTGAGATAGCGGGCGGCCCACACCGTCGGCGTGCCGACATCGCAAGTGAAGATCGCATCGTCGGCGGCCAGTTCGCTAACCAGGCGGTTGAGCTGCTGGGGGTGGACGATGTCGCCTTGCGGGTCGATCTGCGCCAGCTCGTCGAGTTCGGCGCGGGCCCTGGCGTAATGGGCTAACGCTGCATCGAGGTGGTCGGAATCGGTCTTGGCGGTTACATGCGGCAGCAGTTGCGGCAAGGCGTAGCGCAAGTCGGCCTGGATGCCGAGCTCGATCGGCGTGCGGTTGCCCAGCGACTCGGGATGGAGGTCGATCTGGATCACCCGCGCGCCTTCCGGATAGAACTGCCGGTATGGGAAGTTGGTGCCGAGCAGCAGCAGCGTGTCGCATTCTTTCATCGCCGCGTAGCCGGAGGAGAAGCCAATCAACCCGGTCATGCCGAC
The DNA here is from genome assembly GCA_036566925.1 of Stenotrophomonas sp. Taxonomy (GTDB): domain Bacteria; phylum Pseudomonadota; class Gammaproteobacteria; order Xanthomonadales; family Xanthomonadaceae; genus Stenotrophomonas_A. Next base: position 3,358 of record DATCVI010000034.1, read on the forward strand.
GTCGAAGGGATTGTCGTGCTCCAGCCACTCCTTGCCGCGCAGGGCATGCACGATCGGCGCACGCAGTTTTTTCGCCAGCGCGATCACATCGCCGCGGGCCTGCGCGCAACCGGCGCCGCACAGCAGGGTCACCTTGCTGGAGGCGTTGAGGATCTCGGCGGCCTGGCGCAGGTCGGCCGGTGCAGCGCCAAGCACGGGCGGCGTCGGCGCGATCCACTTCGGCAGCGGTGCCTTCAGCGGCTTGAGCGCGGTATCGCCGGAGATCACCACCACCGCTACGCCGCGACGGGCGATGGCCACGCGCATGGCGCGGTCGAGGATCTGCGGCAGTTGTTCGGGCTGGGACACCAGCTCGACATAGTGGCTGCACTCCTTGAACAGGATTTCCGGATGGGTGGCCTGGAAGTAGTCGATGCCGATCTCGCTGCTCGGGATGTGCGCGGCGATCGCCAGTACCGGCGCGCCGCTGCGATGGCAGTCGAACAGGCCGTTGATCATGTGCAGGTTGCCCGGTCCGCAACTGCCCACGCACACCGCCAGCTCGCCGGTCAGCTGGGCCTCGGCGCCGGCGGCAAAGGCGCCAGCCTCTTCATGGCGCATGTGCACCCACTCGATGCGGCCGCGTTCGCGCAGCGCTTCGGTGAAGCCGTTCAAGGAATCGCCAACGACGCCGTAGACGCGCTCGACGCCGGCGATTTCCAGGACCTGTGCCATGTATTCGGCGGCGTTACTGCTCATCGGTGCATTCCTTGGGGGATGAGCCTCTAGCTTAGGTCGGCGGCGGTGACGGTGCTATCACTCGACCCGGCATGGCTCATGCCGCATTTCGGCATAGCCCGGGCCTGCCGTGCCCGTCTTACGCCCCGCCTGCCCGACCGAAATCCAGGTCGAACCAGGTCTCGACCGCTTCGCCCGGCGCAAGCACCTCGCCGACGCGCAGGTTGAACGCATCCGGCGGCCCGCTCTGCGGTTCGAAGCAGGTCGCGTGCGGGGTTTCGTCGTAGTACACCCAGTGGTCGCTGTCCGAGCGCAGGATCGCGCGGCAGCCTTCGCGTTCGATTACCACCGGCGTGTCGCACAGGTAGCAATCGTCTTGCGGCCCCGGCGGTGCGGCCAGCGGCAGGCTGGCGATACCCTCGGCGTCGCGTGGGTAATAGGCGCGCGGGTTGAACTCGAAGCGTTCCAGCTTGCGGAACCACGGGTGCCAACCCAGCACCGGGCGCGGCATGGCGCGGGCGCCGGCACGCAAATGAAGCCGCAGGCTCAACCGTTGCGGCTCCAGGGTAATCGTCTGCAGCACCTGCCCGCCGAACGGCCAGTGCTCGTCCTCGCCCAGTTCCAGGGCCAGTTGCAACGACGCCGCGGAGCGCTCAACTACCTGCCAGCGCCGCAGGAACGCCACGCCATGGATCGCATGCGGGCCCAAGCTGGGCGGCAACTGCCAGCGCTGGCCATCGAACATGAAGCGACCGTTGCGGATCCGTCCTGCCCAAGGCGCCATCGGATAGGCGCCCCAGGAGATCGCGGCGGGGAAGCCGTCATCGGGCCCCACCAGCCAGTCCATGGTGCCCTGGCGGATCTGTGCCACCCGTCCGCCCTCCTCCGGCGCCACCACCACCTGCAGGTCGCCGCGCGCCAGCACGATGCGCTCGCCGAGCGGCAGCGCTGTCATTGCGAGATCAGTCATGGCCGTACGGATGGATCGTGGCGATGCGCCCTTCGGCGTCGTGGTGGAGCTCGGCGACCTTTATCGAGCGCAGGTGGGTGACGCCGCCGGACATCAGCGAGTCGTGGTAGTACAGCCACCAGCGGCCCTGGAATTCCACGATCGAATGATGCGTGGTCCAGCCCACCACCGGCTCGAGGATGCGGCCCTGGTAGGTGAACGGTCCGTACGGGCTGTCGCCGATGGCGTAGCAGATGTAGTGGGTGTCGCCGGTCGAATAGGAAAGGTAATAGCGACCGCCGTGCTTGTGCATCCACGGGCCTTCGAAATAACGGCGGTCGTGGTCGTCGGCGCGCAGCGGCTGGCCGTCGGCATCGAGGATCACGATCTCGCGCGGCTCCTCGTCGAACTGCTTCATGTCCGCCGATAGGCGCGCCATGCGCGGCCCCAGCGCGGGCTCGGCGTCGGCCGGCTCAACGTGGGCGGCGTCGTAGCGGTTGTCCCGGTACTTCTGCAGCTGCCCGCCCCAGATGCCACCGAAATACAAATAGTGCGCGCCGTCTTCGTCGGCAAACACCGCCGGGTCGATGGAATAGCTGCCGGTAATCGGTTGCGGCTCGGCGCGGAACGGCCCTTCGGGGCGGTCACCGACCGCCACGCCGATCTGGAACACGCCATCGGCACGCTTGGCCGGGAAATACAGGTAATAACGACCGTCGCGCTCGGCCGCGTCCGGCGCCCACATCTGCCGGTCCGCCCAGGGCACGTCGCGCACGTGCAGCGCCACGCCGCAGTCCACCACCGGGCCGTCGGGCTGGTCCTGGCGATAGACATGGTAGTCCTCCATCGCGAAATGGTCGCCGTTGTCGTTGAAGGCGATGCCGGCGTCGATATCGTGCGAGGGATACAGGTACAGCTTGCCCTCGAAGACATGCGCCGACGGATCGGCGGTGTAGGCATCGGTGACCAGCGGCGCGGAAATCGCCCTGGTGGCCATCGCCTGCAGCTCATCGCTCAATGGGATTACGGTCGGGTTGGAATGATCCGGCATGGTGGCGGGTCTTGGCTCAGGAAGAAGAGGCGTCGGCCATGGCGCGTCGTCCGCTGAGCTCGCGCTCGATGCGGGATTCCATGGGTTTGTTGATCTCGTAGAAGAACAGCAGCGCTACGCCGACCAGGAACGGCAGCGATGCATACAGGCTGATGGCCAGGCGGATGCCGGCCACGGCCGAGGGCGGCTGCGTGGCGGCGCCGGCCACGTAGGCGTAGTGGGCCAGGATTGCCGCCACCAGCGCGCTGCCGATGCTCAGGCCCAGCTTCAGCCCGCACAGCATCGCCGAGAAGATGATCGCGGTGGCGCGGCGATTGTTCTTCCATTCGGAGTAGTCGGCCACGTCGGCGATCATCGCCCACAGCAACGGGATGGTGATGCCGTAGAAGAAGCCGTGCAGGATCTGCGAGACGAACACCAGGCCGATGCGGTCTGGCGGGTACACGTAGAATGCCAGCATGAACAGCGTGGACAGCAATAGCGCGGCGCCAAACACGTCGCGCTTGCCGAAGCGGTCGGCCAGGCGCTTGGAGAAGCCGATGCCGACGATCATGAAGATGATGCCGCCGGCATTGAACAGGCTGAAGGCCGAGGTCGGCGCATCTTCGGGCCACTGGAACGCGGTCAGGCCCATGCCGGTGAGCATGGCGTTGAGGCTGGCGATCATGCCGTTGAAGCCGATCTCCTGCAGGAACGACGCCTGCGCCTGCGGGTCGAGGTAGTACTTGAAGTAGTAGATGTACATGCCGCCCTTCAATGCCAGGGTGACGAACACCAGGATCGTCAACAGCAGCATCACCCGCCACGGCCGGTTGCCGACGAGGTCGGCCACGTCCTGGCGGATGCTGGACTTCTGTTCCTGCACCGGCACCACCCGCTCGCGCGTGGTGAAGAAGGTGATCAGCAGGAAGATCGTACCGACCACCGCGAACAGCAGCATCGCGTTGTGGAAGCCGCGCACCTTGTCGCCGTTGCCCAGGATCAGCACCAGCGGCAGCAGGAACGACTGCACCACCAGCTGGGCAATCATCACCGCGACGAAGCGATAGGCCGACAGGCTGTTGCGCTCGGCCATGTTGCCGGTCAGCACGCCGCTGAGGGCGGCATACGGCAGGTTGTTGGAAGCGTAGACGAGCACCAGCAAGGTATAGGTGCCCATGGCGTAGAACAGCTTGCCCTGCGGCCCCAGGTCCGGGGTGCTGAAGGCCAGCAGCGAGAGCACGCCGAACGGCACCGCGGTCCACAGGACCCACGGCCGGAATTTGCCCCAGCGCGTGTCGGTGCGGTCGGCCAGCACGGCCACCAGCGGAGTGAACACGAACGCGCCGAGCAGGCCGACGACGAAGATCATCGTTGCCGCGGTCCCGGCCGGGATGCCGAACACGTCGGTGTAGAAGAACGCCAGGAAGGTCACCAGCGTCTGGAAGATCAGGTTCGCCGCCAGGTCGCCCAGGCTGTAGCCGACCTTCTCGATGATCGAAAGGCTGTCCGCACTATGCTCTTTCATGTCCGCCGGTGCTTTGAATGATGTGGCACGCCGCCTGCTGGCGGCGCGCACGCAATGATGGCACGAACCACGCCGGCCTCCGGGGGCCGGCGTGGTTCGTGGAGGACCGCGGTGCGTTCAAGGGTCAGAACGATCCGCGGATGCCCAACGTCACGGTACGACCGGACTCGTAGTACTTGTCGACCATGTTGTCGTAGCCGAAGAACGACTGGATCGGCTCGTTGGTCAGGTTCAGCACGTTGAGGGTGATCTGCGGCTTGCTCGGCAGGTTCTCCAGCGTGTACGAGGCCGAGAGGTCAAGCTGTCCGCGGTCATCGCCGTAGTAGTACGCGAACGGAATGCTGTTCTGGTTGGTCGACGAACCGGCCGCACCCTGCTGCCAGTTGTAGGACAGGCGGATGGAGGCGACGTCGTTTTCCCAGTAGGCGGTGGTGTTCCACATTTTCGGCGAGACGCCGTAGATGTTGCCGGCCAGCGCGGAAGAGTCGTGGCCGACCGTGGACAGGTCGATCTTGGTGTAGTTGGCCATGAAGCCCAGGCCGTTGAACACGAAGTCCAGCGGCTGTACCCAGATCGCTTCCCAACCCCGCACATTGAGCGCGGCATTGGCATTGACCTGCTGCGAGACGTTGACCCGGAAGGCGTCGTAGCCGCCGTTGGCATCGACCTGGGTCTTCTGCACGTCGGTCAGCGAGTCGTAGGGAACGCCCAACTGCGACAGGCTCATCACCGTGGTGCCGTTGAAGGTGTAGCCCTCCACGCGCTTGTTGAAGAAGGTCAGGCCGACGAAGCCTTCACCACCGGTATACCACTCGCCACCGAGGTCGAAGTTGGTGGAGATGTACGGCGCCAGGTTGGGGTTGCCCTGGCGGGCGGAATCCGCGCCGATGCCGGTGAAGGTGGTCGCCGGTAGCATCGAGCTGGGATTGGGACGGGTCATCGTCTTGGAGCCGGACATACGCAGCACGACGTTCTGGGCGACATCCCAGGCAGCGCTGAACGAGGGCAGCCACTGGTTGTAGGAGCTGTCCAGGTTCTGCCACTGGCGCACGCCGCCCAGCGTCACCGGGCCACTGATGGTCTGGTCGGTGGTGGCATAACGCACGCCGCCGTTGAGGCGCAGCTCGCGGCCCCAGACATCGCTGGCGGTGTTGAACTCGATGTAGGCAGCCTTGTTCTTCTCATCGAAGCTGCCGGTCTGCGCGGTGTTGTTGGTCGAGCCGCCTTCCGGTGCGTTGTCGCGGAACTCGCCGTAGTTCGTGTCTTGCATGAACTTGTCGAAATCCACCGAGATGAAGCCCGGGCCGGGCACCAGGTACTGCGGCAGCGCGGCGTTGGGAACCTGCGAGAACACGTAGGTCTGCCACGCGGGGCTGTTGTCGAAGCCCTGGATGCGGCGGTAGTTGCTGTCGTAGGCCACGCCGACCTTGACGTTGTTCTTGTCGTCGCCCAGTTGCAGGTCGGCGCGCAGGTTCTCGGTCTTGGTCAGGCGATGTTCGTTCTGCACGTTGACGCGGCCATTGCCGGTGGGATCGGTGAAGAACCAGCCGGCATTGGGATTATTAAGATCCAGGCCACCGGCGGTGATCTCGGGGATGCCGCTGTGGTTGCTGTACTGGACGGTGGTGAACGGCGAGTTGACCAGGATGGTGGGCGAGTCGCGGCGCATCCAGCTGCGGCTGATGCCGCTCTGGATATCCAGCTTGATGTTGCCTTCGTCGCCGAAGTAGAAGCTGGCGCCCGGGTTGACCTGCCAGTAATCGACGCTCTCGGTGTACGGGCGCGCTTCGAGGAAGAACTGGGCGTTGGTCAGGGTCGCATCGGTGACGACGCCATTGCCATCGACCTGCATGTCCAGCGGGATCATGCCGTTGGCGTTGTTGTTGCGCGCCACCAGGTCGATGTCGATGCGCTGGTTGGTGCGGTGCGCCTTGGTGTAGAGACCGTCGATCCAGATGCGGGCGTTGTCGGTCGGGCGCCATTCCACCGAAAGCAGCGCCGCGTCGCGGTCGCGCTCGCCGGTCATGTAGACCGGGCGCGGCAGGTACGGCACCAGTGCATCGCCGATCTGGCCGGTGGTCAGGCCCGGGTTGTGCTGCTGCAGCCAGGCGGCATTGATCGCCTGGCCCGGGGTCAGGCCGGCACCAATGGTCGCCGCGTTGTTGGGCACCACGTCGGGAATGCGCCAACGGTTGGAGGATGGGCTACGGCCGCAATCGGTGCCGCATTGCGCCGCGGTCAGGTTCGGGTCGATCCAGCCGCCGCCGCCGCTTTCCCAGCCCTGCACGCCGAGCTTGCCGTGCACCGAGGAGATGCCGCCCAGGATGCCCCAGGTGCCGGCATCGTTGGTCCAGCTGCCGATCACCGAACCTTGCGGGGCGATGCCGTCGGCCACGCTGTTGTCCGAGGCCTGCAGCGAATAAGTGACGTGCGAACCGGGGTTGTCGAACGCATGCGAATTGCTCATATCGACCACGCCGGCGGCGCCGCCTTCCGGCAGGCTCGGCTTGGGCGACTTGTAGACCGTGAGCTTGTTGAAGAACTCGGTCGGGAACAGGTTGAGGTCGACCTCGCGGTTCTGGTTGGTCGCGTCCAGGCCGATCGAGGCGGTGGCCACTGAATTGCCGTTGATGGTGGTCTTGGTGAAGCTGCTGCCCAGACCACGAATCGCGATGTTCAGGCCTTCGCCGTTGACGTCGCGGTTGAGCTGGATGCCGGGGATGCGCTGCAGCGACTCGGAGATGTTGGTATCCGGGAACTTGCCGATGTCCTCGGCGAAGATCGAATCGGTGAAGCCAGTCGAATCGCGCTTGGCCTGGGTCGACAATTCCACGCTGCGGCGGAAGCCGGTGACCGTCACCGTGTCCAGCTGCGTGACGGCGTCGGCCGACTGGGATTGCGACTGCGGCGTGGTGCCGGCCGCTGCCGGCGCAGTCGCCGGCTCAGGCTGCGACTGCGCGTAGGCCGAAACGCTGGCCATGGCCAGCAGTGCCGCGGCCATTGCGCGTGACAAGGTGTTCTTTTCCAACTGATTCTGCACCGTACTCCCCTCCCGTTTCTGGCAACAATGTGGGCGTTCCCGAAGGTGGGCCGCCCGATCGGTTTGGGTCGCACGTTGCGATGGAACTTCACCACGCCCCACGACCTGGCGGCGATGGTAGCGCTACCAACTTTGCCTAGGCACGCTGCGCAGCAGCATCCTCCGGGCGCGGCCTCGCGCATACGGCGCGGTACTGCTGCGGTCGCTTTTTTGTGCATGACTTATGGCATGGACAACTTCGCGTGAGTGCCGGCTCTGCTGCACCACAGCGGGCGTCTAGGCAATGCCTGTGCTAATGATAGCGCTATCACCGAGGACGTTGGTCCGTGCGTGCCGGAGGGAAAATGCTGCAACCACGCAACTGCTGGGCAATGCGCTCCGGCGGCAGGCTTTACCGATGAGTGTCGGTTCGGCGAACCCGGCCGCAACCAAGCCGGGCAGATACCGCTGGCGCGTCTGCGCCATGCTGTTGGCAGCCACCACGATCAATTACATCGACCGCCAGGTGCTCGGGGTGCTGGCGCCGTTCCTTCAGCAACAGATTGGCTGGAACGAGGTCGAGTACGGCTACATCGTTACTGCCTTCCAGGCCGCGTACGCGATCGGGCTACTGTGCGCCGGCGCGGTGATCGACCGCTTCGGCACGCGCATTGGCTATGCCATTGCCATCGGCATCTGGAGCCTGGCCGCCATGAGCCATGCCTTCGCCGCCAGCGTGATTGGCTTTGCCTTGGCTCGCTTTGCATTGGGTTTGGGCGAGGCCGGCAATTTCCCGGCCGCGATCAAGACCGTGGCCGAGTGGTTCCCGCGACGCGAGCGCGCCCTGGCGGTGGGGATATTCAATTCCGGCTCGAACATTGGCGCGGTGGTGGCCCCCTTGCTGGTGCCGGTGGTGGCTGCGCTTTGGGGCTGGCAAGCCGCGTTTCTGTTCACTGGCTTGCTTAGCGGGCTGTGGCTGGTGGTCTGGCTCAGCTGGTACCGCGCGCCGGAGCAGCAACCTGCCCTGGGCGCCGCCGAGCGTGCACTGATCCATAGCGATCCGCCCGAACCGCAGGTGCGGATCCCTTGGCGACAATTGCTGCGGCATCGACAGGCTTGGGCATTCGTCGCCGCCAAGTTCATGACCGATCCGATCTGGTGGTTCTTCCTGTTCTGGCTGCCCAAATTCCTGCACGCCGAGTACGGTCTGTCCCTGTTGCAACTGGGCCCGCCGCTGATCGTGATCTTCGTCCTGGCCGATGTCGGCAGCATTGCCGGCGGCTGGCTCGCCGGGCGCTTGATCCAGCGCGGCTGGAGCGTCAATGCCGGACGCAAGGGGGCTATGGCGGTGTGCGCGTTGGCTGTGGTGCCGATCGTCTTTGCCGCCCACGCCAACAATCTGTGGCTGGCGGTCGCCTTGATCGGCCTGGCCACCGCCGGCCACCAGGGTTGGTCGGCCAATGTGCTGACCTTGCCCTCGGACCTGTTCCCACGCCCGGCAGTGGGTTCGGTGGTCGGGATCGGCGGCTTTGCCGGCGCTGTCTCCGGCATGATGATCGCCACCTTCATCGGTTTCCTGCTGCAAGCGACCGGCAGCTACGTGCCGGTATTCCTGATGGCCGGCTCCGCGTACCTGCTGGCGCTGCTGGTGGTGCACCTGCTGGTGCCGCGACTGGCGCCGGCGCGCTTCGATCCCCCGGCCGCGTCCTCTTGACCCCTCCCCTTGCCTTCCTGATGCGCACCTCCGCATGAACCTCACCGCCCAGCCCCTGCATCTGCATCCCGACCGCCTGTTGCCGCCGGAAGCCACCCAGCGCCAGATCGCCCGCCGCCTCTACACGCAGGTCGCCGGGTTACCGATCATCAGCCCGCATGGCCACACCGATCCTGCCTGGTTCGCCGGCAACGCGGCCTTCGCCAATGCCACCGAGTTGCTGCTGGTGCCGGACCACTACGTTTTCCGCATGTTGTACAGCCAGGGCATCGACCTGGACCGCCTCGGCATCCCGCGTGCCGACGGCAGCCGCGCGGCGGTCGATCCGCGCTCTGCCTGGCGTGTGTTCGCGGAGCATTTCCCGTTGTTCCGCGGCACGCCGTCGTCGATGTGGCTCAACCACGTTTTCCATGAGGTCTTCGGCCTGCGGGTGCGTCTGGATGGCACCACCTCGGACTACTACTACGACCGCATCACCGCCGCGCTGGAGACCCCGGCGTATCGTCCGCGTGCGTTGTTCGAACGCTTCGGTATCGAGGTCATCGCGACCACCGAATCGCCGCTCGATCCGCTGACCCACCATGCTGCGATCCGCGACAGCGGCTGGAACGGGCGGGTGATCACCGCTTATCGGCCCGATGCGGTGATCGACCCCGAACATGAGCAGTTCCCGCACGCATTGCGCCAATTTGGCGAACTCAGTGGCGAAGACGTCTATCGCTGGGAAGGCTACCTGCGCGCGCACCGTCAGCGCCGTGCGTTCTTCGCCACGATGGGAGCCACCTCGACCGACCATGGGCATCCCAGTGCGGCCACCGCCAACCTGGAGCCGGCCGAGGCCAGGCGACTGTTCGACATCGTGGTCGCCGGTCGTGCCGATGCGGCGCAGGCCGAATTGTTCCGTGCACAGATGCTCACCGAAATGGCGCTGATGAGCCTGGACGACGGCCTGGTGATGCAGTTGCACCCTGGCTGCTTCCGCAACCACAACCAGGCGCTGTTTGCGCGCTTCGGCCGCGACAAGGGCGCCGACATCCCGATCCGTACCGAATACGTCCATGCGCTCAAGCCGTTGTTGGACCGCTGCGGCAATGACCCGCGCTTCAAGCTCATCCTTTTTACCCTGGACGAGAGCAATTACGCGCGCGAGCTGGCGCCCCTGGCCGGCCACTATCCCAGCCTGTTGCTCGGCCCGGCCTGGTGGTTCCACGACGCGCCGGAAGGCATGTGGCGTTTTCGCGAGCAGACCCTCAGCAGTGGCGGCTTCTACAACACCGTCGGCTTCAACGACGATACTCGCGCCTTCCTGTCGATCCCGGCGCGGCACGACGTCGCCCGCCGCGTCGACTGCGCGTTCCTGGCCAAACTCGTGGCCGAACATCGCATGGACGAGGACGAAGCGAGCGAAGTCGCCATCGACCTGGCCTACCGCCTGCCCAAGCAGGCCTATCGGCTGTGAGGTGGGGTTCGCTCGCTGTCGCCGTGCTGGTACTGGCCTGCGGCGTCGCGAGCGCTGCCCCCTCGCCGCGCGAGCGTGTTGCGCTCGATAGCTGGCGTTTTCATCTTGGCGATGCCCCCGGCGTGGACCGCGCACTGGATTACGACGTGCGCCCATCGCGCGCCGACAACGAGGACGGCAAGGCCGCCGATGCCAAGCCGCAACAAGTAGATCAAGTGCCGATCCAGGGCCTGCTCAAGCCCTGGATCCTGCCGACCGGCAACGCCCTGATCGCCGATCCGAAGCGCCGCCACGCCCGCCCGCCAGGCCAGCCACCAGGCGCGAACCTCGCCTTCGTGCGCGCCGATTTCGACGACAGCGGCTGGCAGCAGGTCCAGCTGCCACACGATTGGGCCATCGCCGGGCCGTTCCTGGTCGATGGCCCCCATGGCGGCATGGGCCGGCTGCCGAGCTGGGGCGTGGGCTGGTATCGCCGCACCCTCGATATTCCCGCCGCCGACCGCGGCAAGCGCATCGCGCTGGAGATCGACGGGGCCATGTCCTACGCCAGCGTGTGGTGCAACGGCCAACTACTGGGCGGTTGGCCGTATGGCTATAGCTCGTGGCAACTCGACCTCAGCGACTGCCTCAACTACGGCGGCCGCAACCAGTTGGCGATCCGCCTGGACAATCCACCGGACTCTGCGCGCTGGTATCCCGGCGGCGGCCTGTACCGGCAGGTGTGGCTACGCAAGACCGCGCCGCTTCACGTCGCGCACTGGGGTGTGCAGATCACCACGCCGCAGGTATCTGCGCAGGCAGCACAAGTGCAGGTGCGACTGACCCTGCGCAACGAGGCCGCCGCCACAGCCAATCTGTGGGTCGACACCGCCCTGTTCCCTCTTGATGGCGATGAGCGCCCGGCACCGCAACCGGCTGCGCATAGCGCGCCACAGGCGGTGTCGCTACCCGCCCGTGGCGAGACCACCCTGGAAACGAGCCTGCGGGTGGCGCAGCCGCGCCTGTGGGGTCCGCCGCCGACGCAACAACCGAATCGCTACGTGGCCGTGACAACGCTACGCGACGGCAACCGCATCGTCGACCAGGTCCACACGCCGTTTGGAATTCGCAGTGTCCGCTTCGATCCGCAGCGTGGCTTGCTGGTCAATGGCGAGCATGTGCCGATCCGCGGCGTGAACCAGCACCACGACCTGGGCGCGCTGGGGGCGGCCTTCAACACCGTCGCCGCGGAGCGCCAGCTGCGGCTGCTGCAGGCCATGGGCGCCAACGCCGTCCGCATGAGCCACAACCCGCCGGCGCCGGAACTGCTCGCCCTCACCGACCGCCTCGGCCTGCTGGTGGTCGATGAAATTTTCGACAGCTGGCAGATGAAGAAGACGCCGCTGGACTTCCACCGCGTGTTCGACGACTGGCACGAGCCTGACCTGCGCGCGATGCTGCGGCGAGATCGCAATCATCCTTCGGTGATCCTGTGGAGCATCGGCAACGAGGTCGGCGAGCAGTACACCGGCCAGGCGGGCGCGGCCATTGCCCGTCAGTTGCGCGGCATCGCGCGCGAGGAAGATTCCACTCGGCCGGTGACCGCAGCGATGAACTACGCCAAGCCGGACATGCCGCTGCCGGCCGAGCTCGATGTGATCGGACTCAACTACCAGGGCGAAGGCATTCGCGACACCCCCGAGTTCGCCGGCACCGATCGCATCCGCACGCCGCCGATGTACCAGGCGTTTCACCGCGCCTTTCCCGACAAAGCGATCCTCAGCACCGAAACCGCTTCAACCCTGAGTAGCCGCGGCGTCTATCTGTTCCCGGTGAGCAGCGAAGCCAGCGCGCCGGTGCGCGACGGCCGGGGTGGCGATTCTGTCCTGCATCAGGTCAGTGCATACGAACTGCATGCGGTGGATTTCGGCGCCAGCCCGGACAAGGTCTTCGCCGCGCTGGATGCGCACCCTTTCGTTGCCGGCGAGTTCGTCTGGACCGGCTTCGACTACCTCGGCGAGCCCACGCCCTACTACAGCTCGCGCAGTTCGTACTCGGGCATCATCGATCTCGCCGGCTTCCCCAAGGACCGCTACTGGCTGTACCAGTCGCGCTGGCGCGCCGAACTGCCGATGGCGCATCTGCTGCCGCACTGGACCTGGCCGGGCCGCGAGGGCCAGGTTACCCCGGTGCATGTGTTCACCTCCGGCGACGAGGCCGAGCTGTTCGTCAACGGCGTCTCGCAAGGTCGCAAACGCAAACAGCCCGGCGAATATCGGTTGCGCTGGGATGCGGTGCGTTATCAGGCGGGCGAGCTGCGCGTGCAGGCTTACAAGGACGGCCAATCCTGGGCCAGCGACAGCGTCCACACCGCCGGCAGCGCCGCCGCGCTGTACGCACGCGCCGAACGCGAGCGGCTCACCGCCGATGGCCGCGACCTTGCCTTTATCGAGATCGAGGTGCGCGATGCTGCCGGCCAGCGTGTGCCGCAGGCGGCCACGCCTTTGCGCGTGCGCGTCGAGGGCCCGGGCGAACTGCTCGCTACCGACAACGGCGACCCTACCGACATGACCGCTTTTCCCTCCGCTTCGCGCGCGGCTTTCAATGGCCGCGCGCTTGCCATCGTGCGCGCCCACCCGGGCGCCAGCGGTAACTTGCTTGTTCGCGTCGAGGCCGATGGCCTGGCGCCCGCTGCTGTTTCCCTCACCCTGGTTCCCGGAGCTTCGCCATGACCCGCGCGCGTCCCCGTCTTGCCTTGCTCGCCCTGGCAGCCGCCAGTTGCCTGGCCGCTGTGCCCGCCTTCGCCGCACCGCCGACCACGCTCAAGGACGCCTTCCACGACGACTTCCTGGTCGGCGTGGCCGTCAACGATGGCATCGTCAGCGGCCGCGACGCGCGCACGCAGGCGTTGGTGATCGCACAGTTCAACAGCATTACCGCCGAGAACGAACTCAAGCCGGAGAACGTGCATCCGCGTCCCGGCGTCTACGACTTCAGCAAGGGCGATGCGTTCGTCGCCTTCGGCCAGGCCCATGGCATGTTCCTGGTCGGCCATAACCTGCTGTGGCATATCCAGACCCCGGCATGGATGTTCACCGATGCCCAGGGCAAGCCGCACGATGCCGACGCCCAGCTGGCCGTGCTGCGCGACCATATCGAGCACGTGGCCGGCCATTTCGCCGGGCGCATCCAGGCCTGGGACGTGGCCAATGAGGTGATCGACGAAGACGGCAGCTACCGGCAAAGCCCGTGGCTGAAGAATGTCGGCGACGGTGACCGCTTGCTGCGCGAGGCCTACCGCTATGCCGCACAGGCTGCGCCGAATACCGAGCTCTACTACAACGATTTCAATACTGAAAAACCGGCCAAGCGCGACGGTATCGTGCGCCTGGTGAGGATGCTGCAGGCCAGCGGCGCGCGTATCGATGGGGTTGGCATGCAGGGCCACTGGGGCCTGGACAGCCCCTCGATCGCCGAGATCGAGACCAGCATCGACACCTTCGCCGCGCTCGGCGTCAAGGTGATGATCACCGAGCTCGACATCGACGTACTGCCGCAGCCGCCCAGCACCGATGGCATGCCCGCCGACCAGCGCCTCGAACTGCCGGCCGACGCCGCCGCGCGCGCCAAGCTCGATCCCTGGCCGAAGGGTTTGTCGGCACAGATGCAGCAGCGCCTGGCCAAGCGCTACGCCGATCTGTTCGCCCTGTTCCAGCGCAAGCGCGACGTGCTGGCGCGGGTAACGTTCTGGAATGCGCACGACGGCGACTCCTGGAAGAACGATTACCCGGTGCGCGGACGCAGCAATTACCCGTTGCTGTTCGACCGCCAGCGCCAGCCCAAGCCGGCGTTCGACGCGGTGCTGAAGGTTGCCCGGGAAGATTGAATCTTCCGCGCGACACCGAGGGGGCCGCGTTTAGCGCGGCTGCCCGACTCGTACCTGCTGCAGTACGACGTTGTCATCCAGCCGCCACAGTTTGAGGATGTGCGGGCCGGCGGTCGTCGCCGGTAGCACTGCATGCAGCACCCGCTGGTTTTCGATCACTGCCTGGCTCCAGTCGCGCTGCGCCTGGCTGACGCTGGCATTGGGCGCCGGCACCAGTGAGTCGGAAAGAACCTGCACCGGGCCCTGGTCAAGCGAGACGCCGATGCGCAGCGTGCTGCCACCGGTGGTCTCCAGGGTCGGCACCAGGACCAGGTCGATCGGCAGCTGGCCGGCGCGCTCCACCACGATGTCGTACTCCAGCCGCACCCCGTCCGCCGGCGTAGTCGCCGCACGCCCCTGCGGCAGCGCCAGCATCGCGCCTGCGCCTTGGCCAAGGTGGGAGATGGCCTGCCAATGCAGGCCCTGGCCGTTCACCGCACGGCTGTAGTGGACAGCTTCGATCACCTTTTTCGCTACGCCATCGCGCGAGGGCACCGCAAATGCGATCGCGGGCACCGCTCGACCGCGCAGCGACACGCGCCGGACCTCGGGCATGACCTGCGCCTTCGGTTCTTGCCAGCGGGTGTAGCCGATATGGGTCTGCGCCATCATCCCCGCCCATTTGCCGTCTTCCAGCGCGTGGTATTGCGCAGTTAGAGCACCATCCCGGGCGAAGGCAGCGTCGGCCCGGTCGGCGAAGACATTGGCCCGCGGGTCGTCGCTTGCTGCGAGGCGTCGGTTCCATGCGACGGCGTAATACAGGTGATAGAGGTTGGCCATGGCGAGCACCGGGTGTTCGACCAGTTGGAAATAGGCCGACTGTTGCTCGGGTCGCAGTTGCGTCTTTACCGCGCCCACGCGCTGTACCAGCTCGTCCCATGCCGCGACCACGGCGCCGAACTCGCCGCCATCCAGCAGCTCGCCCTGCTCCGCGCCGAGCGTGAAGCTGCCAGCATCGAGCGACTCTGGTTTGCGCCGCGCCGCCAGTTGGCTGTAACGCGTCAGCACAGCACCTACCTCGCCGGCCGGGTCCGCGCCAAACGTGGCGCGAGCCCATTGCTCGGGATAACCGGCCAGTGCCTGCGGAGTCATCGCCGCCGGCGCCCAGGCCTGGTCCATGAAGAAGGTCAACGGGAACTCCATCGGCTTGATGTCGCCGACATTGACGATCCAAAGCTGGCGCGCGCCGCGCTGCCAGGCCAGGTCCATCTGCTGCCAGGTCTTTTCGATCTGCGTGGTGTTAAGCCACTTGTAGTTGCGCGGGGCACCGACATAGTCGAAGTGGTAATACACCCCGAAGCCGCCGGCGCGATGCACGTCGGTGGTCGGCAGGCGCCGGATCTGGCCCCAGTTGTCGTCGGCGAACAGCAAGGTGACGTCATCGGGCACGCGCATGCCGTGGTCGTAGTAGTCCTGCACTTCCTTGTAGAGCGCCCACACCTGGGGCGTCTGTTCGGCCGGGCGGCCGGTCACTTCGGCGATGATGCGGCGCTGGTCGGCCACCACCGCTTGCAACAGCGGAATTGCGGTGCCCTCGCCCATCGCCTCGTCGCCATCGCCGCGCATGCCGACCGTCACCAGGCTGTCGTAACCGCGACCATCCTGCGCTGCCTCCGCCCGCGACATCATCCGCTCGATCCCGCCCCGCCAGAATGCGCGCAGGTTGTCGCCATTGCGCGCGTAGTCCCAGGGTCCGCCGGTGACGCCCTGTGCCTGGTTGCGATGCCACTCGTCATGCGCGCGAGTCATCGGCTCGTGATGGGAGGTACCCATCACCACGCCCCTCTCGTCGGCCAGGATCTTGTTGCGAGGATCGTCGTCGTTGAAGGCATGCGGCGGCCACATCGCCGGCCACAAGGTGTTGCCTTTCAGGCGCAGCAGCAGGTCGAACACGTGGGCGTACATCTCGGCGTTGAGTCCGCCGAAGCGCGCTTTCGCCCAGCTGCTGAAGGCCGGCGCCTCGTCGTTGATGAAGAAGCCGCGGTACTTCACCGCAGGTTGGTCCTGGCGTGTGCCGGCGCTGATGTTCAGCGTATCGCGGTGGACCACCGGCACGTCGGCGAACCAGTGCCAGGGCGATACACCGATCTTCGCGGACAAGTCATACACGCCGAAGACCGCACCGCGGCGATCGGCGCCGACGATTACCAGGGCGCGCGGCACGCCGGGAAATGGGCGTTCGACCACGGCCTGACGGAAGCCCTCCCAGGTGCCGGCCAAGCCGCCCACGTCAAGCTTGCGCTCGCGCACCAGCCTGTCGAGGGTGGCGCTTTGGCCAAGTACGCCGACGATCACGGTAGGCCCGCGCAGCTGCCGCAGCGACCGCGGTCGCGCTGGTACCCGCCCGGAGACCTGCTGCAAGTCGGCGGCGAATCCATCGGCGGCATGGCGTACCGCGGTGTCGGCATCGGGTTCGACCCACACTGCGCTGACCTGCTCCGGCGAAATAACCGGGAAATCCCCCGGCGCCGCCTGCTCGCAAACCGACACCGGCGCCGAGCAGGCCATCGCCGCGCCGCTGGCGTAAAGCGACAGACACAACATCGCCGCCGCAATTTTGAATTTCACCCGCATCGATCTTGCCTGCCGCGTTTCTGGTAGCGCTATCATCAGCCTAGCTGGGGCGGTCCCGGCTGTAACGCCGCAGCGCAGCGATCCCTATCGCCGAGGTGGCCGCAACGCCGTGGTTGGCCTAGACTGCCCCGCTTTCCGTTACCCGTTGTCCTGATGAACCTGCCGTCCTTGCCGCACGCCGCCCGCATCTGGCTGGGCATCGAGCGCAATACCACCAGCCACGCCGAGAAGTGCGTCTCCGCGCTCGGCGCCTTCCTTGGCATCGCGGCGGTCTACGCGGTGATCCACCGTGTGTTCCCGCAGGGCGTCGCCGGCGCCGGGCCGGCCGGCGCCATCATGCTTGCCTCGCTCGGCGCTTCGGCGGTGCTGTTGTTCGCCGTGCCGCACGGCGCGCTGTCGCAGCCGTGGGCCGTGGTCGGTGGGCACCTGATCTCGGCGGCGATTGGCGTTGCCTGCCAGAAACTGCTTCCGGAGCAAACCTGGACACCAGCGCTGGCGGTCGGCCTGGCGGTGGGCGCGATGTACTACCTGCGCTGCATCCATCCCCCTGGCGGCGCTACCGCGCTGGCCGCGGTGATCGGCAGCGAAGAATTGCACGCCCTCGGCTTCCACTATCTGATCGAACCGGTTGGCGTCAGCGTGGCCGCGATCATGGCGGTCGCCCTGGCCTTCAACGCGCTGTTTCCCTGGCGCCGCTATCCGGTGCACCTGCATCGCCGTCGCACCGCGGTGGCCGTGCCCGCGGCGGAGCGTCGCTTCGACCTGACCCAGGAAGATTTCTCGGCAGCGATGGAAGAACTCAACTCCTACGTCGACATCACCGAGGAAAACCTGACCGAACTGCTCGAGCTGGCCAAACGCCACGCCGAGCGCAACGTCGTCCATCCGCAGGAGATCGTGCCGGGCCATCGCTACAGCAACGGCCGCCTGGGCAAGGCCTGGAGCGTGCGCGAGGTCGTCGGCGTGAGCAGCGGCCAACCGGCTCGGGTCGACTACCGCGTGGTCGCCGGCGAAGGTGCCGGCCAGCATGGCCAGGAAAGCTACGAATCGTTTCGCCAATGGGCGCGTTTCGAGGTGCGGCTCGGCAACGGTCGCTGGATCAAATAACCGCGCCTAAGGCGGCGCGCGCCGTGAAGCATGGCTGGCCACGATCACCCAACCCTGCGGCCGCCGCACGTAGGTATCGGTGAACTGAAAATCCAGGGCATAGGGCTGGCCATCGGCGCTGCCCTCGACATGCGTGATCCCCGTCACCACGGCGGCTTCGCCGTACAGGCGCACGTGGGTATCGCGATTGCGGAACACCGAATAGCGGGTGCCGCCGCGCAGATCGGCGACTTCCTCGGCTCGGGTGGTCAGCTTGCCGGTGGAGCCGGTCAGGGTGAAGGACGGATCGAGGTGTTTTTCCAGCCAGTCGGCATCGCCACGCTCGTAGGCGGCGCAGATGTCGCGCTCGGCCTGTTGGATGGCGGCGATGTCGTCGGCAAGTGCCGTCAATGGCAACAACAAGACCCATAGCGCAAGGAGGCGTAACCCGGTCATAGGTGCAATTCCACATCACCGAATTCGCACCCTGGACCGCTTCCACCGCGCTGTAAACCTGCGCTGCAACAAGCCCACCTCAGCGACTCGCCAACCGCTCCAGATACGCGCAGAACATATCAGCCATCGCATCGGCATAGGTCGCGATCTCGGTCGCGGTGCGCGGACGCTCGGAAAATTGCTTGCCGGCTGCGCCGAGGACGTCGGTCAGCAGCTCGCCGGCCAGCTGGCGGCCGGGTTCGTCGATGCCTGGCAGCACCTCCTGCATGAAATTGTCGAATGCTTTATCGG
>DATCVI010000035.1:0-45250 GCA_036566925.1 Stenotrophomonas sp.
GACGCTACCGCCGTGGGCCATCCATGGCCCACTGAACCCCCTCCCCGCCGGGACGGGGCCCGCGCCGCAAGCCAACACACCAACCGCCGCCACAACCCCTATGCGCCGCCCAACCACTCCCACTACACTCAGCCGGCACACACGGGGAACCACATGGCGCGCATCCTGATCGTCGACGATTCGCCTTCGCAACTGCTCGGCATCCAGCGCATCGTCGAGAAGCTGGGCCACCAGACCATTACCGCCACCGACGGCGCCGCCGGTGTCGAGGCCGCCAAGGCCGCGCTACCGGACCTGGTGCTGATGGATGTGGTGATGCCCAACCTCAATGGCTTCCAGGCGACCCGCACGCTCAAGCGCGAGCCGACGACGCAGAACATCCCGGTGATCCTGGTGACCACCAAGGACCAGGACACCGACCGCATGTGGGGCATGCGCCAGGGCGCTCGTGCCTATATCACCAAGCCGTTCTCGGAGGATGAGCTGTCCGAGGTGATCGAACGGGTCTTTAGTCGGGCCGACTAAGCCGGAAATAAAAAAAGCGCCGCGAAAGCGGCGTTTTTTTTGTTGCCTCCCGCCTCAGACAGTTTCGCCGAAGGCCTTGGCCAGGTTGCGGTAGGCCTTCTTCTGCGCCTCGTCGGCCGGGGCCGGGGCGAGGATCTCCAGCTCGACGATCTGGTCGCCCGCCGGGGTGCCCGGCAGGCCGCGGCCGCGCAGCCGCAGCTTGCGGCCGGCGTCGGATTCGGCCGGGATCTTGAGCTCCACCTCGCCGCCCAGGGTCGGCACGCTGATCGTGGTGCCCAATGCTGCCTGCCATGGCGTGACCTGCAGGGTGTACAGGATGTTGTGGCCGTCGACCTCGAACTGCGGGTGGGCGGCGTATTCGATTTCCAGCAGCAGGTTGCCGCCGCCGTTGCCCTGCCCGCCCAGCCGGATCACCTGGCCGGGGGCAATGCCCTTGGGCACGCGTACGTCCAGTTGCTTGCCGTTGACGGTGATGCGCACGCTGTCGCCGGCGTAGACCGCCTCCAGCGGTACCGCCAGCTTGGCCCGGGTGTCGCCACGGGGCTGCGGGCCGGCGCTGCGCGCGCGGCCGCCGCGCTGGTTGGCGAACAGGCTCTCGAAGAAATCCGAGAAGCCGCCACCGGCGCCGCCATTGCCGAATATCTCATCGAAATCGAAGCCCTGCCCGCCGTTGAAGTTAGGCGGCGCGTGAAACTCCTCGCCGGGCCGATAGCCTTGTGCGCGCAACTGGTCGTAGGCGGCGCGCTTCTGCGGATCGCGCAACGCTTCGTAGGCCTCGTTGACGGCCTTGAACTTGTCTTCGGCGCCGGCTTCCTTGCTGACGTCGGGGTGGTACTTGCGCGCGAGCCGGCGGTAGGCCGTCTTGATCTCGGCTTCGCCGGCGCTGGGCTCCACGCCCAGGGTTGCGTAGTAGTCCTTGAATTCCATCCATCACCTCGAGATGACAACGGCCCACCGTCTTGCGACCGCGGGCCGTCGGCGGCGGCCAATCGCCGCCGCCCATTCTACGGCCTGGCCGTGAGGGCCTGGCCGTGAGGCTTACCTGTTGGCTACAGATACCGAGCTTGCGCCCGAATGCCTCAGTTGGCCTCGCCGGTCTCTTCGCTGCCGGTGTTGACCACGATCCGCCGCGGCGCGACCTCGGCCTTCTTCGGGATGCGGATCTCCAGCACGCCATGGCGGCCAGTGGCCGTGATGCGTTCGGCATCGGCCGTCTCGGGCAGGGCGAAGCGGCGTTCGAAGCTGCCGCTGCGACGCTCGCCGAGCAGGCGCTTGTGGTCCTCGGCCAGCGGCGTGGTGGCGCGCTCGCCCTTGATCGACAGGACGTTGCGATCCATCTGCAGCTGGATCTGCGCCGGGTCGATGCCCGGCAGGTCGGCCTGCAGGACGAAGGCGGTGGGTTCTTCGCGAATATCCACGCGCGGCTGCCATTGCTCGGCATTGGCGGCAGCGGCGGCGAAGGCCGCGCGGCCGGACAGCGGCGCGATTTCCGCGGCGAAGGCGGCTTGCGGCCAGCGGCGGTAACGTACGACGTTCATGGTGTTCTCCTGGAAGGGCTGGCGGGTCTGCGCCGGCATGGCGCCCCGCCCTGTGCGCTAGATAGGCGCGGCGGTGCGGCTTTCAAGACGTTGACGCTACCTTTCCCCCCGGATTTTTAGTCTTCCGTTCATTCACAGGAGCTTGCCGATGACCATCCAAGTAGGTGACCGCAT
Organism: Stenotrophomonas sp.; assembly: GCA_036566925.1. GTDB lineage: Bacteria > Pseudomonadota > Gammaproteobacteria > Xanthomonadales > Xanthomonadaceae > Stenotrophomonas_A. Next base: position 2,238 of record DATCVI010000035.1, read on the forward strand.
TCCCGAAGTCGTGCTCAAGCGCTTGCGCGAGGGCATCGAGAGTGTCGATACGCGGGCGCTGTTCGATGGCCGCAACGTGGTGCTGTTCGCGATCCCCGGCGCGTTTACGCCGACCTGCTCGGAAAAGCACCTGCCCGGTTATATCGAACACTTCGATGAGTTCCGCCGCCGCGGCATCGAGGTCTATTGCATGGCCGTCAACGATCCGTTCGTGCTGCGCGCCTGGGGCCGCAGCCAGTCGGCACCGGATGGGCTGCAATTGATCTCCGACGGCAACGCGGAGTTCACCCGCGCGCTGGGCCTGGAGATGGACGCCAGCAGTTCGGGCATGGGCCTGCGCTCGCGTCGCTTCGCGTTGTATGCCGAGGACGGCGTGGTCAAGTCGCTGTTTGTGGAGGAGCCCGGCGAATTCAAGGTTTCGGCAGCGGACTATGTGCTCGGCCACTTGCCGCAATAACCCATCAGCTTCACTCATCACCCCACAGAGGAAAGGCAAGCCATGTCAAAGCCAGCCGCACCTGATCAATCCGCCGGCAAGCAGCCGGCCGGTTTCACCGACACCAAGACGTTGCGCGCGCAGGCACGCGAGAGCATCGAGGATGGCGCGATCACCCGCACTTACCATGCCGATCGCGAGGCGGTGATCAAGTTGTTGAACGCGGCGCTCGCCACTGAATACGTGTGCGTGTTGCGCTATTACCGCCATTACTTCATGGCCAAGGGCATGCTGGCCGATTCGGTCAAGGCCGAGTTCCTGGAGCATGCCAAGCAGGAGCAGGAGCATGCGGGAATGTTGGCCGAGCGCATCGTGCAGTTGGGCGGCGAGCCGGATCTGAATCCGGATACGCTGACGGCGCGTTCGCATGCCGAGTACAAGGAAGGCACGGATCTGCGCGATATGGTGCGCGAGAACCTGATCGCCGAGCGGATCGCGATCGATAGTTATCGCGAGATGATCAATTTTGTCGGCGATAAGGATACGACTACCAAGCGCATCCTCGAGCGCATTCTGGCGCAGGAGGAGGAGCATGCGGATGAGTTTGCCGATTTGTTGGATGGGTGGATTGGGAGTTAGGGGTTCGCGCTGAGCTGTCGGTGCGGCTGCTGATGATCGGTCGGCTCGCGCCCGGGGGCAGTCCGCTTTCGGGACACGTCGTGAACCCATCCATGGGGACTAATCGGCGACATCCATGTCGCCGATTGTCCCGAAAGCGGACTGCCCCCGGCCGCCCGATGGTCAGCGCGGGGGGTGGGGAAGAGAGAAAAGCTGAGCGCGAAGCGCGCGCTTTGCTTATTCGAGCACCTTGAACTTTATTCGGGTCCAGGCGCCGTCTTCGGCCAGGGCGGTGAGGGTGTGTTCGCCGGGTTGGGAGAAGTCGTGGGCGAATGTCGCGCTGCCGGTGCTGCGGCCGATGCTGCGGCCGTCCAGCAGCCAGTCGATCGCGGTGTCGGTGCCCAGTGCGCGGAGTTGCAGGTGGACGCTGCGCTTGTTGCCGGGGGCGGCGGCGAGGATGGCGTTGTCGGTCAGGCCCTGGATGCGCAGTTCGCCGCCGGTCGGGGTGCCGTCGGGTATGCAGTCTTTCGATAGGGGCGGCGGGCGGGCGTTGCGACGTTCGCTTTCGGTCAGCCAGGGGGAGGCGAGCGCCGGCCAGCGGGCGATGTCGTGGGCGGTCTCTAGGTGCGTTTGTCGACAGTCGGGGGTGAGCCGCTGGCCGCTGTGTGCGTCGACGAGGATGCGTTGACGGCCGGGCCGCCATAGGCGGGCGTCGCGTTCGGGGAAGGTGGGTGGCAGGTTGCCGTCGAGCGCGAAGGCTTCGTGGCGGCGGGCGCACAGGGGCGCCGGGGTGAGCTCGGCGGCTTCGCCGGTCGGCCAGCAGATGTCGAGTTTGCTTACGCTGGCGGGCATGGGCGCGGGGGCAGCGTCGCTGCGTTGCCGCGGCAGGGCGTCGATGACTTCGAACATCAGCGGCAGCGCGGTGATGGCGCCGTATTGGCCGGGCAGCGGGGTGCCGTCGGGGCGCCCTACCCAGACGCCGACGGTGTAGCGGCGGGTGCTGCCCAGAGCCCAGGCGTCGCGGTAGCCATAGCTGGTGCCGGTCTTCCAGGCGACGCGCGGGCGCCGGGCAGTGTCGAACATGCCGGCGCTGTAGCCGGGCCGTGGGTTGCTCTCGAGGATTTCGCGCACGATCCAGGCGGCGCCGGGCGAAACCAGCCGGCGGTCCAGGATGGGGTCTTCGCTTCGGTAGCGCACGTGTCCGGCGATGCCGTCGCGATTGAGTGCCGAGAAGGCGCCGACCAGGTCTTCCAGGCGGGCGCCGGTGCCGCCGAGGATCAGCGCCAGGGTCGGGGCGCTGCCGCGCGGGAAGCGCAGGCTGATGCCGGCGTTGTCCAGGCGCGCGGCGAAGCGCGCCGGGCCGACGCGGTCGAGCAGGTCCACGGCTGGCACGTTGAGTGAAAGTCGCAGTGCGCTGGCGGCGCCGATCGGGCCGTTGAAGGCGGCATCGAAGTTGCCCGGGCGATAGCCGCCGAAGCTTTGCGGTGCATCCAGCAGCAGGCTTTCGGAATGGATCAAGCCGTCGTCCAGCGCCATCGCGTAGAGGAACGGCTTGAGCGTGGAGCCGGGCGAGCGCCAGGCCCGGACCATGTCGACATAGCCCTGGCGGCGGGTGTCGCTGAAGGCAACCGAGCCGACGTAGGCACGCGCTTCCAGGGTTTGATTATCGACCACCAGCAGCGCGGCCGAGGTGCGCTCGGGCAGTTGCGAAAAGTAGGCCGAAACCCGCTCTTCCAGGGTCCGTTGCAGTTGCGCATCGAGGGTGCTGACGATGCGCGCTGCGTTTGGTTCGGCGGCGTGCAGTCGTTCGGCCAGCAAGGCGGCGTGCAGTGGCGGCTGCAACGCGCGCGCAACCACCGGTTCGATCCGCGCATCGGCCACTTCCGCAGGGGTCCACACATGCAGCGTGGCCATGCGGTCGAGCACTTTGTCGCGGGCGGCGCGGGCGCGTTCGGGATGGCGGTCCGGCCGCAGCGCGCTCGGCGATTGCGGCAGCACTGCCAGCAGCGCTGCTTCGGCATGCGAGAGCTGCGCCGCCGGCTTGCCCAGGTAGGCCCAACTCGCCGCCTCCACGCCTTCGATGGTGCCGCCGTAGGGCGCGCGTTCCAGATACAGCTGCAGGATCTGCGCCTTGTCCAGCCGTGCTTCCAGTTGCAGCGCACGCAGCATCTGCTTGAGCTTGCCCCACGGCGTGCGCGTATGCGGATCAAGGATGCGCGCTACCTGCATGGTCAGGGTCGAACCACCGGAGACGATGCGGCCATGGCGCAGCCACTGGCCGCCGGCACGCAGCAATGCCCAGGGATTGATGCCGGGGTGATAGGCGAAGGTGCGATCTTCGTAGCTCAGCAACGCCTGCAGGTACAACGGAGAGACGCTGTCGGCCGACGCCGGATAGCGCCAGATGCCGTCGCGGTCGGCGAAGGCGCGCAGCGGCGTGCCGTCGGCGGCGACCACCAGCGTGGAGGTATCGCGCGCGGCGGGCAGCGGCGGCGGCGACAGTTGGTCGAGCAGCAACAGCAGCGTCAGTAAGGCGGCAGCGCTCCAACGAAGCCAGCGCCGGTGCAACCACAGCCAGCGGCGGCAACGACGAAACAGCGACAGCGAAGCGGTGGCAGGTTCGGGCATGACGCATGCGGCGGGGGCCGGGAGCCGGCGCCCGCCTGTCGGTTACGGTTGCACCACGGTCATCGTCTCCGGCGTGCTACGGCCGATGCCGCGCAGCGCAGGCCGGTACATGTCTTCCACCAGCGGCGGCGGCACCCCATAGGTGCCCGGCGTGACCGCGCGCACCAGATAGAACACATGCGCGGTGTCGCCGGCGGAGAGCTTGAGCGCGGCGACGTAGCGGTCGTCGCGGAACTCTTCGTGCTGCACTTCGGCCGCGTCGCCGCGATCGCTGAGCGTGATCCCATCCACGACCACCTCGGCCCACTGCTCGGAATCGCCCAGGTTGAAGTTCTCGATCTCCAGGCCGGCCGGCAGCAAGTCGGTCAGCAACGCGTCGGGAATATCCGCGCGCGCGGTGATCGACAAACGCACCACCAACGCCTCGCCTTCCTTCAAGGGTGCCGGCTTCCACGGCTTGCCATCGGTGCCGTACCAGTCGCGCTGGATATGGATCTCGCTGTCGTCCGCCGCCGGCGCCTTGCGCGGAATGCCGGCAACCTCGACGCTGGCGTACATCGGCGCCTCGCCCTGCGGCAGGAAGCGCACGCCCTGCGCCAGCGCCTCGCTGTCGAAGCCGCGACCGAACAGCTTCGTCGGCGCGATCGCTTCGCTGGCAGTGCCAACGTCGAGCGTGCCACTCACGCGGCGGTCGCTAGCGGCCGCCAGCGCCTTGCCCAGACGCGCCAGCGCGACCTGCTCCTGGGTGCTCAACCACAACGATCCGTTGCCGCCACTGCGGCGTGCATCCAATGCCTGGCCGAGCGGGATCGTGCGCGCGTCGTACTCGGGCTTGGACAGACCACGCTCATGCAGCAGCGCCATCATCAGCGCTTCGTCGCGAATGGCGCTGCCGTAGTCGCCGAAGTAGCCGGGGCGGTCGCTGCCGCCCTTGGCAAAGCCGGCGGCAATGGCCGCTTCGCCCCGCTTCTTGTCGCCCTGCAGCGACAACGCCACGCCCAGGTGCACCAGCGAAAGGCCGGTGAGCGCCTTGTCGCGGTCGTTGTCGTAGAGCGCGCGCAGCGTGCCCAGCGGGGCACGGTTCACCCGCGCCAGCACATAGCCCGACCAGGCCTGGTTGGCGAAGCGCAGGCTCTCGCGGCGGTCGTAGCCGTAGAAGGCGTTGCCACCGGAAAGCAGGTCCTCGCTCAGGCGGTTCAGCGCCTTCTGCAGCACGTTGTCGGGCACCGCGAAGCCGGCGTCCTTGGCGTCGAGCAGGAATTCGCTGATGTACGGCGTCAGCCACGGGTTGACGTAGTCGTCGTCGCCCCACATCGAGAAGTGGCCACTGGACACCTGCATCGACGCCAGCCGGCCGAGCGCGCCTTCCATGCGCTCGCGACGCTTGCCGGCGTCGAGCCCGCGCACCCCGAGCATGGCCGCGGTCGGCTCGTCGAGCATCAACGCGGCGTAGCCCTTGCTGGTGGTCTGCTCGGCACAGCCGTAGGGGTATTCGAGCGCGCCTTGCAGCGCCGCGGCGAAGGGAATCGGCGGCAACGCGCTGACCACCATCCGCGCGTTGACCGACTCGGCCATCAAACCGTCGATGTCGCCATTGCCCAGGGTCACCGGCCCGAGCGGGTCGAGCACCAGCGTGCGCGAACGCAATACTGACGGCCATGCCGCACGTACCGGCAAGTCGTAATGGCGGTCGACCTTGAAGCCATTGCCGTCCACTCGCACGCGCACCTTGGCCACGCTGTGGCCTTCGCGCGCGGTCAGCGGGAAGCTGAGTGTCTGCTTGGCATCGGGCTGCAAGGCCACGCGGCGCTTGCCCTCGCCGATTGACAACGGCCCTTCGCTCTCCACCCGCACGTCGAACTCACCGGCCTTGCCGGTGAAGTTCTGCACGTCCACGGTGACGGTGCTGCGGTCGCCCGGCGCCATCACCCGCGGCATCGACGCCTCGGCCAGGATCGGTGCGCGCACCAGGGTTTCGGCGTCGCGGTTGCCGTAGCGGTCGTCGGCATAGACCAGTGCGGACACGCGCAAGGTGCCGTTGAAATCCGGCACCGGCAACTGCACCCGCGCGTTGCCCTTGGCGTCGAGCTGCAGCGCGCCAGAGAACAGGTCCACCGTCTGCACCCGCGCCGTCGGCCGTCGTGCCTGCGGCAATGCCGCCAGCGCCATGTCGCCACCGAAGCGCAGACGCCCGGTGCTGCCGTCGAAGCTTTCGATCACCCGCCCGTACACGTCGTACGCATCCACGCCGAAGCGGCGCTGGGCGAAGAAATGCGCGTTGGCGTCGGGCACCGGGAAGCGGGTGATGTTGAGGATGCCCACATCCACCGCGGAGATCGTCACGTGCGCCTGGCGCCCGGCCAGTTCGGGCACGCTCACGGTCACCGGCAGCGGCTGCTCGGGGCGCATTTGCTTCGGCACCACCAAACCCACGGCCACGCGCCGCGCCTTGCGGTCCATCGGCACATGCGCCACGCCCACCGCGCGCGCCGGGGTGATCTTGCTCGCCGCGCTGCCGCCGCGGAACACCAGCGCGGTCACGTAGACATCGTGGCGCTCCCAGTCTGCGGTGACGGGGATCTCGAAGCTGCTACCCGGCTTGACGTCGATGGCCTGCACGTACAGCGGCTTGTCGCTCTCCACGATCAGCAGCCCGCGCCCCGGGTGCGGCGGCGTCAGCGTGACCTTGAGGGTGTCGCCGGCGCGGTAGGCGGTCTTGTCCAGCGCCAGCTTGACCTTGTCCGGGCGCGCATCGAGACCACGGTTGTCGTCGTTCCAGCTCCAGCCGGCGCGGAAGGGATAACGCGTGGTCAGGCCAGTGGCCGGGTCGAACACATCCAGGCGGTACTCGCCCCACTCCACCGGGAAATCGATCTTGCTGGAAGCCGCGCCGATATCGATCTGGCGGGTTTCCTTGTTCTCGTAGCGGCGGGTGAAGTCGTAGTCCCAGCGTTCATCGCGGAATTGCCAGTGGTAATCGCGCAGCTCGCGCACCAGCGTGACCTTGAGCCCCTTGGCCGGATGCGCCTTGCCATCGGCGCCGACGCGGGTCAGTTCGAAGCGCGCGTTGGCGTTGGCGTCCGCGCCTTCCTTGTCGTCGAACAACGGCCGCACCGCCACCAGCGCCTCGGCCGGCCACAGCACCCGCTTGAGCGTGCGCGTGACCGTGCGCCCGCCGGTTTCGTACACGCTGCCCGAAACCACCGCGGCGATCGTCGTCACCGGCTTGGCCTCGGCCGGCAGCGCGATGTCCTCGGCGAGGTGGCCATCGGCCGGCAGCTCGGTATCGATAACGTCCTTGGCTTCCTTCGGCAGCTCCACCGTCGGGTCGCCGAAGAACCAGCCCGGCATCGCTTCCAGCGGATGCTGTTCCACCGTCACCGCGAGCTTGGCGGTGAAGCGGTTGCCAGCCGCCGGCGCGCCGTACAGATAAGCGGCATCGGCTTGCAGGCGCAGCGGCTCGCCCGGCTTGATCACCGCCTGCTTGCTGTCCAGGGTCAACTTCATGCGCTCGGGCAGGAACTCCTCCACCCGCAACGTCATCCCTTGCACCGCCTCGGCGCTGCCCGGGTCGGTGCGGAACTCGACCTGCCAGCGGCCGGTCGGCGCGTCGTCGGGAATGCGCTGGGTGAACTCCACATAGCCCTGCTCGCCCGGCTGCAGGCGCGCCTCGCGGAAAGTCTTGCCATCGGGCTGCTTCAGGCGCAGGAACAACGGTTGCGCGCCCTTGCCCGTCGCCTTGACCGGGCGGCCGTCGTTATCACGCAACAACGCCGACACGCGCACGGTCTCGCCGGGGCGGTACAGATCGCGACCGGACCAGGCAAACACATCGAACCAGGCATTCTCGCGCCCGGCCACCGCAAACTCGCTCAGGTCCAGCGCCGGCTGGTTGAACGGCAGCAGCGACAGATCCGAACCACTGCGCGCGATCAACACCTGGCCGGCGTCCAGGGTGTAATTGAGCAGCGCATTGCCGTTGGCATCGGTCTCGCCCTTGAGCAGCGTCTCGCCCTTGGCATTGAGCACGCGCAGCTCGACCTTGCCCAGCGCCGCCCCACTGGCCAGCGAAGCGGTATGCACGAACAACTGCGACTTGTACGCCCGCGCATGCAGGCCGATATCGCTGACAGTGAAGAACGCCGTGTCGTAGCTTTCGGCGAAATTGCCCGGGCGGCGCATCACCGCGAAATACAGGCCCGGCGCCTGCAGCTCCTTGATGTCCTGGATCGGCAGATAGGTGAGCGCCCGCTGGTTCTTCTTGCCGGCGAGCACGAATCGATTGAGGTACACCGGCTCGGCGAGCTTGGACATCGGCGTGTTGTAGCCATACTCGCGATCCAGCTCCCAGCCACTGCGACGACCGCCGCGCTGGAATTGCGCGAAGAAGGTCGGCAGCGACTCCTCGCGCACGCGCATGAATTCCACGTCGACATCGGACACATTGACCGAGACCACCGGCAAGCCGCGGTTCTCCTTGGCCGGCAACACACTGCCCTGCGAAGCGAACCCCGCGGCCGGCTTGAGATCGGCCGCAAACACCGCCTGCGTGACCGGCTTGCCAAGGCGGGTGCCGTCGGCTGCGAGCAGGTCACCGGAAATGGTGAGCGTGTAATCCTTTCCCGCCTCGATATAGGGATAGCGCAAGGTCTTGCCGTCATCGGACAGCGACCAGCTGCTGTCCTCGTCGCCGACCTTTTCCTTGAACTGGATCAGCTTGTCGAAATCCTGGGTACCGACCAGGGGCTGGGTGAATTCCAGCGCCAGCGCGAGCCCGTCTTCGTTGTCGTCGGCATAGGCACGCAGCACACCGAAGCCGGTGACCGGCGCAGCCTGGCCCTGGATGGGCTCGCCGCTGGCGGCGGGGAGTTGGCCGCTTTCATTGCGCTTGCAGGCGCTCAGTGCGAGCAGCAGGAAGCTGATCAACAGCAATACTTGCAGGAGCTTTGGGCTCCGTCCTTTCCCCAGGGTGACCGCCATTGACTTCGCTCCTTGAAATGCTGGGGCAAGTATAGGGGGGCGGTTGGTTGCGATGCTTTTGGTTTGGCTGTTTTTTTGGGTTACGTGCGGCGTCCGGGGGCTAGGCTAGTTCGGGACACGCCGTGAACCCGTCCATGGGGGCTAATCGGCGACATCCATGTCGCCGATTGTCCCGAACTAGCCTAGCCCCCGGACGCCCGACGACGCATCGCGATAGGTGGGGAGAGCGCCCTCTTCCGGCCCTGTCGGGCCACCTTCTCCCAGGGAGAAGGACAGCACGCGCCGTTGACGATTAATTGCAGCGTGCGAAATGCATGCCGTCCTTCTCCCTCTGGGAGAAGGTGCCGCGACAGCGGCGGATGAGGGCACTCCCACACAAACCCGACCTTCTATCGGGCGTTCGGGGCCGGGTCCTTGCCCCGGGGGCGTTGGGCGACATGGACGTCGCCCAACGAGACACGCAGGATGCAGTTTTTGGCGTCCCCCGGGGCAAGGGCCCGGCCCCGAACGCCGCACGGAACAACAAAGAGTCCGGCTCTTCAACCAAGCTCACGCAAAGCAGCCGTGCGACCGCAGACGAGACCCGGCGCATAGGCCTATCGTGTGTGCTCCCCCGCTCGCCAGGAGACCCGCATGTCCCTGTTCTCGATTCCGCTCGCCTTTTCGATGGTGGCCAGCCCCGGTGCCGATCTCGGCGCGGTCAAGGTCGCCCATGCCGGCGACAAGCCTTCGGCCGCCGGTCCGGCCGACTACTTCACCGGCCGCGTGCGCATCGATGCGCCGTTCCAGGCCGAACCGCCGGCGCGTGTCGGCGGCGCCACCGTCAGCTTCGAGCCCGGCGCGCGTACCGCCTGGCACACCCACCCACTGGGCCAGACGCTGATCGTCACTACCGGTGCCGGCTGGGTGCAGGAATGGGGCAAACCGGCGCAGGCACTGAAGCCGGGCGACATCGTCTGGATCCCGCCGGGCGTCAAACACTGGCACGGCGCGCGCGCCGAAGTGGCGATGAGCCACATTGCAATCGCCGAATCGGTCGACGGCGCTCCGGTCACCTGGATGGAGCAAGTGTCCGAACAACAGTACAGCCAGGTCACGCGCTGAAGCCGGGCGCCGGGCTGAACCTCCCAACCCCGGGGGTCTTGCATCGCCGTAGCGCTGTCCCCAGTCAGGAAACGGGCGAGGTCATCCCTCGCCTTGCCTCCCCTCCCCGACCGGAACGCAACGCTTGCTTCCCTCCTTCCCCCGCCACGCCCCGCTCGGCGACTACGCCGACTCCCCGCAATCGGCCGCCGGCCGTTTCCGCAATACCACCCCCAAGCCCGCCAACGTGCCCGAGCCCGGCGCCAAGGTGATGTGGGACTTCTTCTTCAACAAACCGAAGAACACCGTCCCCGCCGCGCCCATCCCGGTGCAACGGCTCACCCGCGCCGACCTCGACGCCGCGCCCGACCGCAGCCTGTACCGGCTCGGCCATTCGACCCTGCTGTTGAAGTTGCGCGGCCAATGGTGGCTCACCGACCCCGTGTTCTCGCAGCGCGCCTCGCCATTCCGCTGGTTCGGCCCCAAGCGCTTCCATGCACCGCCGATCGCGCTGGAAGACCTGCCGCCGATCCGCGGCGTCATCCTCTCCCATGACCACTACGACCACCTCGACCGCGACGCCATCCGAGCACTCACACCGAAAGTGCAACAGTTCCTCGCCCCGCTCGGCGTCGGCGACCGCCTGATCGACTGGGGCGTACCCGCGGCCAACGTGCGCCAATTCGACTGGTGGCAGGCCATCGACATCGACGGCCTGCGTCTGACCGCCACACCCTCGCAACACTTCTCCGGCCGCAGCCTGCGCGACGGCAACCGCACCCTGTGGTGCTCGTGGGTGATCGAAGACAGCGACCTGCGCATCTTCTTCAGCGGCGACAGCGGCTACTTCAACGGCTTCGCCGACATCGGCCGCCGCCTTGGCCCCTTCGACCTGTGCCTGATGGAAACCGGCGCCTACAACATCGCCTGGCCCTACGTGCACATGCAGCCGGAAGAAACCGTGCGCGCCTACCAGGACCTGCGCGGCCACTGGCTACTGCCGATCCACAACGGCACCTTCGACCTCGCCATGCACCCCTGGTACGAACCGTTCGAACGCGTACTGGACCTGGCCGCCGAGCGTGGCATCAACGTAGCGACACCGATCATGGGCGAACGCGTGGACATGAGCGCACCGCGCGAAGGCGAACGCTGGTGGCGAGCCCTGATCGGCGCAACAAAATAAAGAGTCCTGCTTTCGCTCTTGCTCTTCTCCCCCCCCCAACCACCGACAGTTCATCGGGCGTCCGGGGCCGGGCCCTTGCCCGGGGGCGTTGGGCGACAGGACGTCGCCCAAACGAGCCCCGCATGGATGCAGTAGTTGGCGTCCCCCGGGCAAGGGCCCGGCCCCGGACGCCGCACGCACACTATCAGCCACCGCTCTTCGCAGAAAAACTCAAAAACTGTCCCCAGGCACCCGAACCCACCCCTCCATCAACACCCGCGCACTACGACTCATCACCGCCTTGGTAACCACCCACTGACCCTCCACCTGCCGCGCCTCCGCACCCACCCGCAGCGTCCCCGACGGATGCCCAAAGCGCACCGCCTCGCGCCCAACACCCCCCGCCGCCAAGCTCACCAAGGTGCCGGGAATCGCCGCAGCCGTACCAATCGCCACCGCCGCAGTCCCCATCATCGCGTGGTGCAACTTGCCCATCGACATCGCGCGCACCAGCAAGTCCACATCCGCCGCAGCCACCGCCTTGCCACTGGAAGCGACGTAATCTTTCGGCGGCGCCACGAACGCCACCTTCGGCGTGTGCTGGCGCCTGGCCGCCTCGTCCACGTGCGCAATCAAGCCCATCTTCAAGGCACCGTACGCGCGGATCTTCTCGAACTTCGCCAGCGCCGCTGCATCGCCGTTGATCGCGTCCTGCAACTCGGTACCGCTGTAGCCCAGCGCGGCGGCATCGAGAAAGATCGTCGGAATGCCGGCATTGATCAACGTTGCCTGGAAGCTGCCCACGCCCGGCACCTCCAGGGTGTCGACGACCTGGCCGGTGGGAAACATCGCCCCACCGTCCTCGCCGTCATCGGCAGGGTCCAGGAATTCCAGTTGCACCTCGGCCGCGGGAAACGTCACGCCGTCCAGTTCGAAGTCGCCGGTCTCCTGCACCTGGCCATCGACGACAGGCACATGCGCGACGATCGTCTTGCCGATGTTCTCCTGCCAGATCCGCACCGTCGCCAGGCCATCGCGCGGCAGCGTCGCCGCATCGACCAGGCCCGAGGCGATCGCGAACGGCCCCACCGCCGCCGAAAGATTGCCGCAGTTGCCGCTCCAATCGACGAAATCGGTCTCGATGCCGACCTGGCCGAAGAGATAGTCGACATCGTGACCGGCACGTTCGCTGCGCGACACGATCACCGTCTTGCTGGTGCTCGAAGTCGCCCCGCCCATACCGTCGATCTGCTTGCCGTAGGGATCGGGGCTGCCGATCACCCGCTGCAACAGCGCATCGCGCGCCGGCCCGGGCACGCGGGCGCGCTCGGGCAGGTCCTGCAAGCGGAAGAACACCCCCTTGCTGGTGCCACCGCGCATATAAGTGGCCGGGATGCGGATCTGCGGGACGGATGCCATGGGCTTGCCTGTGTCTTCTATCAGGGGTTGTCGGGGATTTCGGGCTCGACCAGCTGGCCCAGCAGGGTCAGTGATTCCTGCCAGCCGAGGTAGCAGAACTCGACCGGGATCTGCGCCGGGATGCCTTCCTGGACGATGTCCAGTTCGGTGCCGCAGGCCACGGTGCGCAGCTTCACGGTGACGATCATCTCGCCGGGCATGCCCGGGTCGTCGAACTTGTCGGTGTGGCGAATCAGCTCGCCCGGCACCAGCTCGAGATAGGTGCCGCCAAAACTGTGGCTGGAACCGGTGCCCAGATTGGTGAAGGACATGCGGTAGCTGCCGCCGACGCGCGCGTCGATCTCGTGCACCTTGCCGGTGAAGCCGTGCGGCGGCAGCCACTTGGCCATGGCGTCGGGGTCGAGGAAGGCGCGGTAGATGCGTTCGGCCGGGGCCCGCAGGACGCGGTGCAGGCGCACGGTGCCGGTCGTGGTCGAGGTCTCAGTCATGGTCGATCTCCTGTCGAATCGGAAACGGCGCGTGCAGGATCGCACGCGCCTTATGACAGCGACGAACGAATCAGGCCGCTTTCGACGCGTCGAGGAAATCCTGGGCGAACCGCTGCAGTACTCCGCCCGCTTCGTAGATCGAGACCTCTTCGTCGCTGTCCAGGCGGCAGGTCACCGGCACTTCGGTGACGCTGCCGTCGCGGCGGTGGACTCGCAGCGCGAGCGTCGCCCCGGGCCGTGGCAGGCCGGTGACATCGTAGGTCTCGGTGCCGTCCAGGCCGAGCGTGTTGCGATCGGTACCGGGCTTGAACTCCAGCGGCAGCACGCCCATGCCGAGCAGGTTGGTGCGGTGAATCCGCTCGAAGCCCTCGGCCACGATCGCCTCCACCCCGGCCAGGCGCACGCCCTTGGCGGCCCAGTCGCGCGAGGAACCCTGGCCATAGTCGGCGCCGGCAATCACGATCAATGGCTGCTTGCGCTTCATGTAGGTCTCGATCGCCTCCCACATCCGCATCACCTGCCCTTCCGGCTCGACCCGCGCCAGCGAACCCTGCTGCACGCTGCCATCGGGCTTGCGCACCATCTCGTTGAACAGTTTCGGGTTGGCGAAGGTGGCGCGTTGCGCGGTGAGGTGGTCGCCGCGGTGGGTGGCGTAGGAATTGAAGTCTTCTTCCGGCACGCCCATCTGCGCCAGGTATTCGCCGGCGGCGCTGTCGCGCATGATCGCGTTCGATGGCGAAAGGTGGTCGGTGGTGATGTTGTCGCCGAGCAATGCCAGCGGCCGCATGCCCCGCAGCGTGCGCTCGCCGGCCAGCGCGCCCTCCCAGTACGGCGGGCGGCGGATGTAAGTGCTTTCCGGCCGCCAGGCATACAGCGGCGCGACCTTGGCGCCGGGGCCCCCATGGCGGGCGAACATCGGCGTGTAGACCTGGCGAAATTGCTCCGGCTTGACCGCCGCGCGCACCACCGCGTCGATCTCCTCGTCGCTCGGCCACAGGTCCTTCAGGCGGATCTCCTTGCCCTCGACCACGGCCAGCACGTCCTTCTCGATATCGAAGCGGATGGTGCCGGCGATGGCGTAGGCCACCACCAACGGCGGCGAGGCCAGGAACGCCTGCTTGGCATAGGGATGGATGCGGCCATCGAAATTGCGGTTGCCCGACAGCACCGCCGTGGCATACAGGTCGCGCTCGATGATTTCGCGCTCGATCTGCGGCTCCAATGCGCCGGACATGCCATTGCAGGTGGTGCAGGCGAACGCGACCACGCCGAAGCCGAGTTGTTCCAGTTCGGCGGTCAAACCGGCCTCTTCCAGATACAGGGCGACCGCGCGCGAGCCCGGCGCCAGCGAGGTCTTGACCCAGGGTTTGCGGGCCAGGCCGAGGCGATTGGCATTGCGTGCCAGCAAGCCGGCGGCGATGACGTTGCGCGGGTTGGAGGTGTTGGTGCAGCTGGTGATGGCGGCGATGATCACCGCGCCATCGGGCATCAGCCCTTGCGCTTCCTGCGCGCGCGCCGCCTCCAGTCCGGTGGCGATGCCGCGCTCGGCCAGGTCGCTGGTGGCCACGCGCGCATGCGGGTTGGAAGGGCCGGCCATGTTGCGCACCACGCTGGACAGATCAAAGTGCAGCGTGCGCTCGTACTGCACCTGGCGCAGGTCGTCGGCCCACAGGCCGGCGGCCTTGGCGTAGGTTTCCACCAGCCGGACCTGTTCCTCTTCGCGCCCGGTCAGGCGCAGATAATCCAGGGTCTGGCCATCGATGGAGAACATCGCCGCGGTGGCGCCGTATTCCGGGCACATGTTGGAAATGGTGGCGCGGTCGCCGATGGTCAGCGCGGCGGCACCTTCGCCGAAGAACTCCAGCCAGGCGCCGACCACCTTTTGCTTGCGCAGGAATTCGGTCAGCGCCAGCACGATGTCGGTGCAGGTGATGCCCGCTTGCGGGCGGCCACTGAGCTCGACGCCGATGATGTCCGGCAGGCGCATCCACGAAGCGCGGCCGAGCATGACGTTCTCCGCTTCGAGACCGCCAACGCCAATGGCGATCACGCCCAGCGCATCGACATGCGGGGTGTGGCTGTCGGTACCGACGCAGGTATCGGGGAAGGCGACGCCGTCCTGGGTGTAGATCACCGGCGACATCTTCTCCAGGTTGATCTGGTGCATGATGCCGTTGCCCGGCGGAATCACGTCCACGTTCTCGAACGCACGCTTGGTCCAGTCGATGAAGTGGAAGCGGTCCTCGTTGCGGCGATCCTCGATCGCGCGGTTCCTGGCGAACGCGTCCGGCATATAGCCACCGCACTCCACCGCCAGCGAGTGATCGACGATCAACTGCACCGGCACTACCGGATTGACCTTGGCCGGGTCGCCGCCCATGTCTGCAATGGCATCGCGCAAGCCCGCCAGGTCCACCAGCGCGGTCTGGCCGAGGATGTCGTGGCACACCACGCGCGCGGGGAACCACGGGAAATCGAGGTCGCGGCGGCGTTCGATCAACTGCTGCAGCGACGCCTGCAGCGTGGCCGGATCGCAGCGCCGCACCAGGTTCTCGGCGAGCACGCGCGAGGTATAGGGCAGCGTGGCATAGGCGCCGGGCGCCAGCGCATCCACCGCAGCGCGCGCATCGAAGTAATCCAGCGCGGTGCCGGGAAGGGATTTGCGGAATTGAGTGTTCATGGTCGGCTGCGCTATGCGTGGCGAAGAAATGCAACGCCCCGCTTGCGCCAGGCAAGCGGGGTAAAACCGATCAGCCGCGCTCGTCCAGCGGCACGAACGCCTGGTCTTCCGGACCGGTGTAGTTCGCCGAAGGGCGGATGATCTTGCCGTCGATGCGCTGCTCGATCACGTGCGCACTCCAGCCGGCGGTGCGCGCGATCACGAACAGCGGGGTGAACATCGCCGTCGGCACGCCCATCATGTGGTAGCTCACCGCGCTGAACCAATCCAGGTTCGGGAACATCTTCTTGATGTCCCACATCACCGTTTCCAGGCGCTCGGCGATGTCGTACATCTTCATGTGCTTCTCTTCGGCCGACAGCTGCCGCGCCACTTCCTTGATCACCTTGTTGCGCGGATCGGACACGGTGTAGACCGGGTGGCCGAAGCCGATCACCACTTCCTTGCGCTCGACCCGCGCCTTGATGTCGGCCTCGGCCTCGTCCGGGGTCTCGTAGCGCTTCTGCACCTCGAAGGCGACTTCGTTGGCGCCGCCGTGCTTGGGTCCGCGCAGCGCGCCGATGCCGCCGGCGATGCAGCTGTACATGTCACTGCCGGTGCCGGCGATGACGCGACAGGTGAAGGTGGAGGCGTTGAACTCGTGCTCGGCATACAGGATCAGGCTGGTGTGCATCGCCTTGACCCAGGAATCGCGCGGCGCCTGCCCATGCAGCAGGTGCAGGAAGTGGCCGCCGATCGAGTCGTCGTCGGTCTCGACGTCGATCCGCACGCCGTTGTGGCTGAAGTGGTACCAGTACAGCAGCATCGAACCCAGGCAGGCCATCAGCTTGTCGGCGATGTCGCGCGCGCCGGGATGGTTGTGGTCGTCCTTCTCCGGCTGCACGCAGCCGAGCACCGACACGCCGGTGCGCATCACGTCCATCGGGTGTGCCGAAGGCGGCAGCGTTTCCAGCGCATCCTGCACCGCGGCCGGGATGCCGCGCAGCGCCTTCAACTTGCGCTTGTAGAACGCCAGTTCGGCGCGATTGGGCAGCTTGCCGTGCACCAGCAGGTGGGCGATTTCCTCGAACTCGCTGGTGTTGGCCAGGTCGAGGATGTCGTAGCCGCGATAGTGCAGGTCGTTGCCGCTGCGGCCGACGGTGCACAGGGCGGTGTTGCCGGCGGCGGTGCCGGACAGGGCAACGGACTTCTTCGGCTTGAAACCGGGATTGGGGCTGGCTTGCTCGGACATGTGGGTCACTCCGGAAGGCTTACAAAAAAAGAGGGTTTGCGTGGAAGATGCTCAGCCGGCCTTGCCGGCGAACAGTGCGTCCAGCCGCTGCTCGAAGGCGTGATAGCCGATGCGCTCGTACAACTCCTCGCGCGTCTGCATGCTGTCGACCACATTGCGCTGGTGGCCGTCGCGGCGGATGGCCTGGTAGACGTTCTCGGCAGCCTTGTTGGCGGCGCGGAAGGCCGACAGCGGGAACAACTGGATCGCCACGCCGGCCGAGGCCAGTTCGTCGCGGCTGAACAACGGCGTCTTGCCGAACTCGGTGATGTTCGCCAGCACCGGCACCTTCACCGCATCGACGAACTTGCGATAGGTATCCAGGTCATAGGCGGCCTCGGCGAAGATGCCGTCGGCACCAGCCTCGACGCAGGCGATGGCGCGCTCGATCGCTGCATCCACGCCGTCTACCTGGATCGCATCGGTGCGCGCGATGAGGAAGAAATCCGGATCGGTCTTGGCATCGGCGGCGGCCTTGACCCGATCGACCATTTCCGCGGCCGAGACAATTTCCTTGCCGGGGCGATGGCCGCAGCGCTTGGCGCCGACCTGGTCCTCGATGTGGCAGGCGGCCGCGCCGGCCTTGATCAACGATTTGACCGTGCGTTCGATGTTGAACGCGCTGGGGCCGAAGCCGGTGTCGATATCGACCAGCAGCGGGAGGTCGCAGACATCGCTGATGCGGCGCACGTCGATCAACACATCTTCCAGGGTGTTGATGCCCAGGTCCGGCAGGCCGAGCGAGCCGGCCGCCACGCCGCCGCCGGACAGATAGATCGCGCGATAACCGGCGCGCTGGGCCAGCAACGCATGGTTGGCGTTGAGGGCGCCGATGACCTGCAACGGCGATTCGGCGGCAAGGGCGGCGCGGAAGCGGGCGCCGGCGGAAGTAACGCTCATGGAAAGCTCCTGGGACAGGCGGGGCCGGATCGGACAAACGGCCATACCGCGATGGCGCTCAATCTGGCACTCTCCTACGCATTGATCAATCTTGATTCAATCAATCAACCTATCCATGGCCGACACCGACAACGAACTGGTCACCGCCGCCCAGGCCTGCGCCCTGCTCGGCATCAGTACCGCCACCCTGTACGCCTATGTCAGCCGGGGGCTGCTGGCCTCGCGCCCGGGGCCGGACCACCGCAGCCGGGTCTACCTGCGCGCCGAGGTCCAGCGCCTGGCCCAGCGCAAACGCGCCGGCCGCGGTGAGGCGCGCGGGGCCGCGCAAAGCCTGGATCGCGGGCTGCCGGTGCTGGAGACGCGGATCTCGCTGATTCGCCCGGACTCGCCGTACTACCGCGGGCAGTCGGCGGTGGCGGCAGTGCGCAACGGCGCCACCCTGGAGGACATCGCCCGGTTGCTGTGGGAGTGCGGCGAGCAGGATCCGTTTGCCGCCGCCTTCGCCACTACATGGCCGGCGCGCGTGGCGGCGTTGGCCGGTGATGCCGGGCTGCCACCGATCGAGCGCGCGCTGGCCTGCATCCCGCTGCTCGCACTGGATGTGCGCCAGGCCTTCAACCCGGCACTGCCGGTGCGACGCGAAATTGCCGCCACGCTGCTGCGCCACAACGCTGCCTTGCTGGTGGCGCGCACGCCGGACCCACGGCCGGTGCACGAATTGCTGGCCGATGCCTGGCGCCCCGGCGATGCCGCCTTTGCCGAGCTGGTGCGCGCCGCGCTGGTGCTGTGCGCCGACCACGAATTGAATGTCTCCGCATTCGCCGCGCGCGTGGTGGCCTCGACCGGCGCGCACCTGCATGCAACCGTGTGTGCCGGGCTTTCGGCGCTCTCCGGCCCACGCCACGGCGGCGCGACGATGCGCGCCTATGCGCTGCTGCGCGATGCCCTGGAGAGCGGCGACGCCGCCCACTTCATCGCCAGCCGCTGGCAACGCGGCGAAGACCTGCCGGGCTTCGGCCACGTGCTGTATCCGCACGGCGACCCGCGCGGCGCCGAAGTGTTGCGCATGCTGCGCGACCTCCGCGGCCAAGATCCCGCACTGCATGCGGTGGAAACCGTATTGGCGGCCGCCGAGGAAGCCAGCGGCCAACACCCGAACATTGACGGCATGCTGGCGGCGATCTGCTTCGTGCACGACTTGCCAGCCACGCCGGCGCTGGTGCTGTTTGCCGCCGGCCGCCTGGCCGGCTGGCTGGCGCATGCACAGGAACAGCAGGCGCTGGGCACGCTGATACGGCCACGGGCACGCTATACCGGCCTGCCGCCCGGCATCATCGAGACCGCCGAGGGCCTGGAGTAGGATCGGCGTTCCGCCCGACGCGCCGACGCCCGATGCCCAGACATTCCGCTGGCCACGCCCTGGGCAAGCTCGTGCACGAGGAGTGCAACGCAGTGATCGCCGCGCTGCGCGGACGCAAGGCGCTGCATACCCGCGTGCACGAGGCCCGCAAGGCGGTCCGCCGCGCGCGCGCCTTGCTCGCTCTCGCCGAGGATGGCGAGGCCACGTTCGACGTCGGCCCGGCCGATCGCATCCTGCAACGCGTCGGCGACAGCCTCTCGCGCCTGCGCGACGCGCATGTCGCCATCGACACCGCACGTACCGTCGGCAAGCAGACCGAGGTCAAACGCTGGCGGCCGGTGGTGATCGCCTTGCGCGAGCGTTCGGCCGGCGTGGTTGCCTACGAGCTCGAGCGCGACCCCGGCCTGGCCCGGCGCGTGGCGACGATCGAAGGCGCGTTGCACTATCTGGATCAGTTGTCCTGGGCCGAACTGACCGCCGCGCAGATTCGCCAAGGCCTGCAACGCCAGCGTCGCCGCGTCGAACGCGCGGCACGCCGCGCCGGCAAACATCCCGACGCCCAACGCCTGCATGCCTGGCGACGCAAAGTGCGGCGCCTGCGCATGCAGGTCGATGCGCTGCCCAGGCTCAAACCGCACTGGTCCAAGGCAACGACCAGCGCGCCGAAATCGAAGTCGCTGCACAAGCTCAGCGATGCGCTGGGGCGCGAGCAGGATTTGCAGGTGCTGGCTGGATTGTTGCGGCGGTTGCCGGGACTGGAAGATCGCCCCGCGCGCCTGGCTGAGTTGAGCGCATTGGCGGCGACGCCGGCCAAGCACGCGGCGAGCGTTTGACGACGCCGCGCGGCGCGGTCAACGCACGCCGGCAGCGCGCGCCATCGCCATCACCGTTTGTTCTGCGCCCGGCGCGAGCACACGCAGCGGGATGCAGTGGGCTTTGTCGCGCGCGAAATACAGCAGCAGCACTCCCTGGTCCACGCGCACGCGCCGGATCATTGGCCACTGCTGGTGCATGGATTCAAGCTGGTTGGCGACGCCGATGCCATCGCTATCGAACCGATAGCGCATCGGGCACAGCCGCTTGCACTGGCCGAGCACGCGCCACAGGTTCCCCGCCAGCATCGCCGGAACCATCAGCACCAGCACCACGCCGAGTACCCAGTACCAGGCCGGATTGGGCAAGCTCGAAGTCGCCAGCACGACGAGCAGGACGATGCCGATCAGCACCGGGGTGAAATGCATCAGCCACAACAGCGGCGACACCCGCACGATGGCCCAGGTAGCGCGCAGGAAATCCCCTAGCACCGGGGTGAATTCGACTTCGACCGCAACTGCGTCCTGCATGGGTTCCCCTCCCCTGTCCATGTTTTAGCGGCAATCAGCGTCGGTGCCGGCGCAGCCACTTGCGCCCCATCACGGCCACGCCGAATCCGGCCACGCCCAGCGACAGCATATACAGCAGCGCGATTTCGTCCCAGAACACCCACGGCGAGCGCGCGACGCTGGCCTCGATCGTGCCCAGGCGCGGCGTACGCAGATGCACCACGCCGGCGGCGACATCGCCGATGACCGCCCACGCGCCCACCCCACCCACCAGCAGGCAGGCCAGACCGGTGGCCATCGGCATCTTCTTCAAACGGCGCGGAAACCAGCGCACGAACAGCGCGCCCAACAACAGCGCGAACGGAGGGAAGGCAATGCCGAGCAGCGTGGCAGGGGCCATGGATCGTCCTTGCGAAATACGCAGGTGCAGTGGAACCACGGAAACAACACGGGAAGCGCGCGTGCCGACCGCCCTCCCAGGGGTCGACCACGAAAAAGCCGGCCTTCGGGCCGGCTTTTGCTGTCGCGACGATGGTGGGCGGTGCAGGGTTCGAACCTGCGACCCTTGCCGTGTGAAGGCAATGCTCTACCGCTGAGCTAACCGCCCGATGTCGCGAGCCGCCCATTATAGGGCCTGCCCAAAAGGCGTCAAGGCGCGCGCCCTGGTTACATCGTGTGCGTCGGCTTGTCCGAATTGAGCAGCCCGGCCAGCAGGGTTTCGATCCGGTTGCGCACGGCTTCGCCTTCCGGGCCGTCGGCGAGCTGCACGCCGATACCGGCGGCACGGTTGCCTTGGGCGCCGGCCGGCGTGGCCCAGATCACCTTGCCGGCGACCGGCAGGCGCTCGCTGGATTCGGGCAGGGTCAGCAGCAGGAAAACCTCGTCGCCGAGGAAGTAGCGCTTTGGGGTGGGCACGAAGATGCCGCCGTTCTTCACGAACGGCATGTAGGCGCTGTAAAGCGCCATCTTGTCCTTGACCGCCAGCGACAGGATGCCCTGGCGCGCATTCGTTGCACTCATCGTGTTTCCCCTTTTTGCCCTGGCGCCCGTTTCGGGCTGTCCCCATCTCGCCAGGCAAGCAATAGTTCCGCCACCGCCAGATCGGCACGCACCGTGGTCCGCAACAGGTCGCGGGTACGGTTGGCAGCATCGAACCAGGTGGCCAGCTTGTGCAATCGCGCAGGTTCGGTCAAGCCGAGCCCGGCCTGGGCCAGCACCAGGTCGGCGGCATGGCGCAGGCGCGCGTCGGCGTGCTCGTCGCCGGTCCAGCGCGTGGCCAGCTCGACCGCGCTGGCGCGCCCGGCGCCCAGTTGCTCCAGATCGACGGCCACCTGCTTGCGCAGGGCCAGGCCGTTGTCGCGCAGCCACTGCGCGGCCAGCCCGGGATGGCCGCGCGCGGCATCGAGTGCTTCGGTCGCCGCGGCGGCGTCGAAGCCTTCGCTGCGCAACCATGCCAGCGCTTCCTCACGCGGCGGCAATTTCAGCTCCAGGCGCTGGCAACGGCTGCGCACGGTGGCCGGCAGCCGCGCCGGTTCGGCGCTCACCAGCCACAGGTAGCGGCCGGGCGATGGCTCTTCCAGGGTCTTCAGCAGCGCATTGCAGGCGGCGCGGTTGACCGAATCGGCCGGGTCGATCACCACCACCTGGGCGACGCCGTATTGCGGGGTCAGCGCCAGCTTCTGCGAGACCTCGCGAATCTGCTCGATGACGATCTCGGTGCGCAGCTTGTCGCCGGTGCGGTTGGGAATGAACGACACCAGCTGCAGGTCCGGATGGGTACCGGCGGCGATCAATTGCGCGCTGCGCGCGCGCGCGGCCGGGTCGGGGCTCTGCCCCAGCACATGCGTGGCCAGGCGCAACGCCAGCGCGCGCTTGCCCAGCCCGGCCGGGCCGCAGATCAACAAGCCGTGGCCGAGGCGACCGGCATCCAGCGCCGCCACGGTCTGGTCGTAGGCGCGCTGCTGCCAGGGCGAGAACGCCTCGCTCATGCCTCTTTGTCTCCAATGAACAACGCCACCGCGCGCGCCACCTCGGCCGCCACCACCATCGGCGGCTGGTTGGCGTCGATCACCCGGAAGCGCTCCGGGTGCGCTTGCGCACGGGCGCGGAAACCAGCGCGTACGCGCTGGAAGAAATCCTCGTGCTCGCTCTCGATGCGGTCCGGCCACAGGTCGCGGCCGCTGGTGCGGGCGCGGCCGATACCGACATCCAGGTCGAGCAACAGGGTCAGGCCCGGTTGCACGCCCACCGCGCGCCGTTCGAGATCGGCGATCCAGGCCGGATCGAGGCCGCGGCCCTCGCCCTGGTAGGCGTAACTCGAATCGGTGAAGCGGTCGCTGACGACGAAGGCGCCGCGCTGCAGCGCCGGGCGGATCACTTCGCGCACGTGCTGGGCGCGCGCGGCGAACACCAGCAGCAGCTCGGCTTCGGCCGCCAGCGGCTCGGCCACCGGCAACGAGGGCGTGTGGTTGAGCAGCAGCTCGCGGATGCGTTCGGCCAGCGGCGTGCCGCCGGGCTCGCGGGTCTGCACGACCTCATGGCCGTGCGCTTGCAGGCAATCGCGGATGGCGGCAATGGCGGTGCTCTTACCCGCCCCTTCGCCGCCTTCCAGGCTGATGAAACGCGGGTGCTGCAATACGGCTGGGCTCATGGCGTGGGCACCGGCTCGACAGGGGCGCGGCTGCGCTGCAGGTAGCGTGCCACCGCGGCGGTATGCGCGGCGTAGTCGTCGGAGAACACGTGCGCGCCGCTGCCATCGCCCACGGCGACGAAATACAGCGCCTTGCCCGGTGCCGGCCGCACCGCCGCTTCCAGCGCCGCGCGCCCGGGCATGGCGATCGGCGTCGGTGTCAGGCCCGTGCGGGTGTAGGTGTTGTAGGGCGTGTCGGTCTCCAGGTCGCGGCGGCGGATGTTGCCGTCGTAGCGACTGCCGATGCCGTAGATCACCGTGGGATCGGTCTGCAGCTTCATGCCCTGCTGCAGGCGGCGCACGAACACCCCGGCTATTTGCGGCCGCTCGGCCGCCAGCGCGGTTTCCTTCTCGACGATCGAGGCCAGGATCAGCGCCTCGTCGGCGTTGCGCAGCGGCAGGCCTTCGGCGCGGCGCGCCCAGGCCGCGTCCAGCGCGTCCTGCATCGCCTTGTGCGCGCGCGTGAGGACGTCGAGGTCGCTGTCGCCGCGCTGGTACAGATAGGTCTCGGGCAGGAACCGGCCTTCCGGGTGCTGGCCAGGAAACCCGAGCTTGGCCATCAACGCGGCATCGTCGAGATCGGCAGTGACGTGCTGCAACGGCGAAGCGGCATTGAGCGCGGCGCGCAGCTGGCGGATGTTCCAGCCTTCGACAATCGTGAGGCGATACTGGATGACGCGGCCATCGCGCATGCGCTGGAGCAACTCACGCGGACTCAGGGGCGGCTGCAGAGCGTATTCGCCGACCTTGATGTGCCCGGCGGCGCCGACCTGGCGCGCCAGCAGCAGCCAGTTCCAGTCGCGGCCGGCGTCCACGCCCGCCGCGCGCAACTTGCGCAACACCGCGCGCACGCTGTCGCCCGGGGCCACCACTACGCTCTGAGCCTGCGCCGACATCGGCGCCTGGGCGAAGCGCGCATGGTCCTGCCACAACCAGGCCGCCACGCCCGCCGCCAGCACTGCCAGCGCCAGCAGCAGCGCCAGCACGCCCAGACATCCCCGTTTCGCCCCAGCCACGGCCACCTCGTTGATTCACTAGTTGCGCAGGATACCGCGCCCGCCGCGCCGGCCGAAGCCGGCGCCGGTCACACCGCGTCCAGCGCGCGCAGCAGGCCGCGCGCCTTGGCCCGGGTCTCGTCGAGCTCGCGCTCGGGCTGTGAATCGACCACGATGCCGGCGCCGGTGCGGAAGCGCACCTGAGCCGCGTCCACTTCGGCGGTACGGATGAGGATGTTGAGGTCCATGTCGCCGTCGCTGCCAAGCCAGCCGAAGGCGCCGGTATAGGCGCCACGCGCCTGGCCCTCGAGCTCGGCGATGATCTGCATGCACCGCACCTTCGGGCAGCCGGTAATGGTGCCACCGGGAAATACCGCCGCGATCACCTCGCCCGGGCTCACGCCTTCGCGCAACATCCCGCGCACATTGCTGACGATGTGGTGCACGTGGGCGTAGCTCTCCACCGTCATCAACTCATCGACTTCGACGCTGCCAGGGCGGCAGACCCGGCCCAGATCATTGCGTTCCAGGTCAATCAGCATCACGTGCTCGGCGCGCTCCTTGGGATGGCCGACCAGCTCGCGGATGCGCGCGGCGTCGTCATCGCCTTCGAAGCGCGGCCGGGTACCCGCGATCGGTCGCGTCTCCACGCGTTCGCCGTGCACCGAGACCAGACGCTCGGGCGAAGAACTGACCACCGCGCGTCCGGCCGCCACGAACAGTCCGGCGAACGGCGCCGGATTGGCTTGCCGCAAGCGCTGGAACAGCGCCGCCGGATCCAGCGCGGCATCGAAGCGGGCGGTCCAGGCGCGCGAAATATTGGCCTGGAACACGTCGCCGGCGCGCAGGTAATCGAGCACGCGCTGCACGTTGCCGGTGAAGTGCGCCGGATCGTCTTCCTGCTGCGAATCCGGCGCGCGCCAGTCGGGAAGCGGCGCGAGCGTCGCCGCCGCGGCGACGTCTTCGGCGATGCGCTGCAACAGCGCCTCGTGGCCGGGTTCTGCCACGGCGATGCAACGGCCGTCGCGGCGATCGCGCAGGATCGCCGCAGGGCAGCGCAGCGCCAGCGCCACCGGCAGGCCGTCGCTGCGCTGCGGCAGGTCGAGGATCGGCTCGATCTGCGCGGCCAGTTCGTAATCCAGCAACAGCGCCCAACCGCCGCAGAACGGCAGCCCAGGTTCGACCCGCGTCGCTTGCCGGGCACCGGCCCAGGCAGCATCGAGCAGGGCCAGGAAATCGCCTTGCAGCGGATGGCCCTCGCCGTTGCGGGTGATGCCGTCGCTGCCGAGCTGCAACTGCTCGCCGGCCGCCAGCAGCAGCAGGTCCCAGCGCCCGTGCACGGTGCCGTGGGCGGTGGATTCGAACAGCGCCGGATAGCGCTTCGGTACCAGACGATGCAGGGCCAGCAGGTCGATCTCGGCGGCCAGCGGCAGCGTCGGCATGGTCAGGCACTCGGGAGAGCGATACGCGAGGCGCGGGTTCGCCTCGGGAGCGGAGCGCGGCGCCGCGGCTGCGGGCGCCGCGAACTGCGCGCGTCCGCGAGGGACGCGCGCCAATGTGGCCTCAGAGCCGGCGGAACAGCAAGGTGCCGTTGGTGCCGCCGAAACCGAAGCCATTGGACATGGCCACGTCGATCTTCTTCTCGCGCGCCACGTTCGGCACGTAGTCCAGGTCGCAGCCTTCGCCAGGCGCTTCGAGGTTGATGGTCGGCGGGATGATGCCGGTGTGGATCGCCATCACCGAGAAGATCGCTTCCACGCCGCCGGCCGCGCCGAGCAGGTGGCCGGTCATCGACTTGGTCGAGCTGACCATCGCCTTGTAGGCGTGATCGCCCAGCGCGCGCTTCATGGCCAGGGTTTCGGCCAGGTCGCCCAACGGCGTCGAAGTGCCGTGCGCGTTGAGGTAGTCCACTTCCTCGGGGTTGATCTTGGCGTCGCGGATGGCGGCGAGCATGCTGCGCGCCGCGCCCTCGCCGTCTTCGCTCGGGGCGGTCATGTGGAAGGCGTCCGAGCTGGCGCCAAAGCCGATCAGCTCGGCATAGATGCGCGCGCCGCGGGCCTTGGCGTGTTCGTATTCTTCCAGCACCAGCACGCCGGCACCGTCGCCGAGGACGAAGCCGTCGCGCTCCTTGTCCCACGGCCGGGACGCGCGCGCCGGGTCGTCGTTGCGGGTGGACATCGCCTTCATCGAGCAGAAGCCGCCGATGGAGGTCGGCGAGGAACCGCGCTCGGCGCCGCCGGCCAGCATCACGTCGGCGTCGCCGTGCTGGATCATGCGCATCGCCACGCCGATGGAATGGTTGGAGGTGGCGCAGGCCGAGACCGCAGAGAACGTCGGGCCCTTGATGCCCTTGATCAGGCTGACCTGGCCGGGAAGCATGTTGATGATGGTGCTGGGCACGTAGAACGGCGAGATCTTGCGCGCGCCGCCTTCGTGGAACTTGATCGTCTGTTCCTCGATGCCATACAGGCCACCGATGCCCGAACCGAGGATGGCGCCGATGCGTTCGGCATTTTCCTCGGTCACTTCCAGTCCGGCATCGTCCATCGCCATGAAGGACGCGCCGATGCCGTAATGGATGAAGGTGTCCATCTTCTTCACGTCCTTGGCGGACGCGTAGAGGGTGGGATCGAAATCGCGGATTTCGCCGGCGATACGGGTGGTGAACTGCGACGCATCGATGTGGGTGATCGGGCCGATGCCGGAACGTCCATTGACGATCCCGTCCCAACTGCTGGCCAGGTCATTGCCCAGCGGCGACACCATGCCCATGCCGGTCACGACAACACGACGACTCATTGTGGATCTCCTGCCCGATACCTTGCGGATTTGACGCGGGTGTTGACTGCCCTACCCTGACGCCGCCGCCATGCGCGGCGCGTCATAAACACAGGGCCGCTTCAGCGGCCCCATGGATATTCGGCACGCGAGCGGGGCGAAGCCCACTGCTCGCGGCCAGCAAACACATCAGCTCTTGACGTGCGCCTTGACGTAGTCGATCGCCTGCTGCACGGAGGTGATCTTCTCGGCTTCTTCGTCCGGGATTTCGCACTCGAATTCTTCTTCGAGCGCCATCACCAGCTCGACGGTGTCCAGCGAGTCCGCACCCAGGTCATCGACGAACGATGCGCTGTTGGTGACTTCCTCTTCCTTGACGCCAAGCTGCTCGACGACGATTTTCTTGACGCGTTCTTCGATGGTGCTCATTGGATATCGCTCCAGATGGAGTAGTGGTGGTTCAAAAAAACGCCATCGGGCTGCGATGGCCGCGTTGGATAGTGTAGTGGAAACCGCCGGAGCCTTGCATCGCAATACAAACCCCGGCCATTCAACCACTTAGCGCGTCCCTGCGCCACACGCATCAGGGCATGTACATGCCGCCGTTGACGTGCAGGGTCTCGCCGGTGATGTAGCTGGCCGAAGGGCCGGCCAGGAACGCCACCGCACGTGCAATATCGGCCGGCTCGCCAAGGCGGCCCAGCGCGATCTGGTCCAGCAACGCGGTGCGCTGCTCTTCCGGCAGCGCACGCGTCATGTCGGTATCGATGAAGCCCGGCGCGACCACATTGACGGTCACGCCGCGCGAGCCGATTTCCTTGGCCAGCGACTTCGAAAAACCAATGATGCCGGCCTTGGCCGCGGCGTAGTTGGCCTGCCCGGCATTGCCGGTCACGCCAATCACCGAAGCAATGTTGACGATGCGGCCCTTGCGCGCCTTCATCATCCCGCGCATCACCGCCTTGCTGGTGCGGAACACGCTGCTCAGGTTGGTGTCGAGGATCGCTTGCCAGTCCTCTTCCTTCATCCGCATCAACAGGTTGTCGCGGGTGATGCCGGCGTTGTTGACCAGGATCGAGATCGGGCCGAATTCCTTGGCGATGGCTTCGATCAGCGCATCGATCGAGGCGGCATCGGTGACATTGAGTTCGCGGCCATGGCCGCCGACCGCGGCCAGGCGCTCGCCGATTGCCTGCGCGCCGGAGGCGGAGGTGGCGGTACCGATGACGGTGGCGCCCTGGGCGGCCAGTTCGTCGGCGATCGCCGCGCCAATGCCACGGCTGGCGCCGGTGACCAGCGCGATTTCTCCCTGCAGGGGCTTGCTCATCTTGATTTCCTCATTGGAGGCGGGCAATGGAGACGTAAGGCATGCGCGCGGCCGTTGCCAGCTTGCGCGCAGGCGCGCGAACGCGACGTGGGCTCAGGCGGCCCAGTCGGCCAGCGCAGACTCGAAATCGGCCGGCGTGGCCAGCGGGCGCGCATCCAGCGACTTGTCGATACGCTTGATCAGGCCCGACAGCACCTTGCCGGGGCCGCACTCGGCCACCGAGGTGACGCCGCGCGCGGCCAGCGCCTGCACGCAGGAGGTCCACTGCACCGGCAGGTAGAGCTGTTCCACCAGGGCCTGGCGGATTGCGTCGACACCATCGTGCACGCGCGCATCGACGTTCTGCACCACCGGGATCCGCGGCGCGCGCCAGTCCATGCCGGCCATGGCTTCGGCCAGGCGGTTGGCGGCTTCGCGCATCAGCGGGGTGTGCGAGGGCACGCTGACGGCGAGTTTCACCGCCTTGCGCACGCCACGCTCGGCCAGCAGCGCGAGCGCGCGATCGACCGCCGCGGCGTCGCCGCCGATCACGATCTGACCGGGCGAATTGAAGTTGGCCGGCACCACCACCTGGCTGCCGGCAGCCTGCGCACAGACCTCGGCGACCACGGCATCTTCGGCGCCGAGCACCGCGGCCATGGCGCCCACGCCAGCCGGCGCGGCGTCCTGCATCAGCTGGCCGCGCAGGCGCACCAGATGGGCACCGTCACGCAGGGTCAACGCACCGGCGGCCACCAGCGCGGTGTATTCGCCCAGGCTGTGACCGGCCAGCACCGCCGGCTGCGCGCCATGGCGCGACTGCCACAGCCGCCACAGCGCCACGCCGCCGGCAAGCAGCGCCGGCTGGGTGTATTCGGTGCGGTTTAGCATTTCTTCCGGGCCACCCTGCGACAGCGCCCACAGGTCCACGCCGGCACCTTGCGATGCTTCGACGAAGGTCTCGCGGATCTGCGGGTGCAACTCGGCCAGTTCGGCCAGCATGCCCAGCGATTGGGAACCTTGACCGGGGAAGACGAAAGCGAGGGTATTTTCGGTCACGCGCGAAGGGGTCTGCGAAAACGAGCGGCGATCATACGGGTGAAATCGCCCCAGCGTCTGTACTGGCGCGTATGCAAAGGTATGGGTGAAGGGCGCTCGATTGGCGCCATGCGGTGCGCTGGTTCGTTCTTGCGCACCGCCGGCCCCTGTCGCCGGCTCAGTAGCGCAGCAGCGCCGAGCCCCAGGTGAAGCCGCCGCCGAAGGCTTCCAGCAGCACCAGCTGGCCGCGCTGGACACGGCCCGAACGCACCGCCACGTCCAGTGCCAGCGGCACCGAACCGGCCGAGGTATTGCCGTGCTTGTCCACCGTCACCACCACCTGGTCCATCGACAGCTCCAGGCGCTTGGCGGTGGCCTCGATGATGCGCAGGTTGGCCTGGTGCGGGATCAGCCAGTCCAGGTCGTGCTTGCCCAGGCCATTGGCTTCCAGGGTTTCGTCCACGACCGAGTCCAGCGCCTTGACGGCGTACTTGAACACGTCGTTGCCCTTCATCAGGATCTTGCCGCCCTGGCCGTTTTCGCCAAAGCCGGTGGAGACGCCGACCGGGTCCCACAGCAGCTCTTTCTTGCTGCCGTCGGCATGCAGATGCGTGCTGAGGATGCCGGTTTCTTCGTCGGCCTTGAGCACGACCGCGCCGGCGCCGTCGCCGAACAGCACGCAGGTGGTGCGGTCGGTCCAGTCGACGATCCGGGTCAAGGTCTCGGCGCCGACCACCAGCACCGTGCGCGCATCGCCACAGCGGATGAACTTGTCGGCCACGCTCAAGGCGTAGACAAAGCCCGAACAGGCCGCATTGACGTCCATCGCGCCGCACCCGACCGCGCCCAGCCGCGCCTGCAGCAGGCAGGCCGTGGACGGGAAGATCAGGTCCGGGGTGGTGGTGCCGACGACGATCAGGTCGATGTCCGACGCCTGCACGCCAGCCGCTTCCATCGCCCGGGTAGCGGCGAAGAAAGCCAGGTCCGAAGTGGTCTGGTCGTCGGCGGCGATATGCCGCTCGCTGATACCGGTACGGCTGCGGATCCACTCATCGCTGGTATCGACGATCTTGGCCAGGTCGTCGTTGGTCAGCATCTTCTCGGGCAAATAACTGCCCGTGCCCGCGATTCTGGAGTAGATCCGCTTGCTCATACCGTTTCCTGTTGCATTAGGGCCGCGCAAGAACGCGTGGCCCTGGAAGATGGCGCGTCGCCCACCGCGCTGCGGCAGGCGTCACGAATCAATCTTCTTCGACCTGCGAGGTCTTGGTCGCGATGACCTTCTTGCCACGGTAGTAGCCGTCAGCGGTCACGTGGTGGCGCAGGTGGATCTCGCCGCTGGTCGGATCGGTGGACAGCTGCTTGGCGGTCAGGGCGTCGTGCGAACGGCGCTGGCCGCGGCGGGACGGGGTAACACGGGATTTCTGCACAGCCATGGGATTGCTCCAAACTCGGTTCGTTTACTTCGGTGTTTCGTCGCACAGGCTGCGCGCCCGCTTAGACTTTCTGGTTTCCCGCCCCGACAGGCAGCGGTTATTGCTTCTTCAACTTGGCCAGTGCCGCGAACGGGCTGGCCTTGTCCAATTCTTCGGTGCTGGCGGGCCATTCGGCCTGGACCTCGCCACTTTCCGGCGACACCGGCACCACCGGCACGGCCAGCACCAGCTCGTCCTCGACCAGGTCCGCCGGCCGCAGCATGCCGTCTTCGGGCACCAGCAGCGCCTCGTAGTCCGGCGGCAGCGCGTCCTCCTCGGCCTCGTTGCGGATCAAGCCGAGGCGCAGGGCGATCTTCACCGGATGCAGGAAACGTTGCAGGCTGCGCTGGCATTCCAGCGGCAGCGCCGTCTCGACATGCAACTCGACAAAGGGCACCTTCAGCACATCGTCCTGGCCGAACTCGAGCGAATACTTCGCCTCGCCTTCGGTATCGACCAGGCTATCGCGCAATCGACGCATCGCCGACAGCGGCAGACTGCCATCGAAGCACCTGCGCGCCGCGACCATCCGCCAAGCATCCAGCTGTTCGGGAACGTTTGCGGACATAAGCCGCAGAATGTTAAGGATGCCCGGGGTTCCTGTCAAATCGCCCGGGCCCGTCTTGTTCGCTGCCCGCCCCGGCGCCAGACTCGCCGCCCGCCTGAACGAAAACCGCCGATGCCGCGTCTGATCCTCGCCTCGACTTCCGCCTACCGCCGCGAGCTGCTGGCCCGCCTGGGCCTGCCTTTCGAGCAGGCGCGGCCGCAGGTGGACGAGACGCCGTGGCCCGGCGAAGCCCCGGCCCCCCTCGCCCTGCGGTTGGCCGAGGCCAAGGCCCGGGCGCTGGCCGACGAGGGCGCTTGGGCCCTCGGCTCGGACCAGGTCGCCGAGCTCGACGGCCTGCCCCTGGGCAAGCCGGGCACTTTCGATGCCGCGGTGGCGCAATTGTCGGCGATGTCCGGGCGCTCGGTGCACTTCCATACCGCCGTCTGCCTGGCCAGCCCGACCTCAACGCACCTGGCCAGTGACCTGACCGTGGTCCATTTCCGCAACCTGTCCGCGGCCGAGATCGAGCGCTACCTGCACGCCGAGTCGCCGCTGGACTGCGCCGGCAGCTTCAAGTGCGAGGGCCTGGGGATCAGCCTGTTCGAGGCCATCGATTCCCGCGACCCCACCGCCCTGGTCGGCCTGCCGCTGATCGCCACGGCGCGGTTGCTGCGCCAGGCCGGCTTCGCGGTGCCCTGAAGCCTCAGGGCAGCGGCTGCAGCCGGCACCACTGGTACGGATGGGCGTCGGCGCCGATCCGCGCCGGCATGCGCTGGCAACTGGCCTCGTCCAGGGCCCAGCCCAGCTCCGCCAACGGCGCCGCCGCGGCCGCGCGGGTACCGGCATCGGCGGCGGCGACATCCATCACCGCATTGGCTCGCGGCAGCAGCAGGCAACGTCCCGGCTGGCCCTCATCCAGGCGTGCGCGCAGGCCCTTGCCGGTCAGCCAGCGAAGGGTGGCGCAACCCGGCTGGTTGGCCCAGCCCAGGCGCTGCGCCCACGTATTCAACCGGTCGACCCGCTCGCTGCCGCGGTCCACGGTGGCGTGCAGCATGGCGTAGCGCTGAGGTCGCACGGCCAGCATCTGTCGCGCCCGCGCCTGGTAACCCTCGGACGCGGGAAAGTTCGAACCCGCCGATAGATACACGGCCTCCTTCGGCAGCAGCGCCACCCGCCAGGCCTGCGGCTCGCCGCCCACCAGCACCACGACGCTTTCGCGCGGTGCCGGCATGTTCGGCGCAGCAACGGCGAAGGCCGGTTGGCGCCAGGGCGCATGGCCCCAATCGCGCGCGGCGAACACCACGTGCAACGCCAGCAGCACTATTACCGCCACCCGCCAGCGCACGCTGGCCGCCGGCAGCAGCCGCGGCCATGCCCACCACAGCAGCAAGGGCAGCAGGACCTCGATCGGCACCAGGTAGCGGTGGATGCTGAAAACCAGCTGCCACAGCGCATAGCCGAGCAGGAAAAACACCAGCACCACGCGCGCGGCCGGCAGCATGGGCGCACGCTCGCCCGGCGCGCGTCGCAGCAGCAGGCGCCAGCCGATCCCCAGCAGCGCCAGCAGATACAGCGCTGCCCAGCCGAACTGCGGCAAGGCCAGGTCGCTCACCCGCTGCGGCCGCAGCGAGAAGACGACCGGCCAGGTCAACCACTCGCCCAACCCGCGCGGCAACCAGCGCGTGTCGGCCACCGACAGCGGCAACGCCAGGGGCGAACGGAACCAGGCATTGAACTGCGGGAACAACGGATTACCGAAGGTCTCCCAGACGCGGAAGAACCAGGGCCCGGCGACAATCGCGAAACACGCCAGCGCGGCCAACGTCATCGCAGCGGTGCCGGCCAGGCGAGCGCGCCAGCGTCCGCCATCGCACAGCGCGGCTACGCCCAACGCCACGGCATACAGCGCATTGGTGAGCTTGAACGCCACCGCCAGGCCCAGCAGCACGCCGGCCAGTAGCCAGCGCACGCTGGCGCCCTGCCCCAGCCGCGCGCGCTGTTGTGCCGACAACAGCAGCGCCAGTGCGCCCAGCACCGGCACCGCGGTGCTGTTGTCGCCCATGCTGTTGCCCAGTTCGGAAAAGAACGCGGCGGTGAACAGGCCGGCGAACGCCAGCCAGGGCACGCGCACGGCGCGACGCGGATCGTCGGCCAGCACACGCCAGCCGATCGCCGCGACCAGCGCAAACACCAATCCGTGCCAGGCGCCCAGCAGGAACCCGGCCAGCGGCGCGGGCAGCGCCGTCATCAAGCCGTACTGCAGGACATCCAGCACCGGATTGAAATAGCTCTGCATCTGCGCCGCCGCCAGGTCCAGGCCGAGGCGGCCGTGCAACGCGGCGTAGGCGTTGTAGAGATGGTAGTTGCGCAGGTCCCAGTTGCTGTCCTGGCCGCGCCACAGCGACCACAACCCGCACAGCAGGCAGGCGGCGACGCAGGCGACTATCGCGTTGGCGCGCGAATCGAACGCAAGCCTGGCGCGCGCCATCGCCGCGATTCGCGCGCGCACGCCCGGCGCCGCAACGGCGTCCATCTTCGCCGCACTCAACGCGACAGACCCGTTCGCGGCACCGACAGGTAGGCCAGGTGCTTGGCTTCCACCCGCCCGCGCGTGACCGTATCCAGGATCAGGCCGCAGGCCAGCAACAGGAAGCCGAGCAGCATCAAGGCCACGCACAGGATCGCGGTGGGGAAGCGCGGCACCAGCCCGGTCTGGACGTAGGTCTCCAGCAGCGGGATCGACAGGGCGATCGAGGTCAGCGCGCAGGCAACGAAGCCCACCGAGAAGAACAGCAACGGCCGCTCGGCCTTGAACAGCTTGAGGATCGTCATCAGGATGCGCCAGCCATCGCGCCAGGTATTGAGCTTGCTTTGCGAACCTTCCGGCCGCGCGCCGTAATGGGTGGCGACTTCGGCCACCGGCATGCGCAACTGCAGTGCGTGCACCGCCAGTTCGGTTTCAGTCTCAAAGCCGTGCGCGTGCGCGGCGAAGGACTTGACGTAGCGGCGCGAGAACACCCGGTAGCCGGACAGCATGTCTTCGAAGCTGCGGCCGAACAGCAGCCCGGCGCAGCGTGTCAGCAGCACATTGCCGATGCGATGGCCGGGGCGATAGGCGGCCTGGCTCTGGTCGCGGCGTGCGCCGACCACCATGTCCAGGCCATCGTCGAGCAGCCGCGCCACCAGCGCCGGCGCGGCGGCCGCGTCGTAGGTGTCGTCGCCATCGACCAGCACATAGAGGTCGGCGTCGATGTCGGCGAAGGCGCGGCGGATGACGTTGCCCTTGCCCTGCAGCGCCACCGTGCGCACCGTCGCACCGGCGGCGCGCGCGCGCTCGGCGGTGGCGTCGCCGGAATTGTTGTCGAACACGTGGATCGCCGCCGCCGGCAGTGCCGCAGCGAAATCGCCGACGACCTTGGCTATGGTCGCCGCTTCGTCGTGGCACGGCACGATCACGGCGATGCGCGGGGAATGGGTGGAGGGGTGCGATGCGGCTTCGGCTGTCATGCCCGGCATTGTCGCCGAAAGCGTCATCGCGGCGTGACTTCGAACGGTTGTTCCCACCACTCCTCCACACTGCCATCGTGGCCATGCAGGCGCAGCCCCAGCCAATGCCGGCCCGGCGCCAGCGCGCGCGTATCGAGATTGGCGCGGAAGGCGATGTGCGGATGTTGCGGGTCGTTGCTCATCGGCCAGTGCGCGCGCACGTCGAACACGCCGCCATACACCGCGGTCGCGGCGGGGCGTCCATCCACGAGGATTTCCACCCCGCGCAGGCCCACGCCATCCTTGAAAGCCCAGCCGTGCACTTCCACCGAATCGGCCACCGCATCGCCAGGGAAGGGCGCATCCACCCAGGCCATCGCCGGGGTCACGCACGGCCCGCTTTCACGCGCGACCGGCAGGTGGAACAGCAGGAAGCGCTGGTAGCCATGATCCGTGCTCACCTGGCGCACGGGCGGCGGCAGCGGCCCCACTTGCGCACACACTTCGTGGTAACGCTGCAACAGATCGCGATAGCGCTGGTCGCTCGGTGACAGCACCAACAACCGCGGGCCCGTGCGTTGCGCCGGCGCGAGCAGCCCCCACTGCGCCAGCTGCGCGCTGCGGCCATGCTTTTCATTCAACGGCGACTGCAGCACCTCGATGTCGGCATCGTCGAGCGCGAAGCCGAGCTCGGCGCCCACCTTGAAGTTGCCTGCCAACACGCGACTGCCCGGCGGCATCTGCGCCAGCTCCTCGCGCACGGCGCGCGCCAGCGGATTCCAGCCGGCGAAATTGCGCGGATAGAACTTCTGCCCCGCTGCTTGTTCGCGCAGGGCCGGCACCGAGACGGCCAGGTAGTAGCCATAGGCGCACAGCATGCCCAGCACCGCCATCACCCAGGTGGCGCGGCGCCAGCGCCGCGGCCAGCGCATCAGGATCACCGGTACCGCGACCAGCAGCGCCAGGTAGCCGGGCAACGGCCAATGGAAGCTCAGGCGCTCGGCATCGCTGAAGAAGCCCAGGGCGAAGATCGCCACGGTCGACACGCCGCCGACCAGGCCGAAATAGCGCCACTGCGCGCGCACCCCGCCGCCGGTGCGGGTACCGGCGATGGCCACCCGCAGCATCGCCACGGCCAGCAGCGGCGTGGCCATCAGCGTCTGCACCAGCAGGAATTGGAAGCCGGTCCACTGGAAGCGCCAGGGGTGGCGGTCGATCAATTGGAAACGCAGGCCGGCTTCGTCGTGGTCGGTGTTCCACAGCAGCAGCGGCAGCCAGGCCAGCAGGCCGGCGCTGAGGGCGATCCAGATACGCGGGTCGCGCAGGATCGAGCGCCCTTGCGGCAGCACCGCCAAGGCAATGAAGCCGACCCCGATCACGCCGGCGAAACGGTAGTGGCTGGCCGCGCCGATCATCAGCCCGCAAGCCAGCTGCAGCGCGCTGCCGGCCTCGATCTCGCGCAGCAGGCGGGCGCCGGCGTCCAGGCACAGCAGCGCGGCCAGCGCCATCGGCACGTCCGGCACGGCGAGGATGCCCAGGGTCGCCGACAGCGGCATGAGCAAGGTCAGGCTGCCGGCCTGCCAGCCGCAGGTGCCGCCGAACCAACGCCGCGCGGTATGGGCGATCAGCCAGGGCAGCAGCGAGGCGATGAAGAGGAACGGCAGGCGCACCGCCAGCACGTGCTGGCCGCCGATCGCCACGCCCAGGCGGGTCAGCCAGGCGGTCATGCCGGGCAGGTCCGAATAGGCCGCCGCCAGGTGCTGGCCCTCCTGCCAATAGAACGCCTCGTCGACGAAAAGCGGCAGGCGGGCGGCGATGACCACCTTGACGGCAGTCAACAGTGTCCACAGGATCACGAAGTTGCGATGCGCGCGCTGTTCTCCCTGCATTGCCTCAGCACTCAATCCTTCATTGATCCGGGAACGTGATGTCGACACCGCCACATGCGACGGAAATGCTAACCGATGCACTGCGCGAAGCGCTGCGCCAGGCCCAACAACAAGTCAATTCGCTGCTGCTGGGCAAGTCGCACGAGGTGCGCCTGGCCTTCGTGGCGCTGCTTTCCGGCGGACACTTGCTGATCGAGGACCTGCCCGGCCTGGGCAAGACCACGCTGGCGCACGCCTTGGCCTCCAGTCTGGGGCTGGGGTTCCAGCGCGTCCAGTTCACTTCCGATCTATTGCCTGCCGATGTGCTCGGCGTCTCGGTCTACGACGCCCAGGCACGCAGTTTCCAGTTCCATCCTGGCCCGGTCTTCACCCAGGTGCTGCTGGCCGATGAAATCAACCGCGCCCCGCCCCGCACGCAAAGCGCCTTGCTCGAAGCGATGGCCGAACACCAGGTCACCATCGACGGCCACACCCATCCGTTGCCCGAACCGTTCTTCGTGATCGCCACGCAGAACCCGGTCGATCTCTCCGGCACCTTTCCGCTGCCGGACTCGCAGCTGGACCGCTTCCTGCTGCGCCTGACGCTGGGCTATCCGAACGCCGAGTCCGAACGCGCCCTGCTCAGCGGCAGCGACCGCCGCGACCTGATCGCGCAAGCCAGCCCCTGCCTGGGCGACCGGGACGTGCTGATGCTGCGCAGGGCGGTGGAACAGGTGCATGCCAGCGATGCCCTGATCCATTACGTGCAGGCCCTGCTGGCGCGCAGCCGGCAATACGCCGGCGTGCGCGTGGGCCTGTCGCCGCGTGCCGGCATCGCCCTGCTGCGCGCGGCCAAAGCCTATGCCCTGTTGCTGGGCCGCATGCACGTGCTGCCCGACGACATCCAGGCGCTGTTCGAAGCCGTCGCCGGGCACCGGCTGGTGGCCGAAGCCGAAAGCGTCTCCGGCCCGGCACTGGCGAAGAAGATCCTGCACAGCGTCCCGGTCGATTGATGTCGCTGGCCCGCCTCACGCTCGCCCTCCCACGCGGAGCCTGCGCTTGACCGCGGCGACATTGCTCGGCCGCTGGCGTCGGCTGGCCCTGCTGGCGCGCCCGCGCGCGCCGGAGTTCCTGCCGGTGCGGCTGGACCGCCGCCGCATCTACGTGCTGCCAACGCCGTTCGGCACGTTCGTCGGCGTGCTGCTGCTGGTCATGCTGTTAGGCGCGCTGAATTACAACAACAACCCGGCCTTGCTGCTGGCGCTGTTGCTCGGTGCGGCCGCTATTGCCAGCGCGATCATGGCGCACCTGCAATTGTCCGGCCTGGAACTCACCGCCCTGGCCGCCGAACCGGTGCCGGCCGGCACGCCACTACGATTGCGCCTGGCGTTCCAGGCGCACGACGCGCGCACCCGCCCGGGCCTGCACTTGCAGCTTCCCGACGACGAGACCTGGTGCTCGCTCGGCAGCGCCGACGACCACGCCCCGGAGTTGCTGCTGGCCACGCCGCACCGCGGTTGGCTCGACATCGGCCGCCTGCGCCTGTCCACCACCCACCCGCTGGGCCTGGTACGGGCCTGGTCCTGGCTATGGCCCGACGTGCCGCTGCTGGTCTACCCGACCCCGGAAAGCGACGGCCCGCCGCTGCCCACCGGCGAAGGCGACCCCACCCGCACCCGCCTGCACGCGCAAGGCGAGGATTTGCACCAACTGCGCCCATACCGGGTGGGCGACGCGCGCCGCGCCATCGCCTGGAAGCATTCGGCGCGCCGCGACAGCCTGCTGGTGCGCGAGTACGAACAACCCACCGGCGTCGATGTGCGCCTGGACTGGCGCGCGCTCGCCGGGCTGCCCTACGAGCGCCGCATCGCGCGGCTGGCGCGCTGGGTCGACGAAGCCGAGCGCGAAGGCCGCCGCTATCGCTTGAACCTGCCCGGGGTGCCGCCCCTGGGCCCGGCGCGCGGCCCGCAACATCGTCACGAATGCTTGCGCGCACTGGCGCTGCTGCCGCATGCGTGAGTCCCCTGCCCTGTCCTCGCGCAGTCGCGCCTGGCTGGCCGCGACCACCGCGCTGTGCCTGCTGCCGCTGCTGCTGCAATTGCCAGCCCTGCTGGCACTGGTATTCGCCGCCTCGGCGCTGCTGACCATTGCGCTGGCCTGGCGCAACGCCACGCCGACCCCGCTGCGCTTGTTGTTGCTGGTGGCGATGCTGGCGGCGGTGTACTGGCAATCGGGCATGCACTTCGGCCGCGACACCGGCTGCGCGTTGCTGGCAGCGATGCTGGCAATCAAATCGGCCGAACTGCGCAACCTGCGCGATGGCCGAAGCCTGCTCGGCTTTGCCTTGTTCGCCCCGTTCTCGGCCTTCCTGCTCGACCAGGGCCCCACCACTACCGTGCTGTCGCTGTTGGCGGTGCTGGCGGCGGTCCTGTGCATGGCGCAACTGGCCGACGCGCAGGCGCACGTGGCCGCGCCCTCGTGGCGCGAACAACTGCGGGTGATGCGTCGCCTCACCGTGCTCGGCTTGCCGCTGGCGCTGGCGGCGTTCTGGCTGTTTCCGCGGCTGGGCTCGCCGCTGTGGGGCATTCCCGAGCGCACGATGTCGCGCCCCGGCCTGTCGGACCACATGTCGCCCGGCCAATGGCTCGACCTGATGGCCGACGACACCCCGGCGTTGCGCGCGCAGTTCTTCGGCGCGATCCCGCCGGCCGAACAGCGCTACTGGCGCGGCCCGGTGCTATGGGACTTCGACGGCCGCGACTGGACCTCGCCGCAATGGCACGCGGCCTCGGCGATGCCGGCGGTGCAGCCGGGCCGCGCGCGCTGGGATTACCAGATCGACTACGAAGCCACCGACGACCGCCGCCTGGTCGCGCTCGACCTGCCGCTGCAGGCGCCGAACGGCGCGCGCCTGAGCCCCGATTACGAACTGGTCAGCGAGCGCGCGCTCACGGGCATGACCCGCTGGCGCCTGCAGTCGGCGCCGCCGCTGGCATTCGACGTCACCCTGCCGCCCTCGCTGCGGCGCGCCGCGCTGCGGCTGCCGCCGGGCTTCAACCCGCGCACGCTCACCCTGGGCCAGCAATGGCGACGCGAAGCCGGCAACGACGATGCGGCGATCGTCAGCCGGGCGATGCGCTGGATCCATGACGAGTTCGCCTACACCCTGGAAACACCGCTGCCGGGCCATGATGGCGTCGACGAATTCTTGTTCGACCAAAAGCGCGGATTCTGTGAACACTTCAGCTCGGCCTTTGTCGTGTTGATGCGCGCGGCGGGCATCCCGGCTCGCGTCGTCACCGGCTATGTCGGCGGCGTGCGCAATCCGATCGGCGACTACTACGTCGTGCGGCGGATGGATGCGCATGCCTGGGCCGAAGTGTGGATGGCTGGGCGCGGCTGGGTGCGGGTTGATCCGACCGCGGCGGTGGCGCCCGAGCGCGTCTACGACACCCTGGAAAACCGCCTCGCCCAGCAGGGCGGCGCCGGTGCGCAGGCCAACCTGCGCTGGGCCGGCGACGTCGGCGACTGGCTGCGCCGCGGCTGGAACGACCTGGTGCTGTCCTTCGATGCCGAGCGCCAGCAGCGCCTGCTGCGGCCGTTCGGGCTGGGGCGGCTGGATTCCTCGCAGCTGGTCGCCCTGTTCGTCTGCACCGCGCTGCTCGCGTTGGGCTGGATGGCCTGGTTGCTGGCCCGCGGCGAACGCGAGCGCGATCCGTTGCTGCGCGCCTGGCACCGGCTGGGGCGCCGCTACGCACGGCTCGGGCTACAGCGCGAAGCGCACGAACCGGCCGGACAATGGGCACAGCGGGTGGAGCGGGAACTTGCCGATCAAAAGCTGGTCCTACTCAGCCAACGTTTCGCCGCCGCGCGCTACGCTGGCGACACGGCCAACAGCGCACGCCGGCAACTGATCAAAGACCTGTATCAACATCGCCCGAGCACCGGAGCTTCGCCATGAACATCCGTATGGTTCTGCCTTTCATCGCCGCGCTATCGCTGGCGGCGTGCGCCACCGCACCCAAGCCCCTGCAGGGAACGTTCAACCCGGTGCCGCCGCGTGGCGCCGAAGCCCAGCCCGGTGCGCTGGTGCGCTGGGGCGGCACCATCATCGAGACCCGTCCGGCCCAGGACCAGACCTGCTTCCAGATGCTGGCGCGCCCGCTCAACAACAGCGGCCGGCCCGCCGGCGGCAGTTCGGCCGATGCCAACGACGGCCGCTTCGTCGCCTGCCGCACCGGCTTCTACGACCCGGCGGTGTTCCAGCCCGGCCGTGAAGTGACCTTCATCGGCACCGTCGGTGGTTACGAGAACACCCGCATCGGCGAGTACGACTACCGCCTGCCGCGGGTCAACGCCGACGTGGTGTACCTGTGGCCGATCGTGCGCGAAGTGCAGGTGGTTGACCCGTGGGGTCCGTGGGGACCGTGGGGCCCTTGGGGTCCGGGTCCGTGGGGCCCGCGCTGGGGCCGCGGCTGGTGGTAACCCGCAAGCGCTGAGCTAGACGAAAACGCCGCCCCAGGGCGGCGTTTTTGTATCCGTGCTGCGGCGTGGCTCAGCGGCCGGCGGCGCCGAAGTGCCCCAGCGCCGCGCCGGCAAGCAGGTGCAAATGGATGTGGAACACCGTCTGCCCCGCGTTCTCGCGGCAGTTCATGACGATGCGATAGCCGTCCTGCGCGAAACCCTCGCGGCGCGCGTACTCGGCCGCGGCCAGGGCGAGCTTGCCGATCAACGGCGCCTGTTCGGCGCGCACATCGTCCAGGGTCGGGATCGCATCGTGCTTGGGAATGAAGAGCACATGCACCGGCGCCTGCGGCGCGATGTCCTTGAAGCCCAGCACCTCGTCGTCTTCATAGACGATGGCGGCGGGAATTTCGCGCCGGATGATCTTGCCGAAGATCGTATCGGTCATGGTCGTGGGCCTCGGTATTCGGGAGTGCAGCTTAGCCGGACGGCGCTACTCGGGCATCTCGCTGCGGCTGCCGAAAGCGTAGGACAACGTCCCGCGATCCACATACTCCAGCTCGCCCCCCAGCGGCATGCCCTGGGTCAAACGGCTGGGACGCACGCGATGCTGACGCGCCATCTGCCCGAGGTAATGCGCAGTGGCCTCGCCTTCGACCGTCGCATTGGTGGCGATGATCAACTCCTCCACCTCACCCTGCGCCATGCGCTCGCCGAGCCGGTCCAGGCCGAGCTCGCGCGGGCCGATGCCATCCAGCGGCGAGAGCCGGCCCTGCAACACGTAATACAAACCGCGGTAGCCGGTGGCATGTTCGATCGCCAGGCGGTCGGCGGGCGATTCGACCACGCACAGCTGCTGCCGATCGCGACTGCCACTGGCGCAGATCGCGCACAGCGGCTGCTCGCTGAAGTCGCGGCACAGGCTGCAATGGCCGATGCGCTGCATCGCTTCGCCGAGCACCTGCGAAAGCCGCTGGCCGCCTTCGCGCTCGCGCTCCAGCAGGTGGTAGGCCATGCGCTGGGCACTCTTCTGCCCTACGCCCGGCAACACGCGCAGGGCATCGATCAGTTGTTCGAGCAGGGACAGGCTCACCGCTCGATCAGAACGGCATCTTCATGCCCGGCGGCAACTGCATGCCGGCGGTGGCCGAACCCATCTTGGCCTTGGACTCGGCATCGATCTTGTTGGAGGCGTCGTTGAACGCGGCGGCGATCAGGTCTTCGGCCATTTCCGGGTCGGCCAGCACGCTGGGGTCGATCCGCACCTTGCGGCACTCCTTCGCGCCGGTGAGGGTCACGCTGACCATGCCGCCGCCGGCGCTGCCGGTGACTTCGAGCTTGGCCAGTTCTTCCTGGGCGCGCTGCAGGTTTTCCTGCATCTTCTGCGCCTGCTGCATGAGTTGGGCGATATTGCCGCGCATGGGGTTCACTCTTCGTAAGGACGGATGGAATCAGGCACCACGCGGGCGCCGTGTTGCTGGATCAGCCGTTGCACGCTGGGGTCGGCCAGGAACGCCGCCTCGGCCGCATCCTGGCGTTCGTTCTTCTGCCGGTGCGTGCGCTGGTGCAAGGTCTCGACCGACGCCTGGCCGGCTTCGATCACTATTTTAGGCGCCTGCCCGAGCGCTGGCTGCAAGGCCTGCGCAAGTTCGCCGAGCGAACGCTCCGAGCGCAGGTATTCGAAACCCGGGTCCAGCGCCAGGCGCAGCACACCCTCGCGATGCGACACGAAGGCAGCATGGGCGGCGAGCTGGCGCGAAGGGCCGGACAGTTGCGCACGCGCAATCAGCTCCAACCACTGTTCGGCATCGGCGATGCGGCCGTCGATGGCGGCGGAGATCGATTCGGAAGCCGGCGGTTCGGCGACAGGCGGCGGGGCCATTGCCATTTCCGGCGTCACCGGCGTCGTGCGTACCGGCGCGTCGTCCACCCATGGCGGTGGATCGTCCTGGGCGGCGCGCGCGGGTGCGGCGGTAGCCGGTCGGCTCGGCGGCAGCGGCGTTGCAGCGGCACTGGGC
>DATCVI010000036.1:0-4911 GCA_036566925.1 Stenotrophomonas sp.
CGGTGCGCGCGCCGGCGCCGGCCGCCGCAGCGCCGACGCCCGCCATCGCAACTCAAACCGCCCTCAACGCGCCCAAGCTGGCGCACTGCCTCGATGGCCTCGGCGCAGCCCCACTCGCCCGTGCCGACCTGCATTTGCAGCGCATCGATGCCGCCCAGGCCGCCCTGCTCGGCGTGCGCGAAGGCCTGTGCCTGGAACGCCGCGAAGAAGGTTGGGTCGCGGCCTGGCGCGATCCTTTGCCGAGTGAGCCGGCGACGCGCACGCGCGCGCTGCAGCGCGCCCTGGCCGCGGGCGAACCGCAACTGGATGCCGGCTTCGTCGACGGCCGCTACGGCCCCGACACGCGCGCGGCTTTGTCCCGCTTCCAGCATCGCCACGGCCTGCCGGCCACCGGCGAGGCCGATCCCCTGACCTTGCTGTTGCTCTCCGCCGCACCGTCGGTCGAAGCCTCGGCGCCCGCCTCCGGAGCCGCGCATGTCCGCCGTTGACGTCACTCCCCGCGCCACCAGCGCGGCGGCCGGCAATCCCGCCGGCAATTTGAACCGCCTTGGCGAGATCCTGCTCGAACGCGGCCAGCTCAACGGCGCGCAGTTGCAATACGCCTTGCAGAAGCACGCGGTCGAAGGCCTGCGCCTGGGCCGGCTGCTGGTCAAGCATGGCCTGGCCAGCGAGTCGGCGATCGTGCGGGTGATGGCCGAGCTGCAAGGCATGACCTATGCGCCGGTCGAGACCCTGCCCGAGCCCGACCCGCAGGTGCTGGCGCTGTTCAATCGCGAGCTGTGCCTGCTGCGCGCGTTCCTGCCGTTGCGGCGGGTGGACAACGCGCTGGAAGTGCTGCTTGGCGATGCCGATGCCGATGCGGTCGCGCAGTTGGTATTGCAGCGCTGCGGCCTGCGCTGCCGGTTCCTGCAGGGTGAGTTCACCAAGGTCAGCCAGCTGATCCGGCACACCTATTACTTCGCGCAAAATCCAATTCAGTCGTTGCTCGAACGCGAGATCAAGCGCATTGCCGGCGATGG
This sequence comes from Stenotrophomonas sp., assembly GCA_036566925.1. Lineage (GTDB taxonomy): Bacteria > Pseudomonadota > Gammaproteobacteria > Xanthomonadales > Xanthomonadaceae > Stenotrophomonas_A. The sequence continues at coordinate 1,020 of DATCVI010000036.1, forward strand.
CGACCATGCCCACAGCCCGGAAAAGCTGCTCGACTACCTGCTCCACCTGGCGGTGCGCGAGCGCACCACCGACATCCACATCGCCCCGGCCGATGGTTCGATCCACATCTTGTTCCGCGTCGATGGCGTGTTGCGGCCGATGCTGGCGATGGCGCCTTCGCTGCACCGGCTGCTGGGCTTCATCAAGCTGGCCGCGGAGATGGACATCTCCGAGCAGCGCCGCCCGCAGGACGGCAGCTTCCGCGCGGTGGTGCTGGACTCTTTCGTCACCGTGCGCGTGTCCACCCTGATCAGCGAGATGGGCGAGCGCATGGTGCTGCGCCTGCTGCCCGAGCACAGCGATCTGTCCGGACTGGGCGAGTTGGGCTTCTTTGAAGAGGATGTGCGCAAGCTCGAACGCATGTTCGCCAAGCCCGCCGGCCTGGTGTTGATCACCGGCCCCACGGGCTCGGGCAAGAGCAGCTCGTTGCACGCCGCCCTGCGCATGCAGTCGTTGATCGAGCGCAACGTGCTCACGGTCGAAGACCCGGTCGAATACCGCGTCCCCGGCGCCTGCCAGACCGAAGTCAACCGTCGCGCCGGCTACGAGTTCGGTTCGGCGCTGCGGCATTTTCTGCGGCATGACCCGGACGTGATCCTGCTCGGCGAAATGCGCGACGCCGAAACCGCGCAGGCCGCGGTCGAAGCGGCCGCTACCGGCCACCTGGTGCTGTCCACCCTGCACGTCTCCGGCGTGTTTGGCGTGGTGCCGCGCCTGCGCCCGCTCGGCCTGGAAGCGCAGGTCATCGCCGACAACCTGCTGTGCGTGGTCAACCAGCGCCTGGTGCGGCAGAACTGCCCGTTCTGCAGCGAGGCGGTGGCGTTCGACGAGGCTGAGCGACGCTGGCTCGGCGAGGCCCATTCCACCGTCACCCACGGCCGCCGCGGCAAGGGCTGCGAGCGCTGCCGCCACAGCGGCTATTTCGGCCGCCTGCCGGTCTACGAAATCCTCACCCTGGACGACGCCATCGCCAATGCCATCGCCGATGACGCCGGCCGCGAAGCGGTGCGCCACCTGGCGCACGTGGCCGGCTTCAGCGACATGGTCCACCTCGCCAAGCGCCGCGTCGCCCTGGGGCAGACCTCGCCGACCGAAGTGTTGCGCGTGGTCGGCGACGGACCGCAGGCATGAACGTCTACTACTACCGCCTGCTGCTCTCCAGCGGCCGGGTCAAGGCCGGCATCGCCCAGTTGGCGGTCGAGCACGACAGCTCGGCGCGGGTGTGGCTGGAGAAGAACTTCGACGCCACCGTGCTGATGCTGCACCGCCTGCCCGGCTGGCTGGCCGAGACCCAGCGCAGCCTGGCGCATTTGTTCCGGCCCAGCATCCGCCCGCCGGAACTGGCCGGCATGCTGCGCGACATGGCGGTGATGACCAGCTCGGGCATTCCGGTACTCGACGCGCTCAAGGCGGTCTCGCAGGAAGTGGGCACCGGCCGCGCCTCCAACGCCGCGCGCGTGGCCCGCAACCTGCTCGACGAACTGGACGCCGGCGCCTCGCTCAGCGATGCCTTCGGCCGCTACCCGGATACCTTTCCCGAGACCGTGCGCAACCTGGTGATGATCGGCGACGAGACCGGCAGCATGGACCGCATGCTGCAGGAAGCGGCCGACCACGTCGAACGCGTCGCGCGCATGACCGCCGATACCCGCCAGGCGCTGATCTACCCTGCCTTCGTGTTCTCTGCGATCTTTGCCGCCGCCGGTTTCTGGATCTACTACGTCATCCCCAACCTCACCGGCCTGTTCAAGCAAATGAACGCCAAGCTGCCGAAGCTGACGCTGGCAGTGATTGCGTTCTCCGAGTGGTTCACCGGCCATGTCGCCTGGGTGCTGGGCGGCTTGGTGATTGCCGCGTTCGCGACTTGGGTGAGCTGGCGCTACAGCCGCGCGTTTCGGCGTGCCACCCACTACACCCTGCACCGCCTGCCAATCGCCAAGACGCTGATGAACTCGGCCGGCCTGGCCTTCATCACCGAATACCTGTCGCTGCTGATCAAGGCCGGCGTGGACATGGTGAGCAGCCTCAAGGTGATGGAGCGCGCGGTGCGCGATGAGTACTACCGCGACCGCGTGATCGCCATCCGCCAGGTCCTGGAGCGCGGCGACCGCGTGTCCTCGGCGATGCGCCAGGTCGGCGGCTTTCCGCCGATGATGGTGCGCATGGTGTCCGTGGGCGAGGACACCGGTACGCTCGACCAGCAGCTGGCGCGGCTGTCGGCCGAGTACAGCCTGCGGCTGCAGCGGCTGATCACCAACCTGTCGGAGATCATCAAGCCGTTGGTGGTGCTGCTGGCCGGTGGCATGTTCATCCTCCTCATCGTGGCGCTGCTGCTGCCGGTCTACGACCTGGTCAAGCAGGCCATGTCGACGCCGCAGTTCTGAGCATGCAGCCGCCCATGCGCCGCCGCTCGTTCGCATCGCCGCGCCTTGCGCGCGGTTTCAGCCTGTTGGAAGCCGCGTTGCTGGTGCTGCTGATCGGCGGCGCCCTGGTCACCGGCGTACTGCTGCTGCGCGCGCCGGCGCCGGTGCGCCAGGCGCAGTTGCAGACGCAATCGCTGCAGATGGCCGACGAGGCCCTGGTGGCCTACGCGGCCGCGTTCGCACGCCTGCCCTGCCCGGTCACCGCGCCCGACAGCGATACCTGCGTGGCCAGCGGTGCCAAGGGCTGGCTGCCAGTGCGCGCGCTCGAAGCCGGACTGCAGCGGCCGCTGGCCGGCGACAACCGGCGCCTGGCACCGTTGCGCTACGTGGTCTATCGCGGTGGCGGCAACGACCTCGCCAGCGCCAGCGACCGCTTCAATCCGCACCAGTGGGACGGCACCGCCTACGACTTCAAGGCGATCAACGGCATGGACCTGTGCGCGGCATTGGCCGGTGCCTCGAGCGAAACCGCCAGCGCCGTCCTTAGCGGTCGCGCCAACGTGCTCGATGCCGACAACCAGCGCGTCAATGTCGCCTACGCGCTCGCCGCCGCCGGTCCGACCGTCGGCAATGGCGGCGGCCGCTTCGATGGCCACAACCAGGACAGCACCGCGCAGATGGAATCACCGGCCCTGGCGGCCAGTGCCGACTACGACGACCGCGTGCGCGTGCGCGGCTTCGATGCGCTGGCGCGCACGCTCGGCTGCGGCTATGCCGACGCCAGCAGCCCCGACAACCTCATGGCCGCTTCGCTCGACCTGGTCGCGCTGGGCGTGGACATGTCCAACGAAGTGAAGGAACAACATGACGGCAACAAGGAAGACACCGAGCTGGCGGTAATTTTCGCTTCACTGTCCGAGGTGTTTGCCGGCATCAACGTCGCCCTGGCCGGCGCCAACGTCGCCAACTCGAGTTCGACCCTGGCCACCGCTTCGGCGCAGCTGGCTGCGGCGATTGCCGCCTGCGCACTGCCGCCGTGGGCGCAATGTGCGCTGATCCCGGTGTACACCGCCGCGGTGACGGCCGGCGGTGTCGCGGTGGGCTTGTCGATCGCCGCTACCGTCGTCGCCGCCGCCGCATTGGCACCGACCTCGGCCGCGCTCGCGCTCACCATCCAGGCCAGCGACATGGCCAAGCAGCCCCTGGGGAGCAGCCAGGCCAACCTGGCAGAAGCCACGCAGAACGTCTGCCTCACCGCCGAAGGCGGCTACACCTCGCGCGGGCTGGATGCCAACGGCAACCTGATCGTGCTCGATCCGCCAGTCTGGCACGACGGCCTCAAGCAGGACGTGGCCAAGGCGCAGCAGGAACTGGACAACGCGATCAGCCAGCGCGACGGCGCCCGCGGCCAGCTCGATGCGATGGAAGCCACGCCGCCTTCGCCGCTGATCGACTACCCGCTGCCGCCGGACCCCGATGCCAGCGACGA
>DATCVI010000037.1:0-4054 GCA_036566925.1 Stenotrophomonas sp.
AGACCAGCACCCCGCTGACGCCCAAGCAGGCCGACTTCCTCGCCCAGGCCAACCAGCAGGGCGGGGGCGACCACGACAAAGCCGCGCGTCCGCGCGACAGCCAACCCGGCCTGGTGCCGCAACCGCGTACTGGCCTGGCGCCGGTGCCGGTGCAGGCCCAACACGCCGCCGCCACGCCGCCGCCGGAGACCCGCGTGGTCGCCAGCCGGCGCGGCGAGCAACCGCTGCCGCCGCAACAGCCCAACCCGGAAGTGCAGCGACCACAAAGCGCCGCCGATGCCGCGCGCGAACAACGCGATGCCGAGATGGCGCGCCTGGCCGCCGAGGTCCACCTGCGCTCGGAGCAGTACGCCAAGCGTCCGAACCGCAAGTTCGTTTCGGCCAGCACGCGCGAATACGCCTACGCCAACTACCTGCGGGCTTGGGTAGACCGCGCCGAGCGCGTGGGCAACCTCAACTATCCGGACGAAGCGCGGCAGCGCCGCCTGTCGGGCCGCGTCGTGGTTGCCGTGGGCGTGCGCCGCGATGGCAGCGTGGAAAGCAGCCGGGTCCTGGTGTCCAGCGGCATCCCCGTGCTGGACGCGGCGGCGCTGCGGGTGGTGGAACTGGCCAAGCCGTTCCCGCCGCTGCCGCCCTCGGACGACGGCGTGGACATTCTCGAAGTGACGCGGACCTGGCTGTTCCTGCCGAATGGGGAGCTGCGGGACGACCGCTGAAAGCTCGGTCCGCTCTTGTAGGAGGGGCTCTGGGTGGCCTTGGGCCATCAGCCCCGACACCCACAGCCCGCGGCCAACTACTTCTCCGCCTTCGCCTTCCTCGCCGCCTGCTGCTCAACCAAGGTCAGGGCAACGTTGTTGCGCAGGTACGCCGGTTCCAGCTTGTCGGCGGCGATGGCTTCGCCGCGTACCAGTGCCGGCACGGCCAGGGCGAGCAGATCAGCCGCGTGCGGCAGCGCGGTGGCATCGATCGTGCGCAACTGCGTCGCCAGCCGCTTCGCCAGCACGCCTTCGGCCGCGGCCAAGCCGGTGCCGACCGCATGCCAGTCATCGGCGGTGTCGGGCAGTGCATAGGCATCTGGCGCGAGCACGGATTCTTCCGACAGCGCCTGCCAGCTACCGCCCTGGCGGGCGTAAGTAGCCGCGTACACCTCGCCCATGCGGGCATCGATGCAGGCCAGCACCTTCTCCGCCTCGGCCGGCGCGCGCAGGGCCAGCGCACGCAGCGTGGACACCGGCAGCACCGGCAGGTCCAGCGCCAGGGCGATGCCCTGGGCGATGCCGATCGCCAGGCGCACGCCGGTGAAGGCACCGGGCCCGCGACCAACGGCGATCGCATCGAGCTGGCTGCGCGCCAGCCCAGCCTCGGCCAGCAGTTGTTCGGCCCACGGCAGGGCGAGCTCGGCATGGCGGCGCGGCGCCAGTTCGAATCGTTCGATCACGCCGTGTTTGGTGTGCAACGCAACCGAGCAGGCTTCGGTGGAGGTTTCGAAGGCGAGGACGTTCATGGGGGTTCGCGAACGGGGTTGCGGGAAGGTTACCGCGACGGGGGAAAAAAGGCCCCGCTCTCGCATTCGAGAGCGGGGCCAGGGGCCTCACTGGCTTCCAGGGTCAGCGCAGTGGAGTTCCCCCGTCTGGCTCAGAAGCTGCCTTGCGCGACGATCTCCACACGTCGCTCCGGCGCCATGCAGGCGATCTTTTCAGCGCGGGGCAAGTGTTCGCCGCAGGCGCCGGAATCGCTTTCCCCCATTCCGCGTGCCGTGATCACGTCGGCCGGCAGCCCGGCGCCCACCATGACCTCGCGGACCGAGTCGGCGCGCCGCTGTGATAACAGCAAGTTCGCCTTGTCGCTTCCGCTACGGTCGGTGTACCCCCGCAGCACCACCTGCAAAGCACTGGCGCCACGCAGTTCCGCCGCAATCTGTTGCACGCGTGCGCGGCCATGGCCGGTCATATCGCGCGTCGACCACTTGCCGTAGGGAAACAGGGTATCGGTGGACACCGAGAAACCGCGCCCCGCCGCCGCCGGCTGCGCCGGCGCGGCCGGCGTCGGTACTACTGCCAGCAGTTGCGCGCAGCTGGCCGGCGCCCACAGCAGACTGCGCGCGAGCGACTTGTCGTCGAACACCACCTTAAAGCGACACTGCTGCATCTGGGCATCTGGTCCCTGCAAGTGGAACAGGTAGTCCCATTCGCGCGCGCCATAACCTTCGCGAAAATGGGGACTGCCGACCAGTCCACGCAGTTGCTTCTTGGTCAGGCCCGGCGTCACCAGCCGAACGTGGTCCGGCTTCGGCACGCTGCCGCCCTTTTGCACCAGGTGGCGTTCGTCCGGGAATACCGCTTCCTCCACCGTGCCTTCGGCGGTCAGACCGCGACTGACGTGATGCGTGCAGCCGGCTATCAGCAGGACGGGGGCAAGCAGAAAGAGCCCGAGGAATTGCTTGTTGAACTTCATCTTGGTTGTTCCTGATTCTTTGCATCGGTTCATCCGGGGAGTGGCGAGGTGCCACTCCCCGGACGTCGTCGTCACCATTGGATGCCGGCGCCCACGCCAAGGCTGACCTTGCCGACGGTATTGGCGGCAATGTTGGCCTTGTAGACGTAGCGACCGTTATCGGTGACGCCGGACAAGCCGATCGCCAACGCCTGCTCGCCCTGGTGATTACCGAGCCCGGCGGCCAACATGCTGGCGCCCGGCAGGTAGGCCTGCGGCATGCTCGCCATCGCGATGGCCGCGGCGGTACCGCCACGCGCATCGCGCTGCGCTTGCCAAGCGTCCTGCTTCACTTCCTGGAAGCGGCTGTCGGTGTAGCTGTTGGCCTTGTTGAGGGTCTTGTCCAAACCCGATTGCAACTGGGCCACGTTCACCGCGTCGGTATCGGCCACGCCGGCACGCACGTTGTGCACGGTGGTGGTGGTCTTGCCGCCCGGCCCACCCAGGCTCATGCTGCTGTAGTCGCTCTTGCTGCCGCCATCGGTCGAGTCGTAGCGCGCCCCGCCGTCGTGCGACTTCTTCAGCTGCGAAACGTTCACTGCATCGGTGTCCTCAGTGCCCGCTGCGACGTGGGAAACGGTGCGCTCCTTGCCCGCCGCACCTACCGCGACGGTATTGGCCTCCGAAGCCACAGAACCAGCACCCAACGCGACGCTGTTGTCGGCCTCGGCCTTGGCGCCGTTGCCGACTGCGACACTGCCTGCGCCGATGGCGACCGCCTGCGGGCCGACCGCTACGGCCTCGTTACCCGTGGCACTGGCCGCAGCAGCGCTGGACTTGACCTTGAGATACTTCACGCCCCCGCCGTTGCTGAGGTTGGTGATCGCATTGGTGTTGTTCGTCACTCGCGCATCGACATGGGTGATCGCATCACCGACGTTGTTCACGGTCTTGCCGCCGACGTTGTAGGTCGGGCCGCTCACCGTGCCATCCGGGTTGACCTTCGAGCCTCCCCCCAGTGAATCGGCCACCGACTGGCTGGTCGCGAACAGTTGGCCGCCATTGACTGCCTCTTTGCTGCCCTTGGCAATCTGGCCGTTGGCCACGCCCGTCAGGACACGCTCCCCGTCGGTTCCCTTCAAACTCACGACCTTGCCGCCGGTGTCCTGGGCCACGGTGATGTTCTTGCTTGCCGGGTCCTGCTGAACCAGGCCAATCGTGCCGCCAGTGATCCGATCGCCCAGGTAGGTGATGGCGGTGGTGTTAGTAGTTACCCGGCCATCGACATTGGAAATGGCATCACCAACGTTATTCACGGTCTTGCCGCCCACGTTGTACGTCGGGCCGGTCACCGTGCCATCAGGGTTGAGCTTCGAACCGCCGCCGAGCGAATCCACCAGCGATTTGTTGGTACCGTAAAGCTGGGAGCCGTTGATGCCTTCGTTGGACGTGGCGGTTACCGCACCCCTGCCAACACCTACCAGCACGCGATCGCCCTCGGTGCCGGTGAAGTCGACCCTCTTGCCTTCCCTGATTTTGGCAACAGTGATGGTCTTGCTGGCCGGATCCTGCTGCACCAGACCCACGATGCCGTTGTTGATCTGGTCGCCGAGGTTGTTGA
>DATCVI010000038.1:0-11342 GCA_036566925.1 Stenotrophomonas sp.
TACCGTGCAGCGACAGCCGCCGCCGTTGCCGCGACAGCGCCGAGGGGCGCTTGGAAGCCGGCACCAGCAGCGCACGCAGGCCGGCATAACTGTCGCAATGTACGCGCCCACGCATCACCAGCTCGGCCAACGCCTCTTCGAGCTCGGTGGCCATCAGGTGCACGCCATCGCTGATTTCATCGAAGAAGCTGGCGCCATTGGCGTCGAGATAATCGGCTACGCGCTGCGCGCGCGAGCCCAGCGCGGCTTCATCGTCGGCTTCGCCTGCGGCCAGCAGCTGCCAGCGTGCCGCCTCGCGTCGCGGCAGCAACACTACGGGACTGGCACGCAAGCTGCCGCCGCTGCCGCGCGCGGCCGCGGCCGGGCGCAGCCGACGCCAGCTCAGGCGGCCGGCGGTACACAGTTCGTCCAGCCAGTTCGGCTGGTAGTCGCGCACGCGGGCCGGCAGCAATTCGCTCTCCCACACCGCTGCCGGCGCTTCATAGCCTTCCAGCTGCGCCAGCACGCTGGCCAGGGCTTCGGGCCCGGCGGTGCGCGCGTCCGCGTCCACCCGCTGCCACTGCAACAGGAAGCGTGCGTAGTCGCGCGGCGCGACCGGTTCGATCTCGCGGCGCAGGCGGCCCAGGGTGTAGCGATGGATGCGCGCCAGCAGGTGACGCTCGCACCACTCTTCTTCCGCAGCGCCCGGCGTGAAGTGCCCGGCCATGACATAGCCCTCGCTGCGCAGGCCCTGTAGGGCGGCGGCGATATCTGTCGCGGGCAACTGCAGGGCATCGGCCAACGTCGCTGCCGGCGTCGGGCCGAGCGCGGCAAGCCGGGCGCGAAGGAGTTCGCGCAGTGCGGGTTCGCGTTGCCAGTCGCTGACGCGGCATTCTTCCGGCACGCGCAGCGCGGGCTCTGGCGTGGCCTGCGGATACAGCGGCGCCACCGCTTCGATGCGCTCGACGCTGACCCACATCGCCAGGCCGTCCTCACCATGCAGGCAGCTGGCGCGACCGGCCTGCGCCAGGGCCGCGAGCCAGGCGTTCCAGCCGGTTTCGGCCGCGGCTTCGTCGGCGCGAATCAGCCCGATCGAAGCCAGGGCCTCGTGCATTTCTTCCGGATCGCGCGGCTGCGGCCAGGCCTGTTCGCGCACCGCGGCGATCGCGTCGGGATCGAGCCGGCCGAGGTCGTCGGCGCTTTCCGGGTCGCGATAACGTCGAGTCTGTACCGCCTGGGTGCGGCGCTCCTCCAGCGGGGCATCGTCGAGGAAGGCGTAGGGGCGCGCATTGAGCGCTTCGGCCGCCAGCGGCGAGGGCGCGGCAAGATCGCGCGCCACCACTTCGATCTGCCCACTCTCCAGGCCACGCAGCACCTGCAGCCAACCGTCGGTGTCCATGGCTTCGTGCAGGCAGTCGTGCAGAGTCTGCTCGACCAGCGGGTGCTCCGGCACTTCGCGCTCGCCCACCAGGTTCTCGGCGCAGGCGACCTGGTCGGGAAATACCGTGGCCAACAGATCTTCGGACTTCATCCGTTGTAATTGCGGCGCGACCTTGCGCCCACCGGTGAAGCGCGGCAGCGCCATCGCGTTGGTCGCGTTCCAGCGCCAGCGCACGCCGAACAGGGGCGCATCGAGCAAGGCCTGCACCAGCACATGTTCGGCGGACGAAGAGTGCAGGTAGCGCGAGACATCGAGCAGGTCGAAGCTGTGGCTGGTGGACAGCGACAGGACGATGGCGTCTTCGGTGGCCGCGGCCTGCAGCTCAAAATTGAAGGTGCGGCAGAAGCGCTTGCGCAGCGCCAGGCCCCAGGCGCGGTTGATGCGGCTGCCGAACGGGGTATGGATGACCAGCTGGGTGCCGCCGCTGTCGTCGAAGAAGCGCTCCATCACGATGCGATGCTGGGTCGGCAGTGCGCCGAGCGCGGCTTCGGCGTGGGCCAGGTAGTCGAGCAACTGGCGCGCGGCCTCGGCACCGAAAGCACAGTCCTCGGCCAGCCAGGTCAGCGTCGCCTCGCGGCCGTCGCGGTGCAGGCGCGTGGCGACCGCTTCGCGCAGGCGTGCCACCGCAAGCGAGAGCTCGTCGGTGCGCCCGGGCGCCTCCCCTAGCCAGAACGGAATATTCGGCGGCTGTCCGCGCGCGTCCTCCACCCGCAGCCGGCCCGGCTCGACCCGCAGGATGCGGTAGCTGGCATTGCCGAGCTGGAACACATCGCCAGCCAGGCTTTCGACCGCGAAATCTTCGTTGACCGTGCCGATGTTCTGCGCCTGCGGCTCCAGCACCACGCTGTAGTCGCCGGTCTCGGGGATGGTGCCGCCGGATGTCAGCGCGGTCATGCGCGCGCCACGGCGGGCATGCAGCTGGCGATTGACCGCATCGCGATGCACGTAGCTGCCGCGCGGGCCAAGCCGCGTGCTGAAGCCTTCCACCAGCATCCGCACGACCTCGGCGAAACGTTCGCGCGGCAGTTGCGCGTAGGGCCAGGCACGGGTGACCAGCGCATACAGCGCGTCTTCGTCCCAGTCCTGGCAGGCCACCTCGGCGACGATCTGCTGCGCCAGCACGTCGATCGGCGCTGTCGGCAGGCGCAGCGCATCGAGTTCGCCACGGCGCACGGCATCGAGCAATGCGGCGCATTCGACCAGTTCGTCGCGCGAGGCCGGGAACAGCCGCGCTTTCGGCGTGCCACCCACGGCATGGCCGGAACGGCCGGCGCGCTGCAGGAAGGTGGCGATCGAGCGCGGCGAGCCGAGCTGCACCACCAGGTCGACATCGCCGATGTCCAGGCCCAGTTCCAGCGAAGCGGTTGCCACCAGCACGGTGAGCTCGCCGGCCTTGAGCCGGCGCTCGGCCGACAGCCGGGTCTCGCGCGACAGGCTGCCGTGGTGGGCGGCGACGCGGGTGGCGCCGAGCAGTTCGCCCAGATGTCGCGACGCGCGCTCGGCCATGCGCCGGGTGTTGACGAACACCAGCGTGGTGCGATGCGCGCGCGCCAGCGTGGCCACTTCCTCGTACACCTGCTGCCATTGGTCGTTGGACATCACCGCCGAGAGCGGCGTCGGCGGCAGGCCCAGCGCAAGGTCGCGCTGGCGGGTGTAGCCGATATCGACGATGGCGCAGTCGGGCACATCGCCGTGGACGTGGGCCGCGCCGACCAGGAAGCGCGCCACCGCGTCGATCGGCTTTTGCGTGGCCGACAGGCCGATGCGCTGAACCGGCTGCGCGGCTAGTGCCTGCAACCGCTCCAGGGTGAGGGCCAGGTGGCTGCCGCGCTTGTCGGCGGCGACGGCGTGGATCTCGTCGACGATGACGCTGCGCACGTGGCGCAGCGCCTCGCGCCCGGACGCCGAACCGAGTAGCACGTACAGCGATTCCGGCGTGGTCACCAGGATGTGCGGTGGCCGCTTGCGTGCCTGCGCGCGCTCGCGCTGCGGGGTATCTCCGGTGCGCACGGCGGCGCGGATCTCGACCGGCGGCAGGCCTTCCTCGGTCAATGCCGCGGCGATGCCCTGCAGCGGAGTATCCAGATTGAGGTGAATATCGTTGGACAGCGCCTTCAACGGCGAGACGTACAGCACCCTGGTTTCGTCCGGCAGCTGGCCGCCGTTGGCCAGGCCCTCGCGCAGCAGGCCGTCGATGGCGGCGAGGAAGGCGGTGAGGGTCTTGCCCGAGCCGGTGGGCGCGGCCACCAGGGTATGGCGGCCATCGAGGATCTGCGGCCAGGCCTGCGCCTGCGCCGGCGTGGGCGCACCGAAGCGCCGCTGGAACCAGCGGGCGGTGGTGGGGTGGAAGCGGCTCAATACCGGGTGCATGCCAGGCCTCGTGGGGCGCGCGGCACCAGGGTAGCGCGGCGCGGAGGAAACCGGAGGGGAACCCTGGAAATGGGGCCGGATCGAGGGACGGCAACGTTGTTGCGGTGAACCGGTTCAGTCACTCGTGGGATCGCGCCTGCGTTGGTCGGGGCTGAAGCCCCTCCCACAATCTGGCACAGTGCGGCGATGACCCTGATCCTGTTGATGATCTTCGGCGCGGCCGCGTTCGCCTATTGGAATGCCGCCCGCGCCGCTGCCGAACGCGCCGAGGCCTTGGGCCGCAATGCCTGCCGCGCCGCCGATGTGCAGTGGCTGGACCAGAGCGTGCATGCCATCGGCGTGCGCGTGTGCCGCTTGCCCAGCGGGCGCCTGGGGCTGGAGCGCACGTTCCGCTTCGACTACTCGCACGACGGCGTCGACCGCCATAGCGGTCGCCTGGTGTTGCGCGGGGGCGAACTGGTGTCCTTCGTCGGACCGTCGATGGCGACGGTCACGCCTTTGCGGCCACAGCCGGAAGAGCGTTGAGCTGACAGGTCGCCGCTCCGTTCGTCGGGGCTGAAGCCCCTCCCACAGGGATCGCGCTTACTTCACCACGCGCAGGTGCGGGCGCTTGCCGGCCGGTGGCGGGGTGTCTTCGGGGTCGTGGCCACTGCTGGCGGCGTTATCGCCATCTTCGTTGGCGGTGCCGCCGGTCCCCGGCAGGTCGTCCGGTAGCGCCATGCCCTGCCCGGTCTCGCGCGCATACACCGCCAGCACGGCGGACATCGGCACCTGCACCGGGAAGCTGACGCCGCCAAAGCGCGCGGTGAAACTGATGCCTTCGTTGTCGATGTCCAGGCGCACTACCGCGCGCTCGGCGATGTTGAGGACCACGCGGCCGTCCTTGACGGCGCTGGAGGGCACCTGCACGCCCGGCAAACTGGCGTCCACCAGCAGGTGCGGGGTCATCTGGTTGTCGTTGATCCACTCCACCAACGCCCGCAGCAGGTACGGACGGTGGCTGGTCATGCGGGGAAAGTCTTCGCTCATGGGCGACAGTTTACTTGCCCTCGGCGCAACCGCGCGCCCCCTCGCAGGAGCGGCGGCGTGCGGCGCTCAGCCCGGCCTCATCAGGCCGGCATGTCGCGCAGCTTCTTTTCCTGGTCGGTCAGGCTGCGGATGAAACCGGGATTGCGGAAAATGCGGTTGCCGTAATCCTCGATCGCCTTGCCGTCCTTCGGCAGCGGGATGTCCAGCGCCTGCAGGCGCCAGATGATCGGCGCCATCGCGCAATCGGCCAGGCTCATTTCCGGGTTGAGGAAGAACTTGCTGGCCTTGAACAACGGCACCGAGGCGGTCAGCAGTTCCTTCAGGCGCTTGCGCCCGGCTTCGGCCTGGGTCTTGTTGCCGAGCTGGATCGCCTGCACCTGCGGCACCCAGTCGTGTTCGATCCGCAGCATCGCCAGGCGCAGGCGCGCCCGCGACAGCGGATCGACCGGCATCAGCGGCGGATGCGGGTAGCGCTCGTCCAGGTATTCGCTGACCACCGAGGCGGCGTACAGCACCAGCTCGCGCTCGACCAGGGTCGGCACCGAGTGGTACGGGTTGAGGTCGATCAGGTCTTCCGGCGGGTTCTGCGGGTCTACCGCCACCAGATCGTAGGTAACGCCCTTGGCCGCGAGGACCAACCGGACACGATGGCAAAGCACATCGTCGGTGGAGGAAAACAGGGTCAAGGTATTCCGCATACGCACGCTCGTCGCCATTCAAGGCTCTCCAACAACCGTTCCAGGTTGTTCTAAATTCCGCCGGTCGCATCGACGCCGCCGGCCCAGTGCCGGTGGTCGCCCCGATTTCCGAGTGTGCAACCGGCCGTCACAAAAGCCAATAGCGATGCTGCGCCTCCGAGGCGGCCCCGCGGCAGCGTCCGCCGCCGCGAGACTCAATGCACGTCCTTCCAGTATTCCTTTTTCAGCAGGTAGGCCAGGAAGGTCAGGAACGCCAGGAACAGCACCACCCACACGCCCATGCTCTGGCGCTTGAGGATCGCCGGCTCGCCGGCGTACTCAAGGAAGTTGGTGATGTCGCGCACCGACTGGTCGAACTCGGCCGGGCTCAGCTTGCCCGGCGAGGCGAGCTTGAGCGCCACCACCGGCTTGTCCATGCCCGCCGCCTCCGGCTCGCCGTACTCCGGCTGCTGCAGGCCCTGCAGCTCCCACAGCGGGTTGGGCATCGACACGTTGGGGAACAGCTTGTTGTTCCAGCCCAACGGCCGGCTCTGGTCCGGATAGAACGACTTCTGGTAGGTGTACAGCCAGTCGGTACCGCGTACCCGGGCAATCAGGCTCAGGTCCGGCGGCGCTTTGCCGAACCACTGCGTGGCGGCGTCCTTGGGCATCGACGCCTCGATGTGGTCGCCGATCTTGGCACCGGTGAAGTTGAGGTTTTTCATGACCTCTTCTTCGCTCAGCCCCAGGTCGCTGGCCATGCGCGAGTAGCGCAGGTATTTCAGCGAGTGGCAGCCGGAACAGTAGTTCATGAACAGCTTGGCGCCGCGCTGCAACGAGGCGCGATCGCCCAGGTCGTTGCCGGCCTGCAGCAACTGGCCGCCCTCGGCCGCGCTGGCGGTACCGGCAACCGCGCCGATGCCCAGCAGCAGGCCCAGGGCCAGACGGGTGGTCCATCGCGTCTTAGTCATGGGTCGTCACCCGATCCGGCACCGGCTTGGTCTTGTCCAAGGTCGTCCACAGCGGCATGGTGATGAAGAAGGCGAAGTACAGGAACGTCAGCACGCGCCCGATGTAGGTCTCGTGGATGTCGGTGCCGGGGCCCGAACCGATGATGCCGAGCCAGACGAAGCACACCACCAGCACGCCCAGGGCTACCTTCGAGATCCAGCCGCGGTAGCGGATCGAGCGCACCTTGGCGCGGTCGAGCCAGGGCACCAGGAACAGGATCGCGATCGCCGCGAACATCACCAGCACGCCGCCGAGCTTGTTCGGCACCACCCGCAACATCGCGTAATACGGCGTGTAGTACCACACCGGCTTGATGTGCTCCGGGGTGACCAGGCGGTTGGCCTCGGTGAAGTTGTCGTGCTCCAGGAACAGCCCGCCAAAGCCCGGCGCGAAGAAGATGATGAAGGCCGCCAGGATCAACAGGAAACCGACGCCGACCATGTCCTTGACCGTGTAGTACGGGTGGAACGGGATGCCGTCGGTCGGCGCGCTCGGCGACCAGCGGTTGCCCTTGGGCCCCTTCTTGATCTCCACGCCGTCGGGGTTGTTGGAGCCCACCTCGTGCAGCGCGCCCAGGTGCAGCACCACCAGCAACAGCAGCACCAGCGGCAGCGCGATGACGTGCAGGGCGAAGAAGCGGTTGAGGGTGGCGTCGCTGGGCAGGTAGTCGCCCATGATCCATTCGGTCAGCCCGTTGCCGATCACCGGGATGGCGCCGAACAGCGAGATGATCACCTTCGCGCCCCAGAACGACATCTGGCCCCAGGGCAGCACGTAGCCCATGAAGGCTTCGGCCATCAGCACCAGGTAGATCAGCATGCCCAGGATCCACACCAGCTCGCGCGGCTTCTGGTAGCTGCCGTACATCAGCCCGCGGAACATGTGCAGGTAGACGACGATGAAAAACAGCGAGGCGCCGGTGCTGTGCATGTAGCGGATCAGCCAGCCCCACTCGACGTCGCGCATGATGTATTCGACCGAGGAGAACGCCTCGGCCGCGCTGGTCTTGTAGTGCATCGTCAGGAAGATGCCGGTGACGATCTGGTTGACCAGCACCACCAGGGCCAGCGAGCCGAAGTAGTACCAAAGGTTGAAGTTCTTCGGCGCGTAGTACTCGCTGACGTGCTTGCGGTAGACCGGCATCAACCCCGGCGCACGGGCATTGACCCAGTCGAACACGCCATTCGCGGTACGGACAAGGATATTGGCCATGGCTCAGGCAGCCCCCGTGCTGGTGGGCGCGCCGCCGCCGGAAGACGGGTCCACGCCGATGATGATCGTGTTGTCGTCCTGGTAGTGGTGGGGCGGCACCAGCAGGTTGATCGGCGCCGGCACGCCCTGGAACACGCGGCCGGACATGTCGAAGCGCGACTTGTGGCAGGGGCAGAAGTAGCCCCCCTTCCACTGTGGGTCGTAGGGCTCGGGGCGGATCTCGGCGACCATCTCCGGCGAACAGCCCAGGTGGGTGCACAGCCCGACCAGCACCGAGACTTCCGGCTTGATCGAACGGAACTCCGGATTCTTCAGCACGTAGGCCGGCTGCTGGTCCTTGTTCTCGGACTTGGGATCGCGCAATCGGTCGTCCAGCGACGGCAACGCCGCCAGCATCGCCTGCGAGCGCTTGACGATCCAGATAGGCTGGCCGCGCCATTCCAGGATCAGCCGTTGGCCTTCCTGCAATGCGCTGATATCGGCGGTCACCGGTGCACCGGCCAACTTGGCACGCGCACTGGGATTCCACGATTTGATGAACGGTACTGCGATGAAACCTGCACCTACTGCCCCGACTACAGCGGTTGTCGCGGTCAAAAACCGTCGACGCCCCGTGTTGGCGGGTTCGTTAACCCCATCGTTGGCCATCCGGCACTCCGATACTTGTTTTTAGGTAGCTATGAGGCTGCCAGCGGCTCGCTGGGGGTCGAGCCGGGAAATGAATCCGCAGCGAGTGTAGCGGAAGCCTTAATGGCCACACAATGCAGCCAGCGTGTCGCAACGCACGTTCTCTCTCCTCGCGCATGCGCCGGGCGACGGGAAACAGCGATCACTGCGCACTGGCCTGGGCACCGCGATAGCGCTCGGCCAGCAGGCCCACGCGCTGCACGTAGCGCTGGGTTTCGCTGTAGGGCGGCACGCCGCCGTGGCGGTCGACCGCGCCTTCGCCGGCGTTGTAGCCGGCCGCGGCCAGCGTCAGGTTGCCGTTGAAGCGCTTGAGCAGCCAAGACAGGTATTGCACGCCGCCGCGGATATTTTGCGATGCATCAAACGAGTCGCTGACGCCGAAGCGGCGCGCGGTGGCCGGCATCAACTGCATCAGGCCCTGCGCGCCGGCGCGGCTGAGGGCAGTCGGGTTGTAGGCCGATTCGGCATGGATGATCGCGCGCACGATCGACTCCTCGACCCCGAACTCGCGCGCGGCCGCGGCGATCTCGCCCGCATAGGCATTGGTGTTGAGGCGCACCGAGCCGAAGTTGACCCCCGGGTTCACCCCGCAGGCGTAGCAGGTCTCGATATAGCTGTAGCGGATGGTGCGCAGGCCCTGGACACTGGCGGTCTGCGTCGGCCGCGCGCTGGTGTAGTGGCGCACGCCGTCCTTCATATAGGCGTAGACCTGGCCGTTGACCACGCGACGCGGCGGCCGGCTCGGGCCGGGCAGCGGGGCCGGCGTGATCGCCTTCGGCGCGAGGCTGGCGGCCGTAGCCTGGAAGGTGGGTGCGGACGCCGCAGGCACCGACGCGCCGACTACGGGATCGGCCTTGGCCGGCGCTACCAGCGGGATTGCCGCTCGCGGCCGGCTGACGCGGCGCTCGGCGTTGCGGAACTGGCTGACGGCACTGCAGCTGGCGCCTGCGGGGCGCTTGCTGACGTAACTGGTGACGCCATCGCTGCCGACGCACTTGAAAACGGTGCCCGCCACCGCCGGCGCAGCCGGCAGCGTGAAGACGAGCAACAGCCCCAAGATCCCCATCCCCTTCATGGGCGCGAGTATCCCGGCTCCGGGAGGCGCTGCCAAGTGGCGGGCGGCGGCCGGCGAGGATCCGGCCCTGGCCGGCCGCTATAATGCGCAGTTCCTCCGGCCCTGATCGGCCGCCTGCCCGCCACCCGTCTGGAATAATCGCCATGCCCGGGACGCCCGCCGTCGACTCCCTCGCCACGCCCAGCGTGGACACCCCCGCCCCTGCCCCGGCGCTGATTCCCCTGCCCGGCAGCCGCAAGGCCGTGCCCGGCGGCGCCCGCGGCAAGCTCTACATCAAGACCCACGGGTGCCAGATGAACGAGTACGACTCGGCCAAGATGGCCGACGTGCTCGCCGAGGCCGAAGGCCTGGATTTGACCGACGTGCCCGAAGAGGCCGACGTCATCCTGATCAACACCTGCTCGATCCGCGAGAAGGCGCAGGAGAAAGTCTTCAGCCAGCTCGGCCGCTGGAAGGCGCTCAAGCAGGGCGACCGCCCGGTGATCATTGGCGTAGGCGGCTGCGTGGCTTCCCAGGAAGGCGAGGCGATCGTCAAGCGCGCGCCCTACGTGGACCTGGTGTTCGGACCGCAGACCCTGCACCGCCTGCCGGAACTGATTCGCGAACGCCGCCAATCCGGCAAGCCGCAGGTGGACATCAGCTTCCCGGAGATCGAGAAATTCGACCGCATGCCCGAGCCGCGCGCCGAAGGCCCCTCGGCCTTCGTCTCGATCATGGAAGGCTGCTCGAAATATTGCTCGTTCTGCGTGGTCCCCTATACCCGCGGCGAAGAAGTGAGCCGGCCCTTCGAGGACGTGCTGGTGGAAGTGGCGCAACTGGCCGCCCAGGGCGTGCGCGAGATCAACCTGCTCGGCCAGAACGTCAATGCCTACCGCGGCCCGTACGGCGACGGCGAAGTCGCTGACCTCGGCCTGCTGATCCGGACCATCGCGCAGATCGAAGGCGTGGGCCGCATCCGCTTCACCACCTCGCACCCGCTGGAGTTCAGCGATTCGCTGGTGGACGCCTACCGCGACGTACCGCAGCTGGCCAACTTCCTGCACCTGCCGGTGCAAGCGGGCAGCGACCGCATTCTCAGCGCGATGAAGCGCGGCTACACCGCGCTGGAGTTCAAGTCGCGGATCCGCAAGCTGCGCGCGGTACGGCCGGACATCTCGATCAGCTCGGATTTCATTGTCGGCTTCCCGGGCGAGACCGACGAAGATTTCGAGAAGACGATGAAACTGATCGAGGACGTAGGTTTCGACCAGAGTTTCTCATTCATCTATTCGCGGCGTCCGGGCACGCCGGCAGCCGACCTTTCCGACGACACGCCGGAAGCGGTGAAGCACGCCCGCCTTTCCCGGCTGCAGGCGCATATCAATGCGCACGCGGCGAAGATTTCCGCGGCGATGGTGGGGTCGGTGCAGTCGATCCTGGTCGAGGGACCTTCGCGCAAGGACCCCAATGAGTTGACCGGCAAGACGGAGAACATGCGCTCGGTGAATTTTGCCGGGCATCCGCGGTTGGTTGGGCAGTTCGTGGATGTGTTGATTACTGAGGCGCTGAGTAATTCTTTGCGGGGGCGGGTGGTTTCGGCTGCTGCTTGATTGTTTGATTGTTTGATGTTTTGTTTTTACGTGCGGTGGTTGGGGGCAGTCCGGTTTCGGGACACGCCGTGGACCGCGCCCCGACAATTCCTCCGCCACCGACCAAATGATGCCGTCGCAACGGCCAGGAAAAGCTCGGCGATAGAAGACATTCCAAGCTTCTCGAAGGGCGCTTGTGCTCATCTGTCGCGCATCGGGCTACGTGCTGTTCGTTTTCCCAGCCGTTGCGACGGCCTCATTCTTCGAACTACGGAGGCTAACCGCGGCGCGGC
>DATCVI010000039.1:0-16106 GCA_036566925.1 Stenotrophomonas sp.
GATCACCGCCACGCCATTGCTCAGGCCCAGCGACCAGCTGCCGCGCGCGTCCATTTCCAGGCGCTTGACGTCCAGGCCGGTCGGTGCGAACAGCGCGCGCGACTCGTTGTAGAGCGCGACCACTTCGCGGGTCTTGCTGTCCGGCCCGTTGAGCTGCGGCAGGTCCAGGTTGCGCAGGCCCGGCGGAATTGCGAACAAACGGCCTTGCTCGGACAACATGCGGTCTTCGCCCCAGCGCGCGAACGGCTGGTGTTCGATCACGCGCACTTCCAGCACGTCCGGCCACTGCTTGCGCACCTGTGCGCTTTCCACCCACGGCAGACGCTCGATTGCATCCTGCGCGTTCTTCAGCTTGACCGCGAAGAACCCCGATCGCGCATACGGCAGCACCACTGCCTGCAATTGCTCGGCCGGCACGCGCTTGAAGTCGCCGGTCACGCGCAACTTGCTCAGCGGCCAGCGCTCGGCGCCAACCCAGCCGTTGAGCACGGCCACCACCGGCAGTGCGACCAGCGCGACCGCGAGCAGCCAGGCGAGGATGCGCAGGGCGGCGTTCATGCCAGCACCTCCGACGCCGTGGCGAGGACATGGCAGGCGCAGGCGCACGCCGCGGCCGGCGTCTGCGCGCCCCGCGTCGTTGCCTGCAAGCCATGTCCGGTCTGCTTCACAGTGTCTGCTCCAGGATCCGCCAGCACAGTTCGTCGAACTCGACGCCAAGTTGGCGCGCGGCCTTGGGCACCAGCGAGTGGCTGGTCATGCCCGGCGCGGTGTTGACCTCCAGCAGGTAGAAGGCGCCACTGGTGCGGTCGCGCATCACATCGACCCGGCCCCAGCCCTGGCACCCGGCAGCCTGGAACGCGGCCAGCGCGATGCGCCGGATTTCCACCTCGGCCTCGCCTTCCAGTCCCGGACACAGGTACTGCGTGTCCTCTGCAATGTATTTGGCGTTGTAGTCGTACCACTGGCCCTTGGGCACGATGCGGATCGACGGCAACGCCTGCTCGCCGAGAACGGCCACGGTCAACTCGTCGCCTTCGATCAGTTGCTCCATCAGCAGTTCGCCCGGGTAGCGCGCGGCCAGGGCCACGGCCTCGTCCAGCTGCGCGTCTTCGAACACGCGGCTGACGCCGACACTGGAGCCCTCATTGGCCGGCTTGACGATCACCGGCAGGCCCAGCGCGCGGGCGGCGCCATGAATGTCGCTGCCCGGCGCAAGGCGCGCATAGCGCGGCGTCGGCAGGCCCAGCGACAACCACACCTGCTTGGTGCGGATCTTGTCCATCGACAGCGCCGAGCCGAGCACGTCCGAGCCGGTGTACGGCACGCCAAAGGCTTCCATCAAGCCCTGCACGATGCCGTCTTCGCCGCCGCCGTTGTGACCGTGCAGGACGTTGAACACGCGATCGAAGCGCTTGTCGACCAGCGCCTGCGCCAGCGCGGCGATGCCATCGACCGGCTGCGCATCGACGCCACGGCTGCGCAGCGCTTCCAATACGTTGCGGCCTGAATCCAGCGACACTTCGCGCTCGCTCGAGGTGCCGCCGAGCAGCACCGCGACGCGGCCGAACACCGCCGGATCTTCATGACGACGGGCGGGCAACGTGCTCATGCCTTCACCTCGCTGCGGAAGCCGTCGGTGGCGATGTGCTGGGCGACATAACCGATGTCACCGGCGCCCATCATCAGCAGCAAGTCGCCGTCCTGCAGCACATCCGGCAATACCTCGCCCAGCTGTGCCACCTGCCCGACCACGACCGGCTCGCTGCGGCCGCGCGCGCGGATGGCGCGGGCCAGCGAACGCGCGTCGGCACCGGGGATCGGCGCTTCGCCAGCCGGGTAGACCTCGCTCAGGACCAACGCATCGACCGTGCTCAGCACGGCGGCGAAAGCATCGAACTGGTCGCGGGTGCGGCTGTAGCGGTGCGGCTGGAACGCGACGACCAGGCGCTTGTCCGGCCAGCCGCCACGCGCAGCGGCGAACACCGCTTCGAGTTCGCGCGGATGGTGGCCGTAGTCGTCGACCAGGCGCACGCGTGCGCCGCTGGCGGTGGTGACTTCGCCAAGGTCGTTGAAGCGACGGCCGATGCCGGCAAAATTTTCCAGCGCGCGCGCAATGGTTTCCGGCGCCACGCCCAGCTGCCAGCCGATCGCCGCCGCAGCCAGGGCGTTGAGTACGTTGTGGCGACCCGGCAGGGCCAGCGTCACCGGCGTGGTGCTGCCTTCGGGCAGGCGCAGGGTGAAGCGCATGCGCGGGCCATCCTGCACCACGTCTTCGGCACGCACGTCGGCGTGCGTGCTGAGGCCGTAGGTCATCACATGGCGCGGCGTCTTCGCCGCCAGCGCCGCCACTTCCGGGTCGTCGATGCACAGCAACGCCAGGCCGTAGAACGGCAGCCGCTGCAGGAATTCGGCGAAGGCCGCCTGCACGCGTGCGAAGTCGTTGCCGTAGTTCTCCAGGTGGTCGGCATCGATGTTGGTGATCACCGCCACCAGCGGATTCAGGCGCAGGAAGCTGCCGTCGCTCTCGTCGGCCTCGGCCACCAACCATTGACCGCCGCCGAGCTTGGCGTTGGCGCCGGCGGCCAGCAGCTGCCCGCCGATCACGAAGGTCGGGTCCAGCCCGCCTTCGCTCAGCACCGCTGCGGCCAGGCTGGTGGTGGTGGTCTTGCCGTGCGTACCGGCCACCGCGATGCCGCGGCGGAATCGCATCAGTTCGGCCAGCATGGCCGCGCGCGGCATGATCGGAATGCGCTGGCTGCGCGCTTCCATCAACTCCGGGTTGTCTTCGCGGATGGCGCTGGAAACCACGACGCAGTCGGTACCGAGCACGTTGGCTGCCGAATGCCCGCGCATCACCCGCGCGCCGAGCTTGGCCAGGCGCCGGGTAGCCGCGTTGTCGGCGTTGTCCGAGCCGGACACTTCGTAGCCCAGCGTCAGCATTACCTCGGCGATGCCGCTCATGCCGGTGCCGCCGATACCGACGAAGTGCACGCGCGGGAATGCGCGCACCAGGTCCTGGCTGTCTTGCAGGCGGCGGATCATGCGCGCCCTGCCTGTGCGAGCGCGGCGTGGCGCATCGCGGTTACCCACTTCATACGGCTTCCTCGAGAATGATGTCGGCGATGCGTTCGGCTGCATCGGGTTTGGCCAGGCCACGCGCGGCCTGGGCCATGGCCAGGCGGCGCGCCGGGTCGGCCAGCAATTGGCGCAGTACGGGCTGCAGGTGCTCGGCCAGGGCGTCGTCCTGCTTGAGCAGCACGGCCGCACCGGCCTGGACCAGGTATTCGGCGTTGCGGGTCTGGTGGTCGTCCACCGCGGCGGCGAACGGCACCAGCACGCTGCCCACGCCGACGGCGCAGAGCTCGGCCAGGGTCGAGGCGCCAGCACGGCACACCACCAGGTCGGCCCAGGTGTAAGCGGCGGCCATGTCGGCGATGAACGGCTCGACGCTGGCGCGCACGCCGGCCTGCGCATAAGCCGCCTCGGCTTCGGCGCGGAGCTTTTCGCCGCACTGGTGGCGAACTTCCACATCGGGGTGGCCGAGCGCGGCCAGCGCATTGGGCACCGCGTTGTTGAGGACGCGTGCCCCCTGGCTGCCGCCGAGCACCAACAGCCGCAGGCTGCCGCTGCGCCCGGCAAAGCGTTCGGCCGGCGCCGGGACGGCCGCGATCTCCGCGCGCACCGGGTTACCGACCGCTTCTTCGCCAGCGAAGCTGCCCGGAAAACCGGTCAGCACGCGCCGCGCGAAACGCGAAAGCACCTTGTTGGTCATGCCCGGCGCGCGGTTCTGTTCGTGTACCAGCAGCGGCAACTGCATCAGCCGCGCCGCCAGCCCGCCGGGTCCGGCGGCAAAGCCGCCGAAACTCACCACCGCGCGCGGCTTGCGCTCGCGCAACACGAAGCCAGCGGCGCGGATCGCACGCAACACGCGCACCGGCGCGCCGAGCAGGGCCAGCTTGCCCTTGCCGCGCAGCCCGCTGATCGCCAGCGTGTCGATCGCGATGTCGTGCTGCGGCACCAGGCGGGTTTCCATGGCGCCGTCCGCGCCCAGCCAGGTCACCGGCACGCCACGCGCGCGCAGCACCTTGGCCACGGCCAGGCCGGGAAAGATGTGGCCGCCGGTGCCGCCAGCCAGGATCATCACCGGGCCGTCGCTGTTGGCATGGGAGCTGCCTGCGCTCACGCGATCCTCCCGAAGGTCGGCTCGACCCGCGGCTGCATCCGGCTGGTGCCGCGCAGCGCCTGCGTGGCGGCCACCACCGACGAGGCCGAGAACGGCGCCGATGCAACGACCGGCGCGACCTCGGCCGGCGCGGCTTCCGCTGGCGACGCCGCCGCGCCACCGGCCGCCTGCGCGCCCGGCGCCAGCTTGGTGCGCAGGCGTTCGGCGCGATCGGTTTCATAGGACACGCGCAACAACACGCCCATCGCCACGCAGGTCATCAGCACCGAGGAGCCGCCCGAGGAAATCAGCGGCAAGGTCAGACCCTTGGTCGGCAGGATGCCCAGGTTGACGCCGATCGAGACGAAGCTCTGCATCGCGATCCACAGGCCGATGCCGAAGGCGATGTAGCCGGAGAAATGGCGCTTCATCTCGATGCAGCGCATGCCCAGCCAGAACGCCCTGCCCACCAGCAGCGCATACAGCGCTACCACCAGGCACACGCCGACAAAGCCGAGCTCTTCGGCAATCACCGAGAAGATGAAGTCGGTATGCGATTCCGGCAGGTAGTTGAGCTTCTGCACCGAACCGCCGAGGCCGACGCCGAACCACTCGCCGCGGCCGATCGCCATCAATGCGTTCGACAGCTGGTAGCCCGAGCCGAGCTGATCGGCCCACGGGTCCATGAACGAAGTGACGCGCCGCATGCGGTACGGCTCCAGGATCACCAGGGCCACCAGCGCCGGCAGCAGCAGCAGGATCGGCAGGATGATCCGCTTGATCTGCGCCCCACCCAGCACCAGCATGCAGGCGGTGACGCTCAGCAACAGCATCGACGAGCCGAAGTCCGGCTGCAGCAGCAGCAGGCCAACCAGCAGGCCGACCACGAACACCGGCTTGAGCATGGCCTGCCAGGTCGCATTGACCTCGTCGCGGAAGCGCACCAGGTAGCTCGCCAACCAGATGATGTAGAGCACCTTGACCGCTTCGACGGTCTGGAACTTCGACACCCCCAGGTTGATCCAGCGCCGCGCGCCGTTGACGCTGCTGCCCAGGCCCGGCACGAACACGACGGCCAGCAGCGCGAAGCACGCCAGCAACAACATCTGGTTATGCAGCTCGACGTTCTTCAATTCGGTGCGCATGGCCCAGAACGCCAGGCCAACGCCGACGCCGAGGAACAACAGGTGACGGGTGAGGTAGTAGAACGGGCTGGCGGCCAGTTCGATCGAGCTGGAGGCGACCATCACCACGCCGAGCGAGGCCAGCGCCACGGCGGCGCCGAGCAGCCACGGGTCGTAGCGGCCTCCGATCGCTTCCAGGCGGGTCGCTTGGCGGGACAGGTCGTTCATCTCAGCGCACCTTCAACGTGGCCAGGCCGATCAGCACGAGCACTACCGAGATGATCCAGAAGCGCACGATCACGCGCGGCTCGGGCCAGCCCTTGAGTTCGAAGTGGTGGTGGATCGGCGCCATCCGGAACACGCGCTTGCCGGTGAGCTTGAACGAGGCGACCTGGATCATCACCGACAGCGTTTCGACCACGAACACGCCGCCCATCACCACCAGCACCAGTTCCTGGCGCACGATCACCGCGATGGTGCCGAGCACCGCACCGAGCGCCAGCGCGCCGATGTCGCCCATGAACACCATCGCCGGATAAGTGTTGAACCACAGGAAGCCGAGGCCGGCACCGGCGATCGCCGCGCAAATGATGATCAGCTCGCCGGCACCGGGAATGGCCGGGATCTTCAGGTATTCGGAGAACACGACATTGCCCGAGGCATAGGCGAACACGCCGAGCGCGCAGGCCACCAGCACCGTCGGCATGATCGCCAGGCCGTCCAGGCCGTCGGTCAGGTTGACCGCGTTGGAGAAGCCGACGATCCAGAAGTAGGCGATCACCACGAAGCTCACCCCGGCCAGCGGCAGCGCCACCGCCTTGAACATCGGGATATAGAAGGTGAGCGCGGCCGGCACATCGGCGGTGTAGTAGAGGAACAGGCCGGCCGCCAGGCCGAAGATCGATTGCAGCAGGTACTTCCAGCGCGACTTCAGGCCGTTGGGATCGCGGCGGACGATCTTGATCCAATCGTCGTACCAGCCAATCGCGCCGAAGCACAGCATCACCACCAGCACCAGCCACACGTAGCGGTTGCGCAGGTCGCCCCAGAGCAAGGTGGACAGCGTCACCGTCAGCAGGATCAGCGAGCCGCCCATGGTCGGCGTGCCGGCCTTGGAGAAATGGGTCTGGGGGCCGTCCTGGCGGATCGGCTGGCCGCCCTTGAACTGGGCGAGCCGGCGGATCACCGCCGGGCCCATCCACAGCGACAGGAACAAGGCGGTCAACGCGGCAAGGATGCCGCGGAACGTCAGATAGCCGAACAGCCCGAACAGGCTCTCCAGTTGCTGCAACCAACGGGCCAGCTCAAGCAGCATTCGGTGCTTCCTCCCCATGCGCGAGCAGCGCGGTCACGATTCTGTCCATGGCGCTGCCGCGCGAGCCCTTGACGAGCACGCGCAACGGCGCCGTGGCGTTGTTGATGTCGGCTTGCAGGGCCGCGGCCAGTTCGGCATGGCTGGCGAATACCCGGCCGCGCTCACCGAAGGCTTGCGCCGCATGCGCGCTGAGTTCGCCCAGCGCGTACAGCCGCGCCAGCTTGGCCTCGCGCGCGCGGCGGCCGGCGGCGGCGTGCAGCGCGGCGCCTTCGGGGCCAAGCTCGCGCATGTCGCCCAGGACCAGCCAGCTTTCGCCGGGCCCGGCGAGCGCATCGATAGCGGCGTCCAGCGATCCCGGATTGGCGTTGTAGCTGTCGTCGATCAACACCGCGCCGCCCGGCAGCACGTGGGAGATCTGCCGGCCGGCGACCGGCCGCGCCTGGCCCAGGCCTTCGGCAATGCGAGCCAGGCCGATGCCGGCGGCCAACGCCAGCGAGGCGGCGGCCAGGGCGTTGCGAATGTTGTGCCGGCCCGACAGCTGCAGGGTCACCGCGATCTCGCCCTGCGGCGTAACCAAAGTGAAGCGCGAGCCCTGCGCGCCCACGGCGATGCCGTTCGCACGCACGTCGGCGCTGGCTTCCAGGCCGAAGCGGATCACCCGCCGGCCGGTGCGGTCCGGCTGCACGATCGCCTGTTCGAACCACGGCGCAAAGGCGTCGTCGGCATTGATCACGGCCACGCCATCGCCCGGCAGCGCGGCATAGATAGCGCCCTTGGTCTGGGCGACGCCGAGCAGGCTGCCCATGCGTTCCAGGTGCGCGGCGGCGATGTTGTTGACCAGGGCGAAATCCGGCCGCGCGATGTCGGTGAGGTAGGCGATATCGCCCGGCTTGCCGGCCCCCATTTCATACACCGCGAAGTCGGCGTCGTCGGGCGCGGCGATCACCGCCAGCGGCAGGCCGATCTCGTTGTTGCGGTTGCCCGGCGTGGCGTAGACGCGCTGCCCGTCGACTTCCTGCACATGCTGCAGGATCGCCAGCAGCAGCGACTTGACGCTGGTCTTGCCGTTGCTGCCGGTGATCGCGAACACGCGCGTGCCACGGCCGCGCTGCATGCCCGCGGCGACACGTGCCAGGGCCAGCTCGGGATCGGCGACCAGGACCTGCGGCAGCTCGATCTCGGGCAGCAGGCGCTCGACCAGCAAGCCGCTGGCGCCCCGCATCAAGGCGTCGCCAGCGAAGTCATGGCCATCGAAGCGCTCACCGCGCAGGGCAACGTAGAGGCTGCCGGTGGCCAGGGTGCGGGTGTCGTTGCTGACGGC
The DNA here is from genome assembly GCA_036566925.1 of Stenotrophomonas sp. GTDB lineage: Bacteria > Pseudomonadota > Gammaproteobacteria > Xanthomonadales > Xanthomonadaceae > Stenotrophomonas_A. The sequence goes on from DATCVI010000039.1 coordinate 7,923, forward strand.
GTCGATCATCACGTCGTCGCCGTGCAGTTCGCCGCCGGCCCAGTGTGCAATCAACGACAAGGGCGTGTGCTTCATTGCCGCACCTGTTCCCGTGCGAGCACGCGGGCGGCAACTTCGGTGTCGTCGAACGGATGCTTGATGCCACCGACCTCTTGATAAGGCTCGTGGCCCTTGCCGGCGACCAGCACGATATCGCCCGGTTGGGCCGCGGTAATGGCGGAGGCAATCGCCTTGGCGCGATCGCGCTGAACAATGACGGCGTCGGCGCGTTCGAACCCGGCAAGGATGTCGGCAACGATGCGGTCGCCATCTTCGTTACGCGGGTTGTCGTCGGTGACGATGACCCGGTCGGCCATGCGCTCGGCGATGGCGGCCATCTGCGGGCGCTTGCCGGTGTCGCGCTCGCCGCCGCAGCCGAACACGCACAGCAGCCGGCCATGCAGGTGACCACGCAGGCTGTCCAGCGCCTGTTCCAGCGCGTCGGGCGTATGCGCGTAGTCGATCACCACCATCGGCAGACGACCATCGCCGCCGAGGCGGTTCATGCGGCCGCGGATCGGCTGCAGGCGCGAGAGCACATCGGCCACCACTTCGGCCGCATGGCCCAGGGCCAGCAGCGCGCCGGCGACCGCCAGCAGGTTGTCGACGTTGAAGCGACCCAGCAGCGGCGAGCGCACCGGGTACGCGGCGCCGTCCACCACCAGGTCGAAACCGATGCCGTGGTCGTCCAGCCGCAGCGCCTCGGCGCGCAGGCGAGCGCCTTCCTGGCCGCGCGAACTCACGCCGATCCGCGCGATGCCCTCGCCCAGGCCGGCGATCAACTCGCGGCCGAAGCCGTCATCGAGGTTGACCACCGCCGCCTTGAGCCCGGCGCGCGAGAACAGCCGCGCCTTGGCCGCGCCGTAGCTGGCCATGTCGCCGTGGTAATCGAGATGGTCGCGGGTGAGATTGGTGAATACCGCCACGTCGTAGTGAACCGCATCCACGCGACCCTGGTCGAGCGCGTGCGAGCTCACTTCCATGGCGATGGCACGGGCACCGTCATCGCGCAGTTGCGCCAGCACTTCGTGCATCTGCAAGACCAGCGGCGTGGTGAAGCCGGTCGGCACGGCCTGGCCGTACAGGCCGACGCCGAGGGTGCCGATGCTGCCGCTTTCGATGCCCAGCAGCTTCCACGCCTGCGCCAGCAACTGCACGGTCGAGGTCTTGCCGTTGGTACCGGTGACACCCACCATCGTCATCGCCTGCGAGGGATGGCCATGGAAACGGTCGGCCATCGCGCCCATGCGCTGGCGCAGGGCGGGCACGGCGATGGCGTCGGCCGGCGCCGGCAACTCAGCCGGTGCCGGCGGATCGAACAGGATGGCCGATGCGCCGTTGGCGCGTGCCTGGTCGACGAACCCCAGGCCATGCGCGCCGAAACCGGCGATCGCGACGAAGGCATTGCCCGGGCGCACGGCGCGGCTGTCCAGCACCAGGCCGGTGATCTCGACATCGCGCGCCAGCGCCACATCGGGCAGCAATTGCGAAAGCATCATGGCCCGGCTCATTGACGGGCCTCCTGCAACGGCAGCCCGGCGGCATTGGCAGTCGGAATGCCGGCATCGACTTCGTCGGCGGCATCGGGCAGCAGTGCCGGGTCCGGCGCGGCCATGGGCTTGGCAACCGGCTGGCCGGTCTTGCCGGCGGCCTGCGCGGCGAGCCAGGACTGGATGTCGTCCGGCGGCACGTCCATCAACCGCAGCGCGCCTTCCATGACGCGGTGGTACACCGGCGCCGACACCAGGCCGCCGTAATACTTGCCGGCCTGCGGGTCGTTGATGACGATGACTGTGGCAAAGCGCGGCCGCGTCGCCGGCACCAGGCCGGCGAACAAGGAGTTGTAGTGGTTGGGTACATAGCCGCCGGGACCGGTCTTGCGTGCGGTACCGGTCTTGCCGGCGACGTGGTAGCCGAGGATCGCCGCGTCCTTGGCGCCGCCCTGGGTCACCACCGTTTCCATCATGCCGATGACGGTATGCGCGACCTGCGCACTGACCACCTGGCGCGATTCGCTGCGCTGGCCTTTTACGAAAGTCGGCTGGATCAACTTGCCGCCATTGCCCAGCGCGGCATACGCCTGGGCGATCTGCAGCGGCGTGACGTTCAAACCGTAGCCATAGGACATGGTGGTCTTGGACGGACCACTCCAGCGCGCCGGCGGCAGTACCACGCCGGCAGCCTCGCCCGGAAAACCGCTATGCGGCGCACTGCCGTAACCGAAGTTGCGGATCGACTGGTAGAACGTCTCGTCAGGCAACTTCGCCGCGATCTTGGCCGCGCCGATGTTCGAGCTGCGGGTGATCACGCCGGTGACGTTGAGCACGCCGTTGTTGCGCGGCACGTCCTTGATGGTGAAGCGGCCCACGGCCATGTAGCCGGGGTTGGTATCGATGGTGGTGTTGGGCGTGACCACGCCGGCCTGCAGCGCGGTGGCCACGGTCAACGGCTTCATCGTCGAGCCCGGCTCGACCAGGTCGGTGACGGCGCGATTGCGGCGTGCGTCCGGATTGATCCCGGTCACCGCGTTCGGGTTGTAGGTCGGCAAGTTGACCATCGCCAGCACTTCGCCGGTGGCCACATCCATCACTACCATCGAACCGCCGGCGGCCTTGTTTTCGACCAGCGCGTTGCGCAATTCCTTGTAGGCCAGGAACTGGATGCGGCGGTCGATGCTCAGGGTCAGGTCCTGGCCCGGCTCGGCCGGACGGATCAGGTCCACGCTCTCCACGATCGCGCCGCGCGCATCGCGCACCACGCGCTTGGAGCCGGGCTTGCCGCGCAGCCATTGGTCGAACGCCAGTTCCAGGCCTTCCTGGCCGCGGTCGTCGATATTGGTGAAGCCCAGCACGTGGGCCATCGCCTCGCCCTGCGGATAGAAGCGGCGGAACTCGCGCTGCGAGAACACGCCCGGCACCTTCAACGCCAGGATCTCGTGCGCGCGGTCGGGATTGATCCGGCGCTTGAGGTACATGAATTCTTTTTCCGCCTTCTGCGACAGGCGCGAGCTGAGCTCGTCCTGCGGCATCTGCAGCGCCTTGGCCAGCTCGGGAATGCGGTCCGGGTTGCGCAGCAGTTCCTGCGGATTGACCCAGATCGACTCGACCGGCGTGGATACCGCCAGCGGCTCGCCATTGCGGTCGGTGATCATGCCGCGCGACGTGGCGATCGGCAGTTCGCGCAAGTACCGGGCCTCGCCCTGGCGCTGGTAGAAGTCGCTGTTGATCAGTTGCACGTAAGCGGCGCGGCCAATCAAGGTGACCGAGCACAGCGCCAGCGTGGTGCCGACCAGGGCCAGGCGGCCACGCAGGTTGAAGCTGCTGCGGGCGCGGTTGCGCGCGGGCTTCATGGCGCACGTCCTTGTGCGCCACCCTGCGGGCAGCTCCGCTGTGAAAAACGTCCGTCGTGGCGCTTTTTCATGGCCGCACCACCACGATGTCGGCGGTCTCGGGGAACTTCATCCCCAGGCGTTCGCGCGCGATCTGGTCGACGCGGTTGCTCTCGGCCCAAGTGGCCTGCTCCAGCTGCAACCGGCCAAACTCGATGTCGAGGTCGTCGCGGGTCTTCTGCAGCCGGGTCAGCTCCTGGAACAGCTGCCGATGCATGTGGCGCATGTACACCACGCCAATCCCCGAGGCGATCGTGCAGGCCAGCAGGACGATGAGCAGCAAGCGGCTCATGCCGTCACCGCCAGCTTTTCGGCCACGCGCAACACCGCACTGCGCGCACGCGGATTGAGCGCCAGCTCATCGTCTTCGGCGCGGATGGCGCCACCGATGGCCAGCAGGCTCGGATTGAACGCCTGCGCTTCGGGCAGGCGGCGGTTGGCCGGCGGCGCCTTGGCGTGGCGATTGATGAACTGCTTGACGATGCGGTCTTCCAGCGAATGGAAGCTGATCACTGCCAGCCGCCCGCCCGGCTTGAGGCAGGCCAGCGCGGCGTCGAGGCCGGCTTCGAGGTCGGCCAGCTCGCGATTGATGTGGATGCGGATGGCCTGGAAGCTGCGCGTGGCCGGATGGATCTTGTCCTTGCCGCGCGGCATCACCGAGGCGATCAGCTCGGCCAGTTGCGCGGTGCGCGTGAGCGGCTGCTCGGCGCGGCGCTGCACGATCGCGCGGGCAATGCGCCGGCTCTGGCGCTCCTCGCCATAGGTAAACAGCACATCGGCGATCTCGCGCTCTTCGGCCGTCGCCAACCACTGCGCCGCGCTCTGGCCCGCATCCGGGTCCATGCGCATGTCCAGCGGGCCGTCCTTGCCGAAACTGAAACCGCGCTCGGCGATGTCCAGCTGCGGCGAGGACACGCCCAGGTCCAGCAGCACGCCATCGAGCGCCTGCGCCTGATCCCATTGCCCGAGCGTGGCGAAGCTGGCGCGGCGGATCGACACCCGCGCATCGCCACCGAACGACTGTTCGGCCACCGCGATCGCTTCGGGATCCTTGTCCATCACCAGCAGCCGGCCTCCCGGCCCGAGTCGTTGCAGCACGCCGCGCGCGTGTCCACCACGCCCGAAAGTGCCATCCAGATATGTTCCGTCCTCGATCACCTGCAGGCCTTCCAGCGCCTGCGTGTACAGCACCGGCAGATGCGCCGCCGGCGGCTGCGACACCGGGAGGTGACCGGTCTGCGCTTCAGGGCGCATCCGGGCACCCCGGCTCACAACCTGAGGTCGAGCAATCCATCACCCAGATCCCCGTCAGACAGCGTCTGCTGGATCAGCGCGCGATGTGCCTGCTCGCTCCATAGTTCGAACTTGTCCCCCATGCCCAGCAGGACCGCTTTCTTTTCGATGCCGACCGCGTTGCGGTGGCTGGCGGGAATACTGACGCGGCCGTTGCCATCCAGCTCGAGCACGGCCGACGAACCGACCAGCTTCTGCTGCAGCATGCGCACCGTGCGCTGGGTGTTGGGCTTGGCCATCACGTCATCGCGCACGCGCGCCCATTCCTTCTCGGCGTACAGCCACAAGCAGCCGGCCTCGAATGGGTTGTAGGTCAGCACCAGGCGATTGCCGCTGTCACGCGCAACGAGGTCGCGGTAAGCGGTGGGAACCGCCAAGCGCCCCTTGTCGTCGACTGTGATGGCCGTCTCGCCTTGAAACACGCTGAAAAACCCTCGGCACCCACGCGGGCAGTCATTGAACCACGAAAAACCACTAAAAACCTGGTTTTCCCTCCGTTGCCCACCTTAGCAGCGCGCGAAGGGTTGTCAACAAGTTTTGAACCGCCAAATCACCAGGGGGATCAATGGCTTGCAGCAATCTTTAGAGACTTGTTCAAGGCTTATCCACAAGTTGCTGTTTCGTCTCATATTTTGAGATTGAACCGAAATTCAGCGCCGTGCAGAGGGCGTGAACGTGCGCGCCATCACGGCAACGCGCTGGCACGGCACTGCGCAAACTTCGGCACGAACCGCCGTACCAGCCTCACAATCAGGCCATGTGCCTCGTCGCTATCGCCTGGAACACCCATCCCCGCTGGCGGCTCGTGCTGGCGGGCAACCGCGACGAGTTCCACGGCCGCCCGACCGCCGCGCTATCGCACTGGCCGCCGCCCCAACAAGGCGTCGTGGCCGGCCGCGACATGCGCTCCGGCGGCAGTTGGGTGGGCCTGGGGCCTGGCGGTCGAGCCGCGGTGGTGACCAACGTGCGCGACCCGATGGCCACCACCTCCGGCCCCTCGCGCGGCCACCTGATCGCCAACTACCTCGCCGGCGCCCAGGACGCCCTTGCGTTCGCCACCGACCTGGCCGCCAGCGCCGCCGACTACCCCCCGTTCAACCTGCTGCTGGCCGACCCCACGCAGTGCCGCTACCTCGGCAACCATCCCGCCAGCGCCCGCAGCCTGGCCCCCGGCGTGCACGGCATGTCCAACGGCGCACTCGACGCACCGTGGCCGAAGACCCGCCGGCTCACCGCCGTATTGAAAGAATGGATCGCCCGGACCGACGAAGACCTGGCCCCGATCTGGGCCGCCCTGGCGGACGAAACCATCGCCCCCGACAGCGAACTGCCCGACACCGGCGTCGGCCTGGAACTGGAGCGTCGCCTATCGGCGGCCTTCATCCGCGGCCCCGAATACGGCACCCGCGCCAGCACGATCCTGGCCATCGACCAAGAAGGCCACGGCTGGATCCACGAACGGCGGTTCGGGCCGGACGGTTTGTTCTTGGGTCAGACGCGGCTGGAAACCTAAGAACCAGCACCCGCCCGCAAAGAACCCCACATCACAGAGTCCCCCTTAGTAAGGGGGACGCGCCAACGGCGCGGGGGATTGGAAGCAAAGCATCGCCGCGCCACGCTTTTTTCGCGAACGCGAAAAAACGTGTTCCCCGCAGGGGCGAAGCCCATGAGGGGAAAGCGGCGGAGTCGGTCTATAAGCCGGGTTCTGTCGTAGACAGTCATTCTTCTAGGCGCCGCGTCACCGCGGCGCTCGAGCAACCTACCCGGACCCGACGCGGGCCGCGTCATGAGGTCCCTATTTGGTCTTGCTCCAGGTGGGGTTTGCCGTGCCGGTCCGTTACCGGACTCGCGGTGCGCTCTTACCGCACCATTTCACCCTTACCGGCTCTACCGGTCCGAAGACCTGCAGAACGTAGGCGGTATCTTTCTGTTGCACTTTCCGTCGGCTCACGCCGCCCAGGCGTTACCTGGCACCTTGCCCTATGGAGCCCGGACTTTCCTCGGCACCCTTGCGGATGACGCGACTGTCCAACCGACTCCGCCGCGCACATTGTAGCGCGCCGCCGCTGTTCCCGCCGGCGATACCTATTAACTGCCGTAGAGCGACTTCCTCGGCGCGCCACTCAACTCAGCAGCGAGTTTGGCCGCCGTGGACGGTGGCAAGTGCTCTCCCAGCTTGGCGTACAAGCGCCTGCCCTCGGCCAGTTTCGCCTCGGCCTCAGCGTCTTCGCCGGCGCCCTGCACCATCACCACGAACTCGCCCTTGCGCTGGTTGTCGTCGGCTTCCACCCGCGCCAGCAGTTCGGCCAGCGTGCCGTCGAGCACGGTCTCGAACAGCTTGGTCAGCTCGCGGGCCACTACCGCCGGCCGCGTCGGGCCGAACGCGGCCGCCATGTCCGCCAGCGATTCGGCAATGCGATGCGAAGACTCATAGAACACCAGCGTGCCGGCCTCGCCCGCCAGGCGTGCCAATTTCTCGCGGCGCGCCCCGGCCTTGGCCGGCAGGAAGCCCTCGAAGATGAATCGATCGCTGGGCAAGCCGGCCACGCTCAAGGCCGCGATCGCCGCGCACGCCCCGGGCACCGGGCTGACCCGCAAGCCCGCCGCGCGCGCGGCGCGCACCACGCGAAAGCCCGGGTCGCTGACCAGCGGCGTGCCGGCATCGCTGACCAGGGCCAGCGAGTCGCCGGCTTGCAGGCGCGCCACGATCCGCTGCGACAGCGCCTCCTCGTTGTGGTCGTGCAGGGCGACCAGCGGCTTGTCGATGCCGAAGTGCGCCAGCAACTGCCCGGTGCGGCGCGTGTCCTCGGCGCAGATCGCCGCCACCGAGCGCAGCGTCTCCTGCGCGCGCGGCGTCAGGTCGCCGAGGTTGCCAATCGGCGTGGCCACGACATGGAGGGTTCCTGCGGAAGTCATCGGCGGTTTTTCCAGGCTCAAGGTTAGAATCGTAGCGTTTTTCGCCGGCACGCCTCCGTCCGCCCCGTCGACTGGAACCGAAATGAACAACCGCTTCGCCCGGATCACCGCCTTGTCCCTGCTGCTGGCGCTTTGCGCCGGTTGCGCCACCAGCACGCTCAGCCCGCAGGCTTCGCCGGCGCAGGCCGCGGCGATCGCCTTGCTCGAACAAGGCAAGCCGCGCGAAGCGGCGCAGCAACTGGAGGCGCAGGCCTTTGCCGCCACCGGTGCGCAGCGCAGCCGCCTGCTGGCCGACGCGGCGTTCGCCTGGAACGAGGCCGGCGATGCCGCGCGCGCGCGCAGCCTGCTCGCGCAGGTCACGCCGCGCCAGCTGGCCGGCGCCGAAAAGAGCCGCTACCAGTTGCTGACCGGCGAGTTCGCGCTGGCCGACAAGCAACCGGCGCAGGCGCTGCAGGCGTTGGGCGAGTCCGCGCCGGGCCTGTCTCCGGCCTACCAGGCGCGCTGGTTCCTGGCCCGCGGCAAGGCGCTGGAAGCCAGCGGCCGCCCGG
>DATCVI010000040.1:0-52033 GCA_036566925.1 Stenotrophomonas sp.
TACGCGCTGGGCAGTGCTTCGGGCGCAAAGTACAACGTCGCCACCACGCCGCGCGTCTTCCCCGGCCGCACGCTGACGCGCCAGCCATAGAGGTCGCACAGGCGGCTGACGATCGACAGGCCGATGCCGCCACCCTGCGAATGCCCGGCATGGGTGCCGCGGTAGCCACGCTGGAACAGCTTGGCGGCATCTTCCTCGCTCAAGCCCGGACCGGTGTCTTCCACTTCCACCCGGTCTTCGTACACGTGCACGCGTACCTGGCCTTCCTGGGTGTACTTGACGGCGTTGCCGATCAGGTTACCCAGGGCGACCGAGAGTGCCGATTCGGGCGCATCGATGACCCGGTCGCGCGCGCCTTCCAGCAGCAGCGCCAGTGGCTTGCCGCCGAGCTGGGCGCGGTGCGCTTCGAGCAGTTGCTCGGCGACCTTGGCGACATTGCTGCTGCCCTGCCCGCGCTCGTTGCGCGACAGCAGCAGCAGGGCGCCGATCAGGTCGCTGCATTGCTGCTCGGCACGCTGGATGCGTTGCAGGCGCTGCAGCACTTTCTCGTCGAGGTGCGGCCGCGCCAGCAGCAATTCGGTGGCGCCGCGAATCACCGCCAGCGGGGTGCGCAGCTCATGGCTGACATCGGCGTTGAATTCGCGGTCGCGCTCGACCACTTCGGTCAGGCGGTTGGAATAGTCGTCCAGCGCCTCGGCCAACTGGCCGACTTCGTCGTCGGTGAAGTGCGGGGCCAGCGGCTTGGGCTCGCTGGTGCCGCCGCGATAGGCGCGCAGCCGCGCCGCCAGGTCGGACACCGGCCGCATCACTTTCGAGGCGGACCACCAGCCCAGCACCAGCGACAACAGGCTGAAGACCAGCACCGAGGTCAGCAGGGTGCGGTTGAGCTGGACTTCGCCGCGCTGCGACTGGGTCATGTCGTAGGCGAGGAAGAACCAGGCCTCGTCGGTCTTGCGCACCGCCAGGCGGTAGGCGAATGGGCGACCCTCTTCGTCCAGGCCGCTGATGATGCGGTACACACCGGGCTTGAGGTCGACCCAATCCGGGTGTTCTTCATACACGCGGTCGAACTTGTCGCGCGAGTACACCCAGCCGCGGATCTGGTCGATCGGCACCGGCGGGTTGTGGCTCGGATCGGCGTAGAACCGGCGCACGTACTCGTCGATGTTGCGTTCCATCACGTCTTCGACGAGCTGGTTTTCCACGCGCGCGCGCGTCCACTTGGTGGCGAACGCGAACAGGCTGGTCAGGCAGAAGCCCAACAGCACGAACGAAAGGATGATTCGACTCCGCAGCCGCCGGCGGTACCGGCCGCGCTTGTCGGCGGACCGGGCGGCGGCGCCAGCAGGCTCAGGCATCGGGTGAGGCGATCCGGTAGCCGATACCGTGGCGCGTCTGGATCAACGGCACGTCGAACGGCTTGTCGACCACGGCACGCAGGCCGTGGATATGCACGCGCAGCGAATCCGAATCGGGCAGTTCCTCGCCCCAGACGCGGGTTTCGAGCTCCTGTCGGGTGACCACCGCCGGCGAGGCTTCCATCAGCGCCTGCAGGATTTTCAGCGCGGTCGGATTGAGCTGCAGCAGCTTGCCGCGGCGGCGCACTTCCAGCGTATCGAGGTTGTATTCCAGGTCGCCGGTTTCCAGCACCCGGGTGTGCACGCCCTTGCCGCGACGCGACAGGGCATTCAAACGCACTTCCACTTCCTGCAGCGCGAACGGCTTGATCAGGTAGTCGTCGGCGCCGGAGTCGAAGCCGGCCAGCTTGTTGTCCAGCGAGTCGCGCGCGGTGAGCATCAGCACCGGGGTCTGCTTGCGCGCTTCGTTGCGCAGCTTGCGGCAGACTTCGATACCGTCCATGCCGGGCAGGTTGAGGTCGAGCACGATGGCGTCGAAGTCGTGGACCACCGCCAGGTGCAGCCCGGTGACGCCATCGGCGGCGAAGTCCACGGTATGTCCGCGATCTTCGAGATAGTCGCCAAGGTTGGCGGCGATGTCGCTGTTGTCTTCGATTACCAGAATTCGCACTTGGATCTTCCTGTCGTTGTCACTGGGGTGGCGCCATCGGCGCAGGCTCACGCCGGATGCGCTGGGTCCGGCGGTCCGCCGGTCCCGCGCCGCGCGGCGAGCGCACGTCACATCATCTCCCGCTGTCGTCAAAACTGCATCACGCCGGCGGGTAGATCCTCATCAGACATCGCAAGCGGTGAAAAGGTTGCATTTTCCCTACATCCAGCGCCGCATCTGGCGATGCGGCGCCGTCCATACCGCCAGGCGTCAATCTTCGAAGCGGTTCATCGAGTGCATTTCGTTGAGGTCCTTCTTGCCCTGCTCGCGCGCCAGGCGCCGCTGGGCCACGGTCATGCATTGCGCGTTGACCATGTTGGAACCCACCGACTTCTGCCGCTTGCAGATCACGCGGCTGTCCTCGCGGGCCTGGGTAAGGATGCCGTTGACAATTTCCTGGTCGTTGAAAGCGGTCATCTGGTCGTTCGGGGCAAGCGTCTTGCCGTTTCCGCGGTCCACGGCGACGGAGATGCGCCCGAGCGCGGCGACGACCTTTTCGCGCTGGTCCGACTTGAGCTCGGAGTAAGTCTCACCATCACCCAGTGCCTTGTGAATCTCCCCGATCTGGCTGTGTACCTCGGCCGCCGGCTGGGTCAGGTCCAGCGGCGGGCGAGCCGTAGCGGCAGTCGCGCCGAATGCAACAAACAACGCCATACCTGCCAGACCGCGAATGCAATGTCGAAACGCCAGCATCAATCCGTCCTCCTTGATAGCCCCTGTCCCCGGGGCGGAACCCCGATGGTCCGACAGGATTTGGCCCAACGCAACAAAAAGGCCCAGGCGCGGCCAGCGCCTGGGCCGAAACATCCCGATTTACCGTTTTCCTGCGAGGGCAGAGCTGCGGTCTGGTAGAGGCTAGCGGCCCACCAATTAAACCGTCGTTAAATTTTTACTAAGAAGTTGGCGGAGACCGGGCGGCCGCCAAGGCCGCTTCGATCCGGGCGACGATCGCCCCGGCCACGTCCACCCCGCAGACCCCCTCGACCCCTTCCAGGCCCGGGGTGGAGTTGACCTCGAGCACCAGCGGCCCGCGGCGCGAGCGGATCAGGTCCACGCCAGCCACCTGCAGGCCGAGGGCCCGGGCCGAACGCACCGCCACCTCGCGCTCCTGCTCGCTGGCCACGGCGGCCTGGGCGCTGCCGCCCAGGTGCAGGTTGGAGCGGAAGTCGCCCTCGGCGGCCTGCCGGCGCATGGCCGCCACCACCTGGTCGCCGACCACGAAGCAGCGCAGGTCGGCGCCTTCGGCCTCGCCAATGAATTCCTGCACCAGGAAATTGGCGTACAGCCCACGCAGCGCCTCAACCACGCCGCGCGATGCGCTGGCCTTCTCGGTGAGGATCACCCCGGCGCCCTGGGCACCCTCGTTCAGCTTCACCACATGCGGCGGCGGCCCGAGCATGGAGAGCAGGTCCTGGGTGTCGTCGGGGTTGTCCCCGAACACGGTCACCGGCATGTCGATGCGCTCGGCGGCCAGCAGCTGATGGGCGCGCAGCTTGTCGCGGCTGCGCAGGATGGCGTCGGACGGGTTCGGGGTAAACGTGCCCATCATCTCGAACTGGCGCAGCACCGCGGTGCCGTAGCGGGTGACCGAGGCGCCGATGCGCGGGATCACCGCATCGAAACCGGTGATCGCCCTGCCCTTGTAGTGCATGGAGAACTTGCCGGCGGCGATGCGCATGTAGCACCGCAGCGGATCGAGCACGCGCACCGTATGGCCGCGCCCGCGCGCGGCTTCGACCAGACGCCGGGTGGAGTAGAGCTTGCTGTTGCGGGAGAGGATGGCGAGCTTCATCGCGGCCGGTCGCGGAGCGGCCCGGACGCATCTTGCCCGGCCCGGTGGGCGTATAGCCTCAGGCGCGCGACGCGGCCTGGAAGATGGAGCGGGCGATGGGAATCGAACCCACGTCAGTAGCTTGGGAAGCTACAGCTCTACCATTGAGCTACGCCCGCGCGGCGTTGTCGTAAGTCTAGGGGGAGGGGTTGATCAGCGCAATGAGGCGTTGCGGTTGGTTGTTTGACTCACGGTGCGGGCCCCGTCCCCTCGGGGGCAGGCGCAAGGCGCGTTGATGTCCCCACTTCGTTTGGGACGCGCTGGAGAGGGGAGGAGAAAAGAGCAGATTCTGCGTTGCCAAATGAAGCGGAATGTATGCGCCTTCGAGGTGAACTCATCGGAGCCATCGCCACACACATCGCTGCGGCAACAGGGACAAGTGCTCTTCCCTTTCCCTCTCCAGGCGCGCCTCAATCGAAGCGTGAAACTTGGTGCGCCTGGCGCCGATTCGGCGGGTTGGGCCGTCAGTGGGCCATGGATGGCCCACGGTCGGTGACTGAGTACACGGACGTACGCCGGAACCGAGACGGCCCCACCCGCCGGAGCGGCGCCCGCACCGCAAGCCGGCCCCTTCAGCCGCCAACACCTGCGCGCCCCCCAATACCCCCCATCCGCAAGCCGACCCAACCTAACGACCGCCACAAAAAAATCGAAGCACAAAAAAAAGGGCCGACAAAAGCCGGCCCTCCATTCAACACACAAAGAAAACCAACCGGTCAGAACGCGCCACTGAAGTTCAAGAAGAACGTCATGTCAGAAGCATCCTTCTGCGCCGTGGTCGCAGTCACGCCGAAGTTGCTCTGCAGGCCCCACATCCCGGTGCGCGCGCCAATGACGGCAGTAGCGTAGTTGCGGTCGAAGTCGATGCCCGGCACGTAGTAGGTGCCCACGCCCGGCATGCTCTGCAGCCACGCGCTGGCTTCCTTGTTGTCTTCGAACTCGTGGTCGTAGGTCACTTGCAGGTACGGCTTGATCGCCGGGCCGTCGAGACGCAGCTGCCAGCCGACACGGCCCACCAGGGAGTCGATGTCCTGGTCGCCGTAGCCGAGCGCGGTGGCGCTCGGGTTGCTTTCCTCGTAGGCGTCGAGCTTGACCTTCTGCCAGGTCAGGCCAACCACCGGGCCGTGCTTGAAGCTGCCCTCGCCCAGTTCATAGCCGGCGTTGAGGGCGGCGGTGAGGTTGCTGCCGTCGGCCGAGCCGTTGTGCTCGCGGGTGGCCGGGCCCAGCTGGACCTTGCGGTTGATGTCGTTGCTCAGCCAGCTGTAGCTGACCTGGGCGTTGACCCACACCGGGCCGGTGTACCAGCCGAAGAAGCCGCCCAGGGTGGTGGCATCCTGGGTGAAATCGCCGCGGCTGTTGCCGAAGTCGGCATCCATGCGGCCGTAGCCGGCGAAGCCGCCGAACACCAGGTCGCCGCGGTTCCAGTCGACGCCGAACAGGCCGGCCGGGGCCAGGCCGTCATACAGGTCGGCGTGGTCGTAGCGCTGGTAATCGCCACGCACGCTGCCCCACCAACGGGTGCCGTCGGCCTCGGGCTTGCCGTCCAGGTGCCAGGCAACCTGGTCGGCGCGGGCGCGGCCGGTGACGGTGGCCGAGTGGCTCACGAGCTGCTGCAGGCGCGGTGCTTCGAGGATCGACAGCGCGTACTGGCCGAGGATCTGGTGGGTGGCGGTGGTCGGGTGGACGCCGTCGGCGAACAGCCAGGTGTTCTGCGCGTTCGGCGCGGCCAGGCTGGTCGGGTTGCAGCCCGGCAGCGCGGTGGTGCAGGCCATGCCGGTGACGTTGGTGAAGCCGTAGGTGCCCGGGTCGGCGACGATTTCCTGCAGGATGTGGAAGGTGTCGACGGGGATCACGCGCAGGCCGGCGGTCTGCAGGCCGGCGAACAGCGCGTTGTTGTAGGCCGTGGCCAGGGCGGTGCCCTGCGCCATGCCGAGGGCGCCACCGGCGCGTGCGGCCGGGGTCAGGCCGATATCCGGGATGGTCGGGACCATGACGTAGCGGGCGCCGGCATTTTCCAGCGTGGCGACGATGCCGACCTGCGCGGTGACCGCGCTGCCGATCGTGGCCTGCACCGGCGCGCCGGCCTGGATTGCGAACAGGTCATTGGCGCCGCCCCACACGGTGTACAGGGCGTTCGGGTTGGCCTTGCCGCCGTTGGCGGTGAGGTAGCGGTTGACCTGGGTGGTCAGCGAGGGTGCAACGCCCAGGGCCGACGGCGGGTTGGTGGCCGCGACGCGAGCGCCGCCAGCGGCGTAGTTGTCGCCGGTCTGGCCATTGCCGTTCGGCGCGCCGTTGGTGCCGTAGTAATCGGCCACGTACTCGGACCACACCCAGCCCGGATTGGTGGTGAACTTGCCGGTCACCGGCTGGACGGCAGCCGGCAGCAGCGGGCGGTAGTAGCCGCTGTCAGTGAGGCTGTCGCCGAAGAAAACGGTCTGGTCGAAGGTGGCTTCGGCAAAAGCCGGCGCCGACGCCAGGGCAATGGCCACGGCCATGAGGTTGCGAATGGGACGGAACGACGAGGACATCGGGAACTCCTGTTGATGGATCTTGCGGATCGACGCGACCGGTGCCCGCTCCAGCGTACGCAGGCGAATGGTGCATCTTTCCACTGCGTCCGCGTGTGCTCACGCTGCACTGCGGCATGAAACGAAAGCGCGCGCCGGTTTGGCGCGCGATGCGACAATGATGACATGGACATTCAACTCAATGGGCAACCGCGTCGGCTCGCCGCCGACACCACGCTGGCCGCGCTGCTCGGCGCCGAGGGCCTGGCCGAGCGCCGGGTGGCCGTCGAAATCAATGGCGAGATCGTGCCGCGCGGCCGCCATGCCGAACATCGGTTGCACGAGGGCGACCAGGTGGAAATCGTGCACGCGCTCGGCGGTGGCTGAGGCGTGCGCCGCCTGGGATGGGTGATAATTGTGCGATGAGCACCCCTACCCCCCCTGATTCGCTGGTGATCGCCGGCAAGACCTACCGTTCCCGCCTGCTGACCGGCACGGGCAAGTTCAAGGATCTCGAGGAAACGCGCGTGGCCACCGAGGCCGCGGGCGCGGAGATCGTGACCCTGGCGATCCGCCGGGTAAACATCGGCCAGATCGCCGGCGAGCCCAACCTGCTCGACGCCTTGCCGCCGGATCGCTACACGATCCTGCCCAACACCGCCGGCTGCTACACCGCCGAAGACGCGGTGCGTACCTGCCGCCTGGCGCGCGAGCTGCTCGACGGCCACAACCTCACCAAGCTCGAAGTCCTGGGCGACCAGAAGACGCTGTACCCGGACGTGGTGCAGACCCTCAAGGCCGCCGAACTGCTGGTGGCCGATGGCTTCGAGGTGATGGTCTACACCAGCGACGACCCGATCCTGGCCAAGCGCCTGGAGGAGATCGGCTGCGTGGCGGTCATGCCGCTGGCCGCGCCGATCGGCTCGGGCCTGGGCATCCAGAACAAGTACAACCTGTTGCAGATCATCGAAGACGCGAAAGTGCCGATCATTGTCGATGCCGGTGTCGGCACCGCTTCGGACGCGGCCATCGCGATGGAGCTGGGCTGCGATGGCGTGCTGATGAATACCGCCATTGCCGGTGCGCGCAATCCCGTGCTGATGGCCAGCGCGATGCGCAAGGCGGTCGAGGCCGGGCGCGAGGCGTTCCTGGCCGGGCGCATCCCGCGCAAGCGCTACGCCAGCGCATCTTCGCCGGTGGATGGCCTGATCGGCTGATATGACCGACCCTTTCGCCAGCAGCGGTGCCAAGGCGCCACCCAAACCCTTCACCGTCACCGAGGGCCGCCGCGAGGTCCGCAGCTTCGTGCTGCGCCAGGGGCGCTTCACCCCGGCCCAGCAGCGCGCGTTCGACGAGGCATGGCCGCGTTTCGGCCTGAACTTCACGGGGGAGCAGCGCGACTTCGACGCGGTCTTCGGCCGCAGTGCGCCCAAGGTGCTGGAGATCGGCTTCGGCAATGGCGCGGCCCTGCGCTTCGCGGCCAAGCAGGACCCTGCGCGCGACTACATCGGCCTGGAAGTACACGCTCCGGGCGTGGGCCGCCTGCTCAATGCGCTGGCCGACGATGGCAGCGACAACGTCCGGCTGTACCACCACGACGCAGTCGAAGTACTGGAAAAGGAAGTGGCCGACGCCAGCCTGGACGAAGTGCGCATCTACTTCCCCGACCCCTGGCACAAGAAGCGCCACAACAAGCGTCGCCTGGTGCAACCGGCGTTCGCCGCCTTGCTGGTGCGCAAGCTGCGGCCGGGCGGGCGCCTGCATGCGGCCACCGATTGGCAGGACTACGCCGAGCAGATGTGGGACGTGCTCGACGCCACCGAGGGCCTGGTCAATCGCGCCGGCCCGCGCGGCCATGTGCCGCGTCCGGAGTGGCGCCCGCAGACCCATTTCGAGACCCGCGGCCAGAAGCTCGGCCACGGCGTCTGGGATCTGCTCTACGATCGAACCTGATCGAAGCAAGCACAGGACACCCGCCGCGACATGGAAACCGCGCTGACGCTGACCAACGACATGAAGCTCGTGCTGGCGTTGGTCGGCTTCACGATGGCGATGTTCCTGTTCGAGCGCATCCGCGCCGACGTGGTGGCGCTGATCGTGCTGGTGGTACTCGGCGTCACCGGCCTGATCGCCCCGGAGGAGATCTTCGGCGGCTTCTCCGGTAACGCGGTCATCAGCATCATCGCCACCACCATTCTCGGCGCCGGGCTTGAGCGCACGGGCGCCTTGAACCGGCTGGCATCGTGGCTGCTGCGGCGCTCGCACGGCAGCGAGAAGCGGCTGATGACCATGACCCTGGCCATCTCCGGGCTCAATTCGTCGTTCATGCAGAACCCCTCGGTGATGGCGCTGTACCTGCCGGTGGCCTCGCGCCTGGCCGCGCGCACCGGCCTGACCCTGCAGCGGCTGCTGCTGCCCATTGCCGCGGCCATCGTGATGGGCGGGGCGCTGACGATGGTCGGCAACTCGCCGTTGATCCTGCTCAACGACCTGTTGATGTCGGCCAACAACAACCTGCCTTCGGGCATGGCCACCATCGAGCCGCTGCGCATGTTCGCGCCGCTGCCGATCGGCGTCGGCCTGCTGGTCGCGGTACTGCTGTATTTCCGCTACTACGGCGACCGCAAGCTCGTTGAAGAGGAAACGCTGGCCAACGACGGCGTCACGCCCTCGCGCACGGAAAGCTACTTCGCCAAGACCTACGGCATCGAAGGCGACGTGTTCGAACTGGTGGTGAGTGCCGAAAGCCCGCTGGTCGGCATGACCCTGGGCGAAGCCGAGGCCGTGCACGACGCGCCGCTGATGCTGGCGCTGAAGACCGGCAACGACACCCGGCTGGCGCCGCCGGCAGACATGCGCATCTGGGTGGGCAGCGTGCTCGGGGTGATGGGCGCGCGGCAACATGTGGCCGATTTCGCGCAGAACCAATTCCTGCGGATGTCTTCGCGCCTGCGCCACCTTGGCGACCTGTTCAACCCCAGCCGCGCCGGCATTTCCGAAGCGCTGATCCCGCCCAACTCGCGCTTCATCGGCAAGAGCGCCGGCGAGCTGCGGCTGCGCAAGCAGAGTGGCATCAGCCTGCTGGCGATCAACCGCGACAAGCAGGTGATCCGCGAAGACGTGCGCCAGGAAAAGCTGCGCGCCGGCGACATGCTGGTGTTCCACAGCATCTGGCAAGATCTGGCGCAGGCGGCGGAAACGCGCGACTTCGTGGTCGTCACCGACTACCCCAAGGGCGAGCAGCGGCCGCACAAATTCAAGATCGCGATGGCGATCTTCGCCCTCACCATCCTCATCGCCCTGACCTCCAAGCTGCCGGTTTCGCTCACCCTGATGACCGGCGTGGCCGGCATGTTGATCACAGGCGTGTTGCGCATGGACGAGGCCTACGCCTCGATCAACTGGAAAACCGTGTTCCTGATGGCGGGGCTGATTCCGCTGGGCTGGGCGATGGACAGCAGCGGCACCGCGGCCTGGGTCGCCGGCCACACCATCGAGCGCCTGCCCGAGGGCGTGCCGGTGTGGGCGCTGGAGTTGGCGCTGGCGCTGCTGACCACCGCGTTCTCGCTGGTGATCAGCCATGTCGGCGCGACCATCGTGATGGTGCCGATCGCGGTGAACCTGGCGCTTGCGGTCGGTGGCAACCCGACCGCGTTCGCGCTGATCGTGGCGTTGTCGGCGTCCAACAACCTGATGACCGCCTCCAATCCGGTGATCTCGATGGTCACCGGCCCGGCCAACTACACCCCGCGCGAGCTATGGCGGGTGGGCGCGCCGTTGTCGCTGGTCTATGTGCTGGTGATGGTCGGCGTCATCCACCTGATGACCTGGTCGGGCGCGCTGTAGGCCTCAGCCCAGGCGGATTTCACCGGCAGCCACGCTCACGGCTACCGCGCGCAGGCGGTCGCCGCGGCACGGGCCGGCAACGCAATCGCCGTGCTGCAACTCGAAGGAGGCGCCGTGCGCGGCGCAGACCAGATGCCCCTGCGCGCTCTTGAGGAACTGGCCCGGTGCCCAGTCCAGGCGCCTGCCCGCATGCGGGCAGATGTTGAGCCAGGCGCGCACCTGGTCGCCCTCGCGATACAGCAGAAGCGACTCGGCATCGCCATCCACGCTGGCCTCGACCTCCAGGAAACCGCCGTCGACGATTTGGTCGAGGCGCGCGAGCACGGGTCGGTCAGGATCGGCGGCGGACATGACAGTAGGACGGCACGAAGGGGGCGGC
The DNA here is from genome assembly GCA_036566925.1 of Stenotrophomonas sp. Taxonomy (GTDB): domain Bacteria; phylum Pseudomonadota; class Gammaproteobacteria; order Xanthomonadales; family Xanthomonadaceae; genus Stenotrophomonas_A. The sequence continues at coordinate 10,631 of DATCVI010000040.1, forward strand.
ATTGTGGCATGGCGACCCGGTGCCGATTTTTTGGCGCGCGCAAGCCTTTGAATTGCAAAGCGCATCACAACGATTAACTAATTTTTCACTCACGTCGCCATCACGGGCCGGATACTGGCGCCTGGCTCATCCCGGCAAACCACCGCCCATGCGCACCTCCTTTTTCCAGTTCGGCAACGTTCGTACGCTGCTCGAGCCTCGTAAGCCCCGCCATCCGCTGGTTCGCCTTGCGGTTGGGCTGGCCGGCCTGGCGATCCTCGCCGTGCTGATCTTCTTCGGCGTCTTCGTTGGCGCCGCCATGATCCTGGTCGGCGTGACCTGGAAGCTGCTCAGCCGCGTCGGCAAGCGCGAGCCGGCGGCCCGCCGCGGCGTGGTCGAAGGCCAGTATCGCGTGGTGCGCAAGCCGGCGTTGCCGCTGTCGCGCTGAAGGCGCTGGCGCCGCCGTTCGCGCGGCGGCTGCCACCTCGAATGACCCCGCGCTAGACTCGCACGCTCCCCACCGCGAGACGTGCCGCATGACTTCCGACGTGATCCCCTCCGCTCCGATTCCGCGTATCCCTGTGGTGGGAGGCGGAACGTTCCCGGTGCGCCGGATCTATTGCGTGGGCCGCAACTTCGCCGACCACGCCCGCGAAATGGGCGCGCAGGCGCCGGCTTCGAAGGCCGAGCGCGGCCAGCCGGTGTTCTTCATGAAGCCGGCCGATGCGATTGTCATCGGCCATGGCGATGAGATCCCCTATCCCTCGGGCACCCAGGACCTGCACCATGAGGTCGAACTGGTGGTGGCGCTAGGCCAGGACGCGCCCGCGGGCGTGCTGCCGGTGGCGCAAGCCGAGGCGCTGGTCTATGGCTACGGCGTCGGCCTGGACCTCACCCGCCGCGACCTGCAGGCGGCCGCCAAGGCCAAGGGTCTGCCGTGGGATATCGCCAAGGGTTTCGATTATTCGGCGCCGGTCAGCGAACTGGTGCATGCCGGCGAAGTCGGCGCGCTCGAAGCGTTGAACCTGTCGCTCGAAGTCAACGGCGAAGTTCGCCAGCAATCGCTGCTGGACCAGATGATCTGGAACGTGCCGGAGATCCTGCATGAGTTGTCCAAGCTCTATGCGCTCAAGGCCGGCGACCTGGTTTTCATGGGCACCCCGGCGGGCGTGGCCGCGCTCAAGCCGGGCGATCGCTTCAGCGCGCGATTGGAGAACGTGGCCGAGCGCCATGGCGTGATCGCACGCTGACATCGCAGCGGCTAGCATTCCCTCTTCCCACCACGAGGAGCACGCCATGGGCGTTTTGAAGGAGTTCAAGGAATTCGCCATGCGCGGCAACGTCATCGACCTCGCCGTCGGCGTGGTGATTGGCGCCGCTTTCGGCAAGATCGTCACCGCGCTGGTCGAGAAGGTGATCATGCCGCCGATCGGCCTGATGATCGGCGGGATCGATTTTTCCAAGCTCGTATGGGTGCTGGCGCCGGCACGGATCGGCGCCGACGGCAAGGAAATCCCGCCGGTGGTGATCGCCTACGGCGACTTCATCAATACCATCATCCAGTTCATCATCATCGCCTTCGCCATCTTCATGGTGATCAAGGTGATCAACCGGCTGACCCATCACCACAAGGCCGCCGCCGGCCCGAGCGAAGAAGTGCTGCTGCTGCGCGAGATCCGCGACTCGCTCAAGCACGATCCGGTCCCGCGCGATCCGCTGAAGCCGTGAGCCAGATCGCGGGAGGGTGACCTCCCGCACAGGGCAGCGGGGCCGCGCGCTGCTAGGCTCGCGGTCTTTCCTGTCCGGAGCTTTCCATGCGTCGCCTTGCTGTCGCCATCGCTGCTCTGCTTGCCACTTCCGGCGCTCTCGCCGCCGAGACCAACACCACCCTGCCCGCCAAGGCGATCGATATCGCCACGCAGCTGCGCCAGCAGGCGCTGGCCGACGACACGGCGTGGAAGGTCACCGAATCGCTGACCACCGAAGTGGGCCCGCGCATGGCCGGCAGCGAAGCCGATGCGCGCGCGGTGGCCTGGGCCAAGGCCAAGTTCAAGGCGCTGGGCTTCGACAAGGTCTACACCGAGCCGGTGACCTTCCCGAAATGGGAGCGTCGCAGCGAGCAGGCGCAGGTGCTCGGCGCCAACGCCCAGCCGCTGCATGTCACCGCGCTCGGCGGCAGCCCCGGCGGCAAGGTTGAAGGGGAGATCGTGCGCTTTCCCGACCTGGCCGCGCTGAAGGCGGCGCCGGAAGGCTCGCTGGCCGGCAAGATCGCGTTCGTCGACTACCGCATGGAGAAAAAGCGCGATGGCGCCGACTATGGCCCCGGCAGCGGCATCCGTGGCCGGGCCCCGTCCGAGGCGATCCGCAAGGGCGCGGTCGGCTTCCTCATGCGCTCGGCCGGCACCGACTCGCACCGGGTGCCGCACACCGGCATCACCCGCTTCGACGACGGCCTCAAGCCGGTGCCCTCGGCGGCGCTGTCGGGCCCCGATGCCGACCAGCTCGCCCGCCTGGCCGCGCAGGGCCCGGTGCAGGTGCGCGTGAACCTGGACTGCGGCTGGGACGGCACCGCCACGTCGTACAACGTGATCGGCGAGATCACCGGGCGCAGCAAGCCGAAGGAAGTCGTGGTGATCGGCGGCCACCTCGATTCCTGGGACCTGGGCACCGGCGCCATCGACGATGGCGCCGGCGTTGGCATCACCATGGCGGCGGGCCATTTGATCGGCCAGCTCAAGCAAGCGCCCAAGCGCACGATCCGCGTGGTGGCCTTCGCCAATGAAGAGCAGGGCCTGTACGGCGGCCGCGCTTATGCCGACGCGCGCGCCAAGGCCGGCGAACTGCCGCTGCACCAGATCGGCGCCGAGAGCGATTTCGGCGCAGGCCGCATCTACGGCTTCAATACCGGTTCGGGCAACGCCGAAGGCTCGCGCGCAGCGACCCAGCAGATCGCCGAAGTGCTGGCGCCGCTGGGCATTGAATACATGCCGAGCAAGGGCGGTCCGGGTCCGGACATCGGCCCGATCGCCGCCAAGGGCGGTGCCTGGGCGTGGCTGGCGCAGGACGGAACCGATTATTTCGACCTGCACCACACCGCCGACGACACCCTGGACAAGATCGACCCCAAGGCGCTGGCGCAGAACGCGGCGGCCTACACGGTGTTCGCGTATCTGGCAGCCGAAGCCGACGGTAGCTTCGGCAGCCAGGACAAGCCGACCCAGCCGCCGAACGAATAAATCCCGGCAGGCCCTTCTCCCGTTCGCGGGAGAAGGCGCCCGGACGCCGGTGTCAGCCGGTCTGATGACCTCGCCAGTGCGCCAGCAGCACCGCGGTCGCACTGGCCACGTTAAGGCTTTCCACCGCACCGGTTCCGGGAATGGACAGGCGCAGGTCGCAAGCTTGGGCCAGCGCGCGATCCATGCCCTCGCCCTCTGCACCCATCACGTAAACCAGCCGCGGCGGCAGGCGCGTGGCGAACAGATCTTCGCCGCCCTCGACCAAGGTCGCGGCCATGACGAAGCCGGCATCGTGCAACAACTCGTCGGCGAGCGCCGGCTTGGGCAGGCGCACCAACGGCACCGCCTCGGCCCCGCCTTCGGCCACGCGCGCCGCCGCCCCGGATAGCGCCAGCGGCGAGTTTTCCGGCAGCAAGATCGCAGTCACGCCGAAATGCGCCGCCGAGCGCAGGATGGCGCCGAAATTGTGCGGATTGCCGACTCCATCGAGCCACAGCAACAGCGCCGGCCCGCGCCTGAGCGACGGCAGCCAATCGGCCAGTGCCGGCACCGGCTCGCGCAGCACATCGGCCACCACGCCCTCGTGGTGCTGGCTGGCGGCGAGCTTGTCCAGGTCGCCCGCCTCCACCACGCGATAACCCACGCGATTGGCCACGCACCACTTCAACAGCGGCTGCACCTTGGGGATCATCGCCTCGGCCAGATACAGCTTGCGCAACGCCGAAGGCCGGCGCTGGAACGCGGCGAGCACCGCGTTCAGCCCATACAGCCGCAACTCTTCGCCGCGTGCAGGACCGCCTCCCCCACCGGTACCGCCGCTGTGGCCGCTCCCACCGCCCTCGCGTGCGCCATAGGGCGAGCGTGCGGCCGGACGCCGTTCCGCGCCAGCGTCGGCAGGACGCGGCGGCCGCCGCGATTTCCAGGGATCGTTCACTGCAAGTTCCTGAGGACGGGCCAGGGATCGGCCCAGGCCGCCATGATGACGCCCACCGCCGCGTACGTCATCCGTGCGCGGCGGCGCCCAGCGGCGATCGCAGCGCTCAATCGGCGCGCCGCTTCCAGAAGTCGGCATTGCGAATGCCCAGCACGTCCGGGTCGAACACCGGATCCAGGCCCAGCTTCTTCTGCCGCTCGTAGTCGCGCAGCGCCAGCAATGCCGGCTTGCGCAGGATCAGGATGGCGATGATGTTGAGCCACGCCATCAGGCCCACGCCGATATCGCCCAACCCCCAGGCCTGGCTGGCATTGTGGAAGGCGCCGAAGATCACCATGCCGAGGATGCCCAGCCGCAGCACCAGCACCGCCAGCGGGCGATGACGGTTGTTGTTGTTGACGTAGCTGAGGTTGGTTTCGGCCATGTAGTAATAGGCCATGATGGTGGTGAAGGCGAAGAAGAACAGCGCCACCGCCACGAAGGCCGCGCCCCAGCCCGGCAACACCGATTCCACGGCCGCCTGCGCAAAGCCCGGCCCTTCCTGCACGCCCGGCACGCCAAGGAACAACGGCGCGCCGCCATCCGGCGCCTGGACGTTGTACATGCCGGTACTCAGCACCAGGAACGCGGTCGAGGTGCACACCAACATCGTATCGACGTAGATCGCGAACGCCTGCACATAGCCCTGCTTGGCCGGGTGCGACACCTCGGCCGCCGCCGCCGCATGCGGCCCGGTACCCTGGCCGGCCTCGTTGGCGTAGATGCCACGCTTGACACCCCACTCCACCGCCAGGCCCATCAATGCACCGAAAGCGGCATGGCTACCGAAAGCGCTGGTGAAGATCAGCGCGAACATGCCCGGCACCCGCTCAGCATTGAGCGCCATCACCGTGACCGCCATCAGGATGAAGCCAGCGGCCATGAACGGCACGACCACCTCGGCAAAATTCGCAATGCGCTTGACCCCGCCGAAGATGATCACCCCCAGCATCAAGGCCACCACCACGCCGAGCCCCAACTTGAACGCATCACGTGCCGGCAGACCCATCCACTGCCCATCCAGCGCCCCGCACAGCGACGTACCGGTACACGCATTGGCCGCACTATCGGCGATCGCATTGGCCTGCACGCCCGGCATCAAGAAACCGGTCGCCACGATCGTGGCCATGGCGAACGCCATGGCATACCACTTCAAGCCCATCGCCTTTTCGATGTAATACGCCGGACCACCGCGGTAACGCCCGTCAGCGTCCTTGACCTTGTAGATCTGCGCCAGCGTCGACTCGATATACGACGTCGACGCCCCGAGGAAGCCCATCACCCACATCCAGAAAATCGCGCCCGGCCCACCGAACGCAATGGCCGTGGCCACACCCGCGATATTGCCGATACCGATACGCCCGGCCATCGACATCGCCAGCGCCTGGAACGACGACACCCCCGCCTCGGACTTCTGCCCGCGCACCGTCAACCGCAACATCTCGACGAACCCGCGCACCTGCATGAAGCGCGTAGCGAAGCTGAAATACAGACCCGCGGCCAGGCACATGAAAATAAGCGCCTTGCTCCAGATGATGGCATTGAGCCACTCAATGATCGATTGCACGCGATGCGCCCCCATTGGTTGAAAGAAATCCCCCACGCCAGGGGCTACCCCATTCTGCCGGCACAACGCCCCCAGCGCAGCCACCGACAGACAAGCAATTCGAACTGCCACGCCCTTGCTCTTGCCTTGTTCTTGCCTTTCTCTCCCCCTACCCCACGCGCCGACCTATCGGGCGTCCGGGGCCAGGGCCTTGCCCGGGGGCGTTGGGCGACATGGACGTCGCCCAACGAGCCCCGCAGGGATGCAGTCTTTGGCGTCCCCCGGGCAAGGGCCTGGCCCCGGACGCCGCACGTACACCATCAGCAGAACACGAAGCGCCTCAAGCGTGCCCCCCAACCGACGGCGTCCGCGCCTCCAACTCCTCCAACTCCCGCGCCAACGCCTCAGGCGACCGCGTAAACGGCGCAATCAACGAATAAAACGCCGGCACCACATACAAAGACAACAGCGTAGAAAGCGACACACCGAAAATAACCACCACGCCAATCGTCGCCCGGCTTGCGGACCCCGGCCCACCGGCCACCACCAGCGGAATCGCCCCCACCACCGTCGCAATCGACGTCATCAGGATCGGCCGCAAGCGCACCGAAGCCGACTCCACGATCGCCTCGTGCACACTACGCCCCTCATCACGCAACTGATTGGCGAACTCCACGATCAGGATGCCGTTCTTGGCCGCCAACCCCACCAGCATCACGATGCCGATCTGGCTGAACAGGTTGAGCGTGCCTTGGGTGACCCACAGCCCAACCAGCGCGCCCAACACCGCCAGCGGCACCGTCAGCATGATCACCAGCGGATGGGCGAAGCTCTCGAACTGTGCCGCCAGCACCAGGTAGACCACCAGCAAAGCCATGGCAAAGGTCAGCAGCACCGCACTGCCGGACTTCTGGTACTCGCGCGATTCGCCCTTCCAATCCACCTGCGCATACTCGGGCAGCTCTTCCTGCGCCACCCGCTCGGTCCAGGCGATCGCATCGCCCAGGCTGTAGCCCGGCGCCAGGCCCGCGCTCAGCGTCACCGAGCGCAGGCGGTTGAAACGATTGAGCGTGCCGGCCTCGGCCATTTCACTGAGCGTGACCAGGTTGGACAGCGGAATCAGCTCGCCGCCGGCCGAGCGCACCCGGATCGCGGCCAGGTCCTCCGGCGACATGCGGCCCTCGCGCCCGGACTGCAGCATCACGTCGTACTCCTCGCCGTTGTCGACGAAGGTAGTGACGCGGCGCGAGCCCATCATCGTTTCCAGCGCGCCGCCAATCTCGGTGACCGACACGCCGAGGTCGGCCGCACGCAGGCGGTCGATATTGACGCGCATCTGCGGCCGGGTCTCCTTGTAGTCGGAGTCCACGCCGACCAGGCCGGGGTTCTCCTCCATGCGCTGCATCATGCGGTCGCGCCACTGCGCCAGCTCGGCGTAGTCCGGTCCGCCCAGCACCATCTGGAACGGCTGCCCGCGGCTGCGCACCAGGCCCCCGCTGACCTGGGTGCGCGCACGCACGCCGGTCAGCACGGCCAATTTTTGCTGGATCTCGGCGGCCAGCGCCACCGTCGGCTGCTCGCGCTTGTCCCAGTCCTGCAGGAACACGCTGACGCGGCCGGTATGCATTTCCTCGCTGCTGCCGAAGCCGCCCGGCACGCGCGGGTTCGCACGCACGATGGGCTTGTCCGGGCCCACATACGGCGCCAGGATCGCCTCGACCTGGTGCATCTGCCCCACCGTGTAGTCGAAACCGGCGCCTTCGGGGCCGTCGATCATCACCTGGAAGTTGCCGCGGTCCTCGGCTGGGGCCAGCTCGGAGGGAATCCGCGTCGCCAGCCAGGCACTGACCAGGAACGCGGCCAACATCACCGCGCCGAACAACCAGCTGCGGTCCACGCTGCGCTCCAGCGAACGCTTGTAGGCCAGGCTCAGGCGCTGCATGCGCAGGTCGAACCAATGGTGGAACCGGTTCGGCCTCTGCTTGTCGTGCGGCTTGAGCAACTTGGAGGACATCATCGGCGTCAGCGTCAGCGCAACGAAGGCCGAGATCGCCACCGCCGCCGCCAACGCCACGGCCAACTCGCGGAACAAGCGCCCGGTATTGCCTTCGAGGAAGCCGACCGGCAGGAACACCGCCACCAGCACCGCGGTGGTGGCGATCACCGCGAAGGCGACCTGCGCGGTACCGCGGCGGGCGGCGACCATCGGCGGCTCGCCGAGGTCGATGCGGCGCTGGATGTTCTCCACCACCACGATCGCATCGTCCACCACCAGGCCGATACACAGCACCAGCGCGAGCAAGGTCAGCAGGTTGATCGAGAAATCGAAGGCATACAGCGCGATGAACGCGGCGATCAGGCACACCGGCACCGTCACCGCCGGGATCAGCGCCGCGCGCGCACTGCCAAGGAACACCCAGATCACCACCAGCACCAGGATCACCGCCTCGACCAGCGTGTGGTACACGCGCTCGACCGAGGCATCGATGAAGGTGGTGGTGTCGAAGGCGACGAAGATATTGGTGCCCGCCGGCAGCGATTTCTGGATCACCTCGGCCTCGGCGCGCGCTTCGCGGGCGACGTCGAGGGCATTGGCGGTGGAGTTGCGCACGATGCCCAGGCCGACGTTGGGCACGCCGTTGCTCTGGAAATAGGCGCGGCGCTCGGCCGACGTCAGTTCGACCTTGCCGACATCGCCCAGCCGTACCACGTAGCCATCGGCACCCTTGGACAGCGGCAGCTTGGCGAAGTCCTCGGGCTTGAGGTAGCTGCGCTCCACGCGCAAGGTGAAATCGCGCTGCGCCGATTCGATGCTGCCGGCCGGCAACTCGACGTTTTCCTTTTCCAGCGCCGCCTCGACGTCGCTCACGGTCACGCCGCGCGCGGCAAGCTGGTCGCGGTCGAGCCAGATGCGCATCGCATAGCGCTGGCGTCCGCCGATGCGCACCTGCGCCACGCCGTCCAGGCTGGAGAAGCGGTCGACCACGTAGCGCTCGGCGTAGTCGGACAACTGCAGCGTGTCCATGCTGCTGGAGCTCATGTTGAGCCACAGGATCGGGTCGGCGTCGGCCTCGACCTTGGAAATCTCCGGTGGCCGCGCCTGGTCGGGCATGCGGTCGGTGACGCGGCTGACGGCGTCGCGCACGTCGTTGGCCGCCGCCTCCACGTCGCGCGTGGGCACGAACTCGATGCTGATGTCCGAGCTGCCGTTGCGGCTGCGGGCCTCGATCGTCTCGATGCCCTCGATGCCGGCCAACGCGTCCTCCAGCACCTGGGTGATGCGGCTCTCCACCACCGCCGCCGAGGCGCCGGTGTATTCGACATCGACCGAGACGATCGGCGGGTCGATCGCCGGCAGCTCGCGCAGGGTGAGGCGGGTGAAGGACATCAGCCCCAGCACCACCAGCAGCAGGCTCATCACCACCGCCAGCACCGGGCGGGTGATGGAGATGTCGGAAAGTTTCATCGCGCCGCCTGCTCGCGGATCGGCGCGGCGGCCTTCTCGCCGGCTTCGTCTGCGCGCACCTTCAGGCCCGGGCGCAGCTTGCCGGTGCCATCGACGACGATGCGCTCGCCGGCCTTGAGGCCTTCGAGGATCTCGACCTTGCCGTCGCGGCGCTCGCCGGTGCGCACGTCGGCGCGCTCCACGCTCTGGTCGGCCTTGACCCGGTAGACGAAGGATTCGCGGCCTACCTGCACCACTGCGATCTCGGGAATCACCAGCGCCTGGCGCGCCGGCTGGAACAGGCGCACGTCGAGCAACATGCCAGGACGCAGGCGGTGGTCGGCATTGGCGAAGTCGGCGCGCACGGTGACTGCGCGGGTGGTTTCGTCCACGCGCGAATCGATCGTCGCCACTTCACCTTCGAAGCGCTCACCGGGGAAGGCCGCCGCGCTGCCGCTGACCTTGTCGCCCACGCGCACCAGGGCGAGTTGTGCCTCGGGCACCTGGAAGTCGACGTGCATGCGATCGATGTCGTCGAGCGTGGCGATCACCGTGTCCGAGGTCACCAGGGTACCGGGGCTGATCTGGCGGATGCCGAGCACGCCGGCGAACGGCGCGCGCACTTGCCGGTCGCCGATGTCCGACTGCATCTGCAGCACCCGCGCCTGCGCCGCATTGCGCAGGGCACGCTGGGTATCGACGGTGGACTTGGCCACCAGCTGCTGGCCGATCAGTTCCTGCTGCCGGCGATAAAGCTGGTCGGCCTCCTCGAAGGTTGCCTGGGCCGCGCTCAGGGCGGCCTGCTGCGAGTTGCCGCGCAGGGTCAGCAGCAACTGGCCGTCCTGCACCGAATCGCCGCTGTCGAAATAGACCTTCTCGACCACATCGCTGACCGCGGCAGTCAGGGCTACGGACTCACGCGCCCGGACCGTGGCGATGGACTGCACGGTGGAATTCCAGGACTGCGTGGCGACCGTCTGCACGGTGACCGGGATCGGGGCGGTGGCGCCGGCGCCTGGCGCGGCACGGTCGCAGCCGGCCACGAACAAGGCCAGGCAGGACAGGCTCGCGGCGGCTACGCCCGCGCGGAATCGGGAAAGCATCTGTCGGGTGATCCTGTGGGGATACCCGAGTTTAACGACAGGCGGTGACAGCGGTTGACAAATGGCCCCGATCGGAGCCATGACCAAAGACCCTTGTGGGTCGGCTTCGGCCTGCCGAGTCCGCCCCCTCAGCGCTCCAGGCCGAGGTGTGCCAGCACCTGCCGCGCCAGGGCTTGGGCATTGTCGCCGTCGGCCTGCAGGTGCACTTCGGGGGCTTCGGGCGCTTCGTAGGGCGAGTCGATGCCGGTGAAGTTCGGGATCTGCCCGGCGCGCGCCTTGGCGTACAGGCCCTTGACGTCGCGCGCCTCGGCCACCGCCAGCGGCACATCGACGAACACCTCCACGAACTCGCCTTCGCCAAAGCGCTCGCGCGCCATGCGGCGTTCGGCGCGGAACGGCGAGATGAAGCTGACCAGCACGATCAGCCCGGCGTCGGCCATCAAGCGCGCCACCTCGGCGACGCGGCGAATGTTCTCCACGCGGTCCTCGTCGGTGAAGCCGAGGTCGCGGTTGAGGCCGTGGCGCACGTTATCGCCGTCGAGGATAAAGGTGTGGTAACCCAGCGCATGCAGGCGGCGATCGACCAGATTGGCGACGGTCGATTTGCCGGCGCCGGACAAGCCGGTGAACCACAGCACCTTCGGCGTCTGACCCTTGATGCGCGCGCGCGCGGCGCTGTCCACGTCAAGATGCTGCCAATGCACGTTGCCGGCGCGGCGCAAGGCGAAATCCAGGGTACCGGCGCCGACGGTGGCGTTGGTCTGGCGGTCGATCAGGATGAAGGCGCCGAGCTCGCGCTCACGCGCGTACGGCGCGAACGCCACTGCTTCGTCGAGCGAGAGGTTGCAGTACCCCACCTCGTTCAGGGCCAGGCGCTTGGCGGCCAGGTGCTCCTGCGTGTTCACGTCGATCCGGTGCTTGATCTCGCTGACGCTGGCGCTGACGGTACGGCTGCCGATCTTCAGCCAGTAGGGCCGGCCCGGCAGCAGCGCGGCATCGTCCAGCCACAACAGGTGCGCGGCGAATTGATCGGCCACTTCCGGCGGGTCGCCGGCGGCGGCGATGACATCGCCGCGGCTGACGTCGATTTCGTCTTCCAGCGTCAGGGTCACGGCCTGGCCGGCGCGCGCCTGTTGCACGTCGCCGTCCGGGCTGATGACCCGCGCAATCCGCGAACGCCGGCCCGACGGCAGCACCACGACGGCGTCGCCAGGTTGCGCCTGGCCGCCGCTGATCGTGCCGGCGAAGCCACGGAAGCCCTGGTGCGGGCGATTGACCCATTGCACCGGCAGGCGCAGGCCGCCGCCGGCGCTCGCTTCGGGCAGGGGCACGGTTTCCAGGTATTCGAGCAGGCTGGGGCCGCCATACCACGGTGTGCGCGGCGAGCGGCTGGAGAGGTTGTCGCCTTCCAGCGCCGACAACGGGATCGCCTGCACCGAGTCCAGGCCCAGTTGCGCGGCCAACGCGCGGTACTGCCCCTGGATCGTCTCGAACACGTCGCGGTCGTAGTCGACCAGGTCCATCTTGTTCACCGCCAGCACGATCCGGCCGATGCCGAGCAGCGAGGCGATGAAACTGTGGCGGCGGGTCTGCGGCAGCAGGCCCTTGCGCGCGTCGACCAGCACGATGGCCAGGTCCGCGGTGGAAGCGCCGGTGGCCATGTTGCGGGTGTACTGCTCATGCCCGGGGCAGTCGGCGACGATGAACTTGCGCTTGTCGGTATCGAAATAGCGGTAGGCCACGTCGATGGTGATGCCCTGCTCGCGCTCGGCGGCCAGGCCGTCGAGCAGCAGTGCGTAATCGATGCGCCCGCCCTGGGTGCCATGGCGGCGGCTGTCGCGTTCGAGCGCGGCAAGCTGGTCATCGAACAGGCGCTTGCTGTCATGCAGCAGGCGGCCGATCAGCGTGCTCTTGCCATCGTCAACACTGCCGCAGGTGATGAAGCGCAGCAGCGGCTTGGTTTCGTGGCGCTGCAGGTAGGCGGCGATCTGCTCGCCCGCTGGCGCTGCCGAAACCTGCACGGCGGCGGTGGCGGCCGCTTCGGCGATTCCCGGTTCCCGCGCCATCAGAAATACCCCTCGAGCTTCTTCTTCTCCATCGACTCGGACGGATCGTGGTCGATCACCCGACCCTGGCGTTCGGAACTGGTCGCGACCAGCATCTCGGCGATGACTGCCTCCAGGGTATCGGCGGTGGATTCGATCGCGCCGGTCAGCGGGTAGCAGCCGAGGGTGCGGAAGCGAACCGAACGCAATTGCGGGGACTCGCCTTCGTGCAGCGGCAGGCGTTCGTCGTCGACCATGATCAGCGCGCCGTCGCGCTCGACCACCGGCCGCGGCGCGGCGAAATACAGCGGCACCACCGGGATCGCTTCGCGGTAGATATAGAGCCAGATATCCAGCTCGGTCCAGTTGGACAACGGGAACACGCGCACGCTTTCGCCGGCATGCACGCGGGTGTTGTAGAGGTTCCACAACTCCGGGCGCTGGTTCTTCGGGTCCCAGCGGTGGCGGTCGTTGCGGAACGAGAAGACGCGCTCCTTGGCGCGCGATTTCTCTTCGTCGCGCCGCGCGCCGCCAATCGCAGCATCGAACTTGCCGGCGTCCAACGCCTGCTTCAGGCCCTGGGTCTTCATCACGTCGGTGTGTACCGCTGCGCCGTGGCTGATGGGGCCGATGTCGCGGGCGATGCCTTCAGGGTTGATGTGCACGCGCAGGTCCACCCCGGTCTCGGCGGCGCGGCGGTCGCGGAAAGCGATCATCTCGCGGAACTTCCAGCGGGTGTCCACGTGCAGCAGCGGGATCGGCGGCGCTGCCGGGGCGAACGCCTTCAGCAGCAGGTGCAGCAGCACCGAGCTGTCCTTGCCGACCGAGTACAGCAGCACCGGATTGCTGAAGCCGGCCGCGACCTCGCGCAGGATGTGGATGCTTTCGGCCTCGAGCCGGTCGAGGTGGGACAGGGGTGGAAGACTCATTGCCGCCATGCGAGAGAGTGGCCGGCCAAGCCTAGCACCGACCGGAAGGCTGGCAGTCTGGCCCCGCGGTACCGCCGGCAGAAATAAGCGGCGGGCATAAGCCGATAACCCCTGCTCCTTTCTATAGGCGTCGGCCGTTACCTAGCATCGGGCTTCCTCCCCTGCCTCTGGAACGGGAATGACCGCCGCCAGCCCCGTATTGCCCGCCAGCCCCTTGCCAGAGGAGCGCCGGGTATTGCTGTCGCGGCTGGTCGAGGGCCTGGATGCGGCGTCGCTGTGGTGGTTGTCCGGCTACGCCGCCGGTCTGGCGCAGGGGCATCCGGCGCCGCCTTCGCTGGCCCTGGTGCCGGGTGGCGCCAATGCCGAGCGCGCCGAGGAACAGCGCCTGACCGTGCTCTACGGCAGCCAGACCGGCAACGCCCGCCGCGCCGCCGAGCGCCTGGCCAGCGACGCCGAAGCCGCCGGCCTGCGGGTGCGTCTGCAGCGCGCGGACACCTACCCGACCCGCGAACTGGCCGCCGAGCGATTGCTCTATCTCGTCATCAGCACCCAAGGCGACGGCGACCCGCCGGACGATGCCATCGGCCTGGTGGAATTCCTGCAAGGCCGTCGCGCACCGAAGCTGCCCGAGCTGAAGTTCGCCGTGCTCGGCCTGGGCGATTCCAGTTATGCCGATTTCTGCGGCATCGCCCGCCGCATCGACGCACGCCTGGCCGAGCTCGGCGGCCAGCGCCTGCAGCCCCTGGCCGAAGCCGACCTGGATATCGACAGCGTCGCCGCGCCCTGGCGCGAGCAGGTCTTGCGCGATGCCCGCGACCACCTGGCGGTGGTGCCCGCCGCCGGGGCCAAGGTCACGCCGCTCCGGAGCCCGGCGCCGGCGGCGTTCGACCACGCCCATCCGTTCGCCGCCGAGGTGCTGGCCAACCAGGTCATCAGCGGCCGCGAGTTCAAGGGCCCGGCCTACCGCCGCCACGGCGAGGCCTCCAAGCGCGTGCGCCACCTGGAGCTGTCGCTGGCCGGCAGCGGTTTGCAGTACGAGCCGGGCGACGCCCTCGGGTTCCGTCACCGCAACCCCGAGGCGCTGTGGGCGCCGCTGCTCGAACTGCTGAAACTGGACGGTCATGCCGACGTCACCCAGGGTGCCCAGACTTTGCCCCTGTCCGAGTGGCTCGCCGGCCACCGCGAACTGACCAAGCTGTCGCGGCCGTTCCTGGCCGCGCATGCCGAACGGTCGGGCGCGGCCGACCTGCAGGCGCTGCTCGCCCCCACCCAGACTGCCGGCCTGGCGACGTTGCTTGCCGACCACCAGGTGATCGACGTGTTGCGTCGCTGGCCGGCGGATTGGGACCAGGAAGGCCTGCTGGCCGCGCTGCGGCCGCTGGCCCCGCGCCTGTACTCGATCGCCTCCAGCCGCAAGCGCGTGGGCGACGAGGTCCACCTCACCGTGGACGAGCTGGAATACCAGGCCCACGGCCACCGCCATCTCGGCTCGGCCAGTGGGTTTCTCGCGGCGCTGGGCGAAGGCGACACGACCGAGGTGTACGTCGAGCCGAACGAGCGCTTCCGGGTCCCCGCCGACGATGCCCGCGACATCCTGATGATTGGCCCTGGCACCGGCGTGGCGCCATTCCGCGGTTTCGTGCAGGAACGCGCCGAGCGCGGTGCGCGCGGCCGCAACTGGCTGTTCTTCGGCGCCCGCCACTTCAACCGCGATTTCCTCTACCAGGCCGAGTGGCAGCAGGCGCTGGCACGCGGCGAACTACACGAACTCGACCTGGCGTTCTCGCGCGACCAGGGCGAAAAGATCTACGTCCAGCACCGCCTGCGCCAACGCGGGCGCGAGGTCTACGCCTGGCTGCGCGAGGGCGCGCACCTGTATGTGTGCGGCGCGATCGCCATGGGCAGGGACGTACACGCGGCGCTGCTCGAAATCGTCGCCGAACACGGTGGCCTCGACGCCGAAGCGGCCGGCCAATTCCTCATCGAACTGCAGAAGGAGGGGCGTTACAGCCGCGACGTGTATTGAGCGCTTCGCGCCCTTGCACCCGCCCGCCCACGCACCCATGAGCACCCATTCCGTCGAAGACATCAAATCCGCCAGCCGCCGCCTGCGTGGCTCGCTGCTGGATAGCCTGGCCGACCCGGTCACCGGCGCGCTGCGCGAGGACGACCAGACGCTGATCAAGTACCACGGCAGCTACCAGCAGGACGACCGCGACCTGCGCGACGAACGCCGCCGGCAGAAGCTGGAACCGGCCTACCAGTTCATGATCCGCACGCGCACGCCCGGCGGCGTCGTCACGCCGACGCAGTGGCTGCAGCTGGACCAGATCGCCACCCGCTACGGCAATCATTCGCTGCGCGTCACCACCCGCCAGGCGTTCCAGTTCCATGGCGTGATCAAGCGCGAGCTGAAGGCGACGATGCAGGCGATCAACGCCGCGTTGATCGACACGCTGGCCGCCTGCGGCGACGTCAACCGCAACGTACTGGTGGCCGCCAATCCCTTGCTGTCGGCGGTGCACGCGCAGCTGTATGCCGACGCTGCGCGCACCTCCGAGCACCTGTTGCCCAACACCCGCGCGTACTACGAAATCTGGCTGGACGAGGAGCGCGTGCTGGGCAGTGGCGAAGAGGCCGAGCCGATCTATGGCGACCGCTACCTGCCGCGCAAGTTCAAGATCGGCTTTGCGTTGCCGCCGCTCAACGACGTCGATGTGTTCGCCAACGACCTGGGCTTCATCGGCACCGTCGAGGAAGGTGTGTTGACCGGCTACCACGTGGCATTGGGCGGCGGCATGGGCGCCACCCACGGCGACCCGGAAACCTGGCCGCGCGTAGGCAACCTGGTCGGTTGGTTCCCGCGCGAGCGCTTGCTCGATGTCGCCACGGCGGTGGTGACCACCCAGCGCGACTTCGGCAACCGCGAGCAGCGCAAGCGTGCGCGCTTCAAGTACACCATCGACGACCGCGGGCTGGACTTCATCGTCGAAGAAATCCAGCGCCGTGCCGGCTTGCAGTTCGCACCGGTGCGCCCCTTCGCTTTCGAACACAACGGCGATCGCTACGGCTGGGTCGAAGGCGAAGATGCCCGTTGGCACCTGACGCTGTCGCTTCCGGCGGGGCGGATCGCCGATGTCGACGGCACTACCGCGCTGAGCGGGCTGCGCGAGATCGCGCGCGAGCTGAGCTCCTTGCCGGGCAGCGAATTCCGCCTCACCCCGAACCAGAACCTGGTGATTGCGGGTGTGCCTGCCACGGTGCGCGCGCGCATCGACGCGCTGGTGACCGAACATGGCCTGGACGCCGGCAACCTGGCCCCGACCGCGCTGGCGCGAGGCGCCATGGCCTGCGTAGCGTTGCCGACCTGCGGCCTGGCGATGGCCGAGGCCGAGCGCTACCTGCCCGATTTCAACGCACGCCTGCAGCCGCTGCTCGAACGCCACGGACTGGCCGACGCGCCGATCGTGCTGCGCATTTCCGGTTGCCCCAATGGCTGCTCGCGCCCGTACCTGGCCGAGATCGCCCTGGTTGGCAAGGCGCCGGGGCGCTACAACCTGATGCTCGGTGGCGACCATCGCGGGCAGCGCTTGAACACCCTGTACCGCGAGAACATTACCGAAGCCGAGATCCTCGCCGCGCTGGAACCGCTGTTCGCGCGCTATGGCGCCGAGCGCGACGCCGGCGAAGGTTTCGGCGATTTCCTGCATCGCCAGGGCGTGGTCGCCCTGCCGCCGTATCCCACCCACCGCCAAGTCCAATTGGAACTCGTATGACTGCCCTGCCTGCTTCTTCGGCACCCGCCGACGCGCTGCACGATCTCGACGCCCTCAACGCGCGTCTGGAGCGATGCGATGCCGAGGAGCGGGTCGCGTGGGCGTTGGCCAATGGCCCGGCGCAGGCGGCGCTGTCGTCGAGCTTCGGCGCGCAATCGGCGGTGGCCCTGCACATGCTGAGCCGGCAGAAGCCGGACATTCCGGTGGTGCTGATCGACACCGGCTATTTGTTTCCCGAGACGTATCGCTTTGCCGACGAACTGACCGAGCGCCTGCAGCTCAACCTCAAGGTCTTCCGGCCCTTGGTCAGCCGTGCGTGGATGGAGGCGCGGCACGGGCGCTTGTGGGAGCAGGGCGTGGTTGGGATCGAGCAGTACAACAGCCTGCGCAAGGTCGAGCCGATGCGGCGGGCGCTCGATGAGCTCGACGTAGGCACGTGGTTCACGGGTCTGCGCCGGCAGCAGTCGGCGAGCCGGGCCAATACCCCGATCGTGCAGCGGCGCGGCGAGCGCTTCAAGGTCAGCCCGATTGCCGATTGGAACGACCGCGATGTGTGGCAGTACTTGAAGCAGCACGATCTGCCCTATCACCCGTTGTGGGAGCAGGGCTATGTATCGATCGGCGACTTCCACACCACCCGGCGTTGGGAGCCGGGGATGCGGGAAGAGGACACGCGATTTTTCGGGTTGAAGCGCGAGTGCGGGATCCACGAGGATATCTGAGCTTCCGCGCCCCCGGCCTCAATACTTGTAATTCAGCTTCACCCACGCGCTGCGACCAGGCTCGTTGATTCTCACCGGATCGGCCGGGTAGCCGAAGTCGGCGCTGCCGGCGAGATTGAGATGTTCGGCGTAGGCACGGTCGAAGAGATTGTCGATGCCCGCGGTCAATGACAGCGCGTCGTTGAAGCGGCAACCGCCGTTGACCGAAAACACGGCAAAGCCCGCGCTCGGGCCGAGGTCGCGGCCCACCACGTTGCCTTCGTTGGTCGCGACCCTGCCCTGCTTGCTCACGGCGCGCAGCAAGGCGCCGAGCGACCAACGCGCGCCTTCGTAGCTGGTGCTCAAGCGGGCTTCGAGCGGCGGCATTTGCGGCAGCGGTCGGTCGTCGCTGCGGTTCTCGCCCCAGGCGTAGGCGAGCGTGCCACCCAGTTTCAGGCCTTGGTGACCATGCCATTCGAGCCCGGCTTCGGCGCCGGCGATGCGCGCGTCAATGTTTCGCGCCGTGGTGGTGCTGCCCATCATGCCGCCGTCCTGGTAGTCGAACAGGATGTAGTCGTTGATGCGGCCGGCGTAGGCCGAGACCCAGGCCTCCACGTGCTCGCTGCGGTATTGCAGGCCGAGGTCGAGTTGGGTGGTGCGCTCGGGCGCGATCGCGGCGAAGGCGTTGACGGCGCCGCTCGGGCCATTGTTTGCCGAAAACAGTTCCCAGTAGTCGGGCATGCGCGCGACGTGACCCAGGCCGAGGTAGGCGGTGGTATTGGCGCTGAGGTCCTGCTCCCGGCGCAGGAAGCCGCTGCCCAGCCATTGCTGGCGGGTTTGGCCGGCGGTGGGGTTGGGCATCGGCATCATTCCGCCGGTGCTGTCGCGTTCGTCGGTGGCTTCGGCGCGATCGATGCGCAGGCCGGCGACCCAGTGTTTGGGCTGCCCGGCGCCCACGGTCATCTCCGAGAACACGCCGAGGTTGGAGAAGCGGGCGTCGACGTTCCAGGGCCGCGTGGCATACACCCCGCGGCCGCTGGCGCTGCGGTCGCGGTGGCGGCTGTCCTGGCCATCGATGCCGGCGCTCAGCGCAATCTGGTCCCAGCGCCAGTCCAGCGCGGCGCGGCCACCGGTGGTACGGCGATCGACATTGGCCGCCATCGGCATCGGCATCGACGACATCGGGTTCGGCGTGCGCAGGCTGTAGTTGTCCATGACGTGGTCGGCGTCGTTGTAGTAGACGTTGGCCTGCACGCTGTCCAAAGCCCCGGGCAGGTTCTTGCGCTCGTAGCGCGCGGCGTAGCTGTGGCGTCGGAAGGCGGCCCCATCCATGCTGCGGCCGGCGTAGCGGGCCAGCGCGTCGCCGGTGCCGGCGGACACTTCGAGCACGCTGTCGGCATCGGGCGTCCAGCCGATGGCGGCATCGGTGTTCCACTTGCGCCAGCGCGAGGGCACGACTTCGCCGTCGCCGTCCTCGTAGTCGTCGGATTCGGAGCGGGTGCCGTTGAGGCGGACGTAGCCGAGTACGCTGCCGGCGGTGGCGTCGAGCACCTGGTCGTTGCGCTCGAACGCGCCGGCCAAGGCGCTGGCGCCCAGCTCCAGCGTGGGTTTGTCGAAATGCGGTGTGTCGCGTTCGAAGCGCACGGTGCCGGCCGAGGCGCCCGGGCCCCAGCGCACGCTCTGCGGGCCTTTGATCAGCACCAGGCGGTCGTAGGTTTCGGGGGAAATGTAGGACAGCGGATTGTCCATGCGCGCAGGGCAAGCGCCGATCAAGCTGCCGTCGTTGCTGAGCACGTTGAGGCGCGAGCCGAACATCCCACGCAGGACCGGATCGCCGTTGGTGCCACCGTTGCGGATGGCGGCGAATCCGGGCACGGTCTTGAGGTAGTCGGCACCATCGCTGGCCGGGACCGGCTGGCGCGGCAGGCGCGGATCGGTGACCCAGGTAAGCGGGCTGTCGGGAGCGGCGGCGGTGACGACGATGGTGTCGAGGGTACGGGGGTTGTCGCGGGCATCGTCGGCTTGCGCCAACGGCGTGGCCAAGGCGCAGGCCAGGAACGCCGGCGCGACAGGCGGGAAACGGATGGACATGGAAGGCTCCGGAATGCAACGGGCGCGCGCCGCGACTGTCGGCGCGCGCGGGCGGATGGCGGGCGGGCTCAGGCCGCCAGCGGTGGCCCCCGGGCCGGATGCGCAGGCCATGCCCGCGTGGTGTACGCGCGCTGCAAGTCTCGCCGCAGTGCATGAAGCACTCGGCCCAGCGGCCCCCAGGCCAGCACCAGCGCCAACAGCGGCAAGAGTCGGATCGCCAGCAGGCAGTAGTCGCAGGCCGCTTCGCCGCCGTGCTGGGCGTGGCCACCGTCGGCCGGCGCCGCATGCGCACTCACGTGGCTGGAAGGTGGCGCCAGCAGCGACAGGTCGATCCGTTGCAGGCCGGCCGAGGTGCATAGTTCGGCCAGGCTTGGCCCTGCGGGCGACTGCAGCGCGCGCGTGAGCAGTGGCGCGCACAGCATCAACGCGATCGCCAGCCAGGCGAGCCGCGTCATCACAGTGTGCAGGGGCCGGGAAGCGATCACGGTCCGCATTCTAGCGGCGGTCGTGCGATGGCCAGGTCGTGAATATCAAGCGCGCGACGCTTTGTCGCAGTGCTGGCCGCAGCTCGGCGGGCGGCTCAGCTGGTAATCGTCTGGGTCAGCGATTCCCAGGTTGGCGGCACCGGCCAATTGGGGGCCTGGTTGCCGTCGAGCACGCGCCGCAGGTCGCGCTTGTCGATCTGCGGCGCCAGGATGTTCACCAGCTCCAGGGCGTAGTCGCGCAACACGCGGTCGCGCGGCAGTACCGCCCAGGCGATGCACTCGGCGATCGGCGCCGGGGCCGGCCAGGCACGCAGGTCGGTGTCGTCGCCGCCGACCGCCATTTCCGCCACAAGGCCCACGCCCATGCCGGTGCGCACGTAGGTCTTGATCAGGTCGGCGTCCAGCGCGGTCAAGGCGATGCGCGGCTCCAGCCCGACCTGGGCGAAGGCGCGCTGTAGCGAGGAGCCGGGGCGAGTGGAGGATTCGTAGCTGATCAGCGGTTGCGCGGCCAGCGCCTGCATGTCCGGGGCGCGGCCGGCGCGATCGAGCTCATGCCCGCGGGGCACCACCACCAACCGGCGCCAGCGGTACAGCGGCACGGCGATACCGGCGCTCGGTTCGCCACCGGCGGTACTCACGACGGCGATGTCGGCGTCGCCGGCACTGAGCAGGTCGAGCGCGGCGCTTTCGGCGGCCTGTTGCAGATGCACGCTCACTTGCGGGTAGGCCAGCTTGATCTGCGCCACCGCCGGCGGCAATACGAAGCGTGCCTGGGTATGGGTGGTGGTGAGCGTCAGCTGGCCCTGCGCTTCGCGCCGCTGGTTGGCGGCGTAGGTGCGGATGTTGTTGGCCTCCGACAGCACCGCGCGAGCGCGCAGGATGACTTCCACCCCGGCCGGGGTCACCGACTCCAGGCTGCGGCCCTTGCGCACGAACAACAGGAAGCCGAGTTCGTCTTCCAACTGCTTGAGCTGCTTGGACAGCCCCGGCTGGGTCGCGTGCACGCGCGCCGCCGCCAGGGTGATATTGAGCTCGGCATCGGCGATGGCGACCAAATAGCGGAGTTGCGTGAGCGTCATCGGATGCGGCCGGCGGTCGGACAGGGGAAGGACGATTCGACTGTACGGGAATCTGCCATGGGTGCTTATAACCGACGGCTATCTGCAGGATGCATGAAGTCATTTCCGACCGCTATAAGCCGGGTTTACGGTCAGCCCTCCTCCTCCAGGCTCGCGCCCGTGACCGCTGCCCTGTTCCCCCTGTTCGCCGACCTGCGTGGCCGCCCGGTGCTGGTGGTGGGCGGTGGCGCGGTCGCCGAACGCAAGGTGCAGGCATTGCGCCACGCCGGGGCCCGCGTGCGAGTCGGCGCCCCGACCCTGACCCCGGCACTGCGCCAGGCCGTCGATGAAGGCGCGATCGAATGGTGGGCCGGCTCGTTCGAGCCCGGCTGGTTGCAGCCGCGCACTTGGCTGGTGATCGCCGCGACCGCCGATACCGAGGTCAACCAGGCCGTAGCGGCCGCCGCCGAGGCGCAGGGCATCTTCGCCAACGTGGTCGACGATGCCGCCCTGTCCAGCTTCCAGGTACCGGCGTTGGTGGAACGCGGCGCCTTGCAGGTCGCCATCTCCAGCGGAGGCGGCGCACCGATGGTGGCGCGGCACCTGCGGCGCTGGCTGGAAAGCCTGCTCGACGACAGCTGGGGCGGGCTGGTCGATCTTTTCGGCCGGCAACGCGCGCAGATCCGCGCACGCTTCCCCGATACCGGCGCGCGCCGCCGCTTCTTTGAAACCCAGTTGGCCGGGCCATTGCCGCGGTTGCTGCGCGACCGTCGCCCGGCCGACGCGGCGCGCTACCTGGACGCGCAACTGGCGCAGCCGGCGGCGCCCGAACACGGCAGCGTGGTGCTGGTCGGTGCCGGCCCCGGCGACCCGGGTTTGCTGACGCTGGCCGCCCTACGCGCGCTCAACGAGGCCGACGTGATCCTGCACGACCGCCTGGTGAGCGGGCCAGTGCTGGCGCTGGCGCGGCGCGATGCCGAACGCATCGAAGTTGGCAAGTCCGCCAGCGGCCACAGCACCGGCCAGGAACAGATCCATGCGCTGATGCTCGAACACGCGCGCGCCGGCCGTCGTGTGGTCCGACTGAAGGGCGGCGACCCGTTCGTGTTCGGCCGTGGCGGCGAGGAACTGCAGTTCCTGCAGGCGCACGGCATCGCCTTCGAAGTGGTGCCCGGCATCACCGCTGCGGTGGCGTGCGCGGCCTACGCCGGCGTGCCGCTGACCCACCGCGAGCATGCGCAGTCGGTGCAACTGGTCACCGCGCATTGCCGCGACTCGCTCGATACCCTCGACTGGACCGCACTGGCGCGCGGGCAGCAGACCCTCGCCTTCTACATGGGCGTGGCCGCGCTGGAGACGATCCAGGCGCGGCTACTCGCCGGTGGCCGCGCCGCCGGCACGCCTTTTGCCCTGGTCGAAAACGGCTCGCGTCCCGAACAGCGGGTGGTGCTCGGCCGACTCGACGAATTGGCCGCGCTCGCGCGCAGCCAGCAGGCCGCCTCGCCGGCCTTGCTGATCCTCGGTGAAGTTGCCGCGTTGGCCGGGCAGCTGCACTGGTTCGGCGCCACGCCCCTGGGCGATGCACCCTCACTTTCCGCAAAGACCGGCGCCGCCACACTGGCGCACGCCGCCTGACCGCCTCCCCGGAGATACTCGCATGGCCCTGTACGACAGCATCCTCGACACCGTCGGCCGAACCCCGATCGTCAAGCTCAATCGCATCGCGCCCGATCACGTCACCCTCTATGCCAAGGTCGAATCCTTCAACCCGGGCGGCTCGGTAAAGGATCGCCTGGCACTGGCCATCGTCCTGGACGCCGAGCAGCGCGGGTTGCTCAAGCCGGGCGATACGATCGTGGAGGCCACCTCCGGTAACACCGGCGTGGCCCTGGCAATGGTCGCGGCCGCGCGCGGCTACAAGTTCGTCGCCACGATGGTGGAGACCTTCTCCATCGAGCGTCGCAAGCTGATGCGCGCGTATGGCGCCAAGGTGATCCTGACCCCGGCGGCCGAACGCGGCAGCGGCATGGTGCGCAAGGCCAAGGAACTGGCCGAGCAGCACGGCTGGTTCCTGGCCAGCCAGTTCGCCAACCCGGCCAACCCGGCTTACCACCGCAACACCACCGCCGCCGAGATCCTGCGCGACTTCGCCGGCCAGCGCCTGGACTATTTCATCAGCGGCTGGGGCACCGGCGGCACGCTCACTGGCGTGGGCGAAGTGCTGCGGGTGGCGCGTCCGGAGACGAAGATCGTCGCCACCGAGCCGGCCGGCGCGGCCCTGCTCAAGGGCGACGAATGGAAGCCGCACAAGATCCAGGGCTGGACCCCGGACTTCGTGCCGGAGGTGCTCAACCGCGAGGTCTACGACGAGCTGTACTCGATCAGCGATGACCGCGCCATCGAAGTGGCGCGCAAACTCGCCGCCGAGGAAGGAATCTTTGTGGGCATTTCCTCCGGCGCCACCGTTGCCAGCGCCCTGGATGTCGCCGCCAAAGCCGAGCCCGGCTCGGTGCTGCTGGCGGTACTGCCGGACACCGGCGAGCGCTATTTCAGCACGCCGCTGTTTGCCGACATCAACGAAGGTTCGGACGACGATTGGCTGGCCGGCTTGCCTTGAGCAAGCATTGTTCGGTACCCCGCAAAGGGCCGCTTAGGCGGCCTCGCGCTCATCAGGGACACCCGGACTATCGCTTCATCGTCACGGTCAGCATGTAGCGCCGGCCGATGGCGTCGAGGGCGAGAGGAAACGGGCCGATGTCGTCGGTGAGATTGTCCACGGCAAGGTTCATCCGCCAATGTTCGTTGAGGCGATAGCCCACGTTGGCGGCGACGCTCAGATAGCCGTTCACCTGATGATACTGCTGGCTTTCCACGCCAATGCCCGGTCCAACCGGATGGCTGGGTGCGTAGTTGGCTGTCGCGCCCAGGTCCCATCTGCCCACGCCATAGCGCGCGGTCCATTGATAGGTGCGGTTCTGGCCGCCGGCATTCGCCAGGTTGACCCCGGGCACGCCGCGAAAGGCCATGCGACGGAGAGTAAGCGGGAAATAGGCATAGACAGCCAGATCGAGGTTGCCTCGCCCCCACCCGTAGCCGGCCAGGTCGAGCCGATAAGCTGCTTCCGCAGTCCAGCCGCGAAAGTTGAGGAGTGGCCCGTTGACGTAAGGGATGTCGACTTCGCGAGCGAGGCCATTGATCGGATCGCGCCGCACCCACGCGCAGGCGGGGTTGCCCGAAAAGCTGTCGGCGTCGAAGCATCCGGAAAGTACTTCAGGAAGCCTGAGTCCCACGATGACGTCGCTCAGGTCAATGCTCTGGTAGTCCAACGCCATGCGCAGGCCTTGAGCCCAGGCGGGCTGCAGGACCATGCCAGCTGTCCACGAGTCTGCCTTCTCATTGCGCAACTGTGGATTGCCCAGCAGCCGCGCAGGAACCTGCCCCGAGGGGCCCTCGAAGGTAGCTGGATCTGCGCCGGGATAGGCCGCGAAGAAAGCCGCGCAATTGGCAGCCCGTTTTTCGGGCCTGCGACCGTTCTCCAGGTTCGTCGCCTGGCAGGGTTCGTCGATGCTGCTGGCAGACGGTTGTTCGGCGTGCAATTCCACCAATGAAGGCGCACGAAAAGATCGGGTCTTGTTGCCGCGAAGCAGAAGGCCCGCGAGCGGCTCATATTGGAATCCATAGGTGTAGGCGGTAAAGCCGCCGTTGACCGAGCCGACGACCCGGCGCAGCTTCAAGGTCAGGTCGAGGCGATGCAATGCTGGAATCTGCGCGCCTGCATCCACCAGTGGCGCGAAGACTTCGCCGAACAGCTCGTTGCTATGCACTTGATTGGCTGAGGCGGCGACGGACTTCCGACGCCCCAATGCATCGCGTTGGTATCTGCCAGGCTCGAAGCGCGCCTGCTCGCGCCGAAACTCGTAACCCGCATTGAAACTCATCATGCCGCCCGGCAACTTCGCTATCTCACCAGTGAGATTGGCGTTGAAGACGGTCTGGGTGTTGGCCGAGGTGGCACGGCTCGGCATCGTGACGTAGTCGCGGGCCTGGCGCGAAGCTCGGCCTTCTCCGAACAGGTCCAGGGCCACACAGTCAGGATCGGGGGTCGTGCCTGCTGCGGTGCCGTCACAAACGACGCGGCCGTCCGGCGTACGCGTCACATTCAATGCGTTGATGAAATTTTGCTGGATCAGGCCATTGCGAAGATAAACCGAATCCGTGTGCCCTCTGACCCCGCTCACATCCCAGTCAAAGCCACGTCCGCCCACGATGAAATGGCCTTTCAGCCCTGCCACGACGCGCCAGAGTTTGCTATTCGAAGTGCCCGCGTCCTCGACGACATCATTCAGCGGGCGCGACAGCAGGAACTGTCCCACACCCAGCCCCTGCAGCCGCTTGCGGGCCGGTTCGGTCAGCAGCGGGTGGTCGATCGGCATCAGCAACATCCCGTCTTGTTCGCCACTACCATCCAAGTGGGCCACGTCGAACGTCGAATTGAAGGTGGCCCACCTTCGCACTTCGCGCGCGGACGCGACGTGGGAAGAGGCCTCCCAGAATGCGCTGACATAGTCGCCCAAGTCACGATGGCCGAGCAGGAAGATCGTCTTGCGTTCGACCGCCGAAAGGAGCTGCCCGCCCTCCCACGCTTTCAGGCCATCGCCACCGGCGGCGGCGTTACTCCCGAAGGTGATACCAGGGTGGTATTCCACCAGCTCGCCGTAGGGGTTGAAGCGCAGATAGCGGTCCGCCTCGCCACCGAACCCGCGCAGGCGCCCTTCCGGATTGGGGCCAAGGCTCGCGCTCAGCGGCAAGACCAGCCCGCCCGGGGCAGTTGTAGGCGTGCGGGTGTCGCGGATATACACCCGTGCGGGTACACCGTCCGCACCACCGCTGTCGAACGGGATGCTGCCATCGAGCCGACCGTCGCTGCTGGCCTCGCGTCCAGGCTGGTAGTGGGACATGACCTGCGCGTCCGGGTTGGGCACGAGTGAATAACCTCGCCGAAAATGCTGACGCGCGGACAGCGGCAGGCCGCGTTGGTTGTCGTGGCTAAGCGACAGCACGAGATGGCCGCGACCGGCGGCGAATGCCGTGCCGAACAGCGCCGAAGCGTGGCTACGCTGACCGTCGCCACGTCCGGCCATGCCGTACCCCATTCCAATCTCGACCCCGTCGAAGCGATCGCGCAGGATCAGGTTGCTGACCCCGCTAATGGCGTCCGAGCCATAACTCGGGGCGCCGCCGACGCTGATGTTCTCGACGCTCTCGATGAGGTTGGTCGGCAAGAAGTTGAGGTCGACCTGGTTGCCGCCCCCGCCGACGGCGAAAACCGATGGCGGGTTGGCGCTGACGAAGCGCCGCCCATTGACCAGGGTAAGCAGGCGGTTCGTACCCAAGCCGAACCGGGAGGCGTAATTGGCCCCGACGGCCAGCGAGGATTGGGTGTACGCGGATGTGGCGCCGAGGTCGAAGCTTGGCGTTCTACCGATGAGATCGGCCAGATGCGTCACGTTCTGCGTGGTTATGTCTTCGCGTGAAATGACGTGCGCCGGCTCCAGCGTATCGAAACCGGCACGCGGGATACGCGTGCCGGTGGGGAGGACGTGCAGGCGATCGAGCTCGATGACGTGCTGCGCCAGTTCTGGCTGGACCTTCGCAGGGCTCGCCGCTGCCCGACCCTCATCCTGTCCGCTGGCGGCGAATACGTCCGCCGCCAGCGCATATGAAAGGAGGAGCATCCACAGCGAACGTGCCAGACGAATCATCGAACGCTCCGGTTCGAAACCGGGTCGGCGGGTACGCGCGACCCGGCTTCCTGAAGGGAGCTACAACTTTTCACGCGCGCTACCGCGAAGGAATTCGATTTTTCGAAGTTGCGGCTGAAAAGTCGCTGCCCTCTCGCCGCGCAAGGCGGCGGCGGACCCGGCTGGCGCGGGAGGCCTGCTAAAGCTTCATCGTCGCGGTCAACATGTAGCGCCGGCCCATGGTGCCGGCATAGTGTGGGACATGGCCCATGTTGTCGGTCAGGTTCTTCACCGACAGGTTCATTCGCCAACGTTGGTTGAAGCGATAGCCAACATTGGCATCCACGCCCAGGTATCCGTCAACGCGGAAGTAGTCCTGGCTTTCCACGCTGAGGTTGGGTTTGACCAGGTGGCTGGGATAGTAGTTGGCCGTAGCGCCAAGGCTCCAGCGCCCGACGCCGTAGCTGGCATTCCATTGATACTGACGGGTCTGGCCGCTGTTCGTGTTCACATAATCGACTGGCGGAATGCCGGGGGCCGCGGCCTTCTCCCACACGCGCGGGACGTAGGCGTACAAGCCCAGGTCCAGTCGCCCCCTGCCCCAGCCCAGTTCGTCCAGGTCGAATCGGTAGGTCGCTTCTGCAGTCCATCCACGAAAATTGATGTAGGGGCCGTTGACGTAGGTGGTGTCGACGGTCCGCGCCATCGCCGTGACTGGGTCACGCCTGATCAGCGTGCAATAGGCATTGCCGGCCAGCCCGGCACCATCGAAGCAGCCGGAAAGAATGTTGTCGGGACTGAGCCCGCCAATCATGTCGGTGAGGTCGATGCTGTAGTAGTCCACCGCCATGCGCAGGCCCTTGGCCCACTCTGGCTGCAGCACCAGCCCGGCGGTCCAGGAATCAGCTTGCTCGTTGCGCAGCTGCGTGCTGCCAACGCGGCGGCCCGGAATCGAGCCACTGGGACCTTCGAACGTCGCCGGGTCGACCGACGGATAGCCGGAGAAGAACGCCGCGCAATTGGCCGCACGGTTGGCAGGCCGTGGCCCGCTGGTAATGTGGGCGGCCTCGCAAGGCTCGTTGACGAAATAGAACGCGGACTGGTCGGCATACAGCTCCACCAGCGCCGGTGAGCGGAACGAGCGGGTCTTGTTGGCCCGCAGCTGTACGCCCGGCAGCGGCTCGTACTGAAAGCCATAGGTAAAGGCGGTGAAAGCGCC
This sequence comes from Stenotrophomonas sp., assembly GCA_036566925.1. Lineage (GTDB taxonomy): Bacteria > Pseudomonadota > Gammaproteobacteria > Xanthomonadales > Xanthomonadaceae > Stenotrophomonas_A. The sequence goes on from DATCVI010000040.1 coordinate 38,958, forward strand.
GTTGACGGAATTGTTTACCCAGCGCACCTTGCCGGTGACATCGAAGCGATGCAGGCCGGGAATCCCCGCGTCCGCGTCCACCAAGGGCGCAAACAGCTCGCCGAAAAACTCGTTGCTGTGGATCTTTCCCGCCGCCGCGTTGATCGCCACCGCCCGTCCCAGCCCTTGTTGCTCAAAGGAGCTCGGGTTGAAGCTGCCTTCCTCGCGGCGGAATTCGTAGCCGGCGTTGAAGCTCATCATGCCGCCGGGCAGCTCGACCACTTCGCCGGTGAGGTTGGCGTTGAACACGGTCTGCTCCATCGAGGAGCTGGCGCGCGTCGGGGTAGTGACATAGGACAGCGCCTCCCGCGAGGCCCGGTTTTCGCCGAACAGGTCGAGCGGAACGCACGCCGGGTCTGCGGTGACGCCGGCCGCGTCGCCATTGCAAACGACTCGGCCGTCGGCCGTGCGCGATACATTCAGTGCGTTGATGAAGTTCTGTTGCACCAGGGCGCGGCCGGTGTAGCTGAAGTCGCCCCGCCCGTGCACACCGCTCACTTGCCAGTTGAAATTGCGGTCGCCCAGGGCGAAGTAGCCCTCCAGGCCGCCGACCACGCGCCACACATCGCTTTGCGACGCCGAGTTGCCGGTGACCAGGTCGCGCGACGCGCGCGACAGCAGGAACTCCTTTGCCCCCAGCGCCTGCAGCCTCTGTCGCGCCTGCTCGGTCAGCAGCGGATGGCTGGCCGGGATGCGCAGCACGCCATCCTTTTCGCCGCCGCCATCCAGTCGCGCCTGGCCGAAGCTGGTCGAGTTGTAGATGCTCTGGGCGGTGAGCTCTCGCGCCTGCGCGCTATAAGAAGAGGCCTCCCAGAAGCCGCGCACGCGTTCGCTGAAGTCGAAGTGGCCGGTGAGATAGGCCGTCTTGCGATCCAGGTCCGAGACCACCTGGCTGACCTCCCACAGACGGGCGCCATCACCACCTGATGCACTGCCGGTCCCGAAGTTGCGGCCGGGATCGTAGGGCACCAGGTTGCCCTGGCCATCGAACTGCACGTAGGTATCGGCATTGCCGCCGAATCCGCGCAGGCGGCCGCTGGCGTCGGCGGAGTAGCGGTCGGCCACGGGTAGCGCCACGCCGCCCCAGGTGGTGCCCAGCAGCGTCCGGTCGCGGATATACACGCTACCGGGCACGCCATCGCTGCTGCCGGCGTTGAACGGAACGCTGGCGTCCAGGCGGCCGTCGTTGGCCGCCACGCGCCCGGGCTGGTACTTGGCGATCGCCTTGGCCGCAGGGTTGGTCTGCAGTGAATACCCTTCCCGATAAGAGCGCCGGTCCGCCTGCAATACCCCATCCTGGCTGTCGTAATTGAGCGACAACACGAAGTGACCGCGGCCCTCGGCGAACGCGGTGCCGAACAGGCTCGAAGCATTCACGCGCTGGCCATCGCCGCGCTCGCTCAAGCCGTAGCCCAACTCCACTTCCACGCCATCGAAATGGTCGCGCAGAATCACGTTGCTCACGCCACTTATCGCGTCAGAACCATAGGTAGGCGCGCCACCGATGCCCACGTTCTCCACGCGCTCAATCAGGTTGGTGGGGATGATATTGAGGTCCACCTGCGAACCGGGGCTGCCCGGCCCGAAGGCGGTCGGCGGGTTGGAGCTGACGAACCGGCGCCCGTTGACCAGGGTCAGCAGGCGGTTGGAGCCCAGGCCGAATCGCGAGGCAAAGCTGACGCCTGCACCGTACGAGGATTGGCTGCCATAGGCCGAGGCACTCAGCCCGAAGCTCGGCGTGCGCGCCATTGCGTCGGCGAGATTGGTGATGTTCTGCGCGTCCAGCTCTTCGCGTGAGATCACCTGGGCCGGCTCGAGGGTGTCGAAGCCGGCGCGCGGGATGCGGGTGCCGGTCATCGTGACTTGGACCCGGTCGAGGTCGGTGGGCGCCGGCGGCGCGGTTTGCGTGCCGCCCGCCGGCACCGGAGCACCGGTCGGCGCTTCGGCCGCATGGACTTGGGCGGCGAGCACACAGAGCAGGCTGGCGGCCAGGCAGCTTAGGGTTGGAACGTTGGTCATGATCTCTCCCGGTTGGCGAACGGCGGCGCCGCCGCAGGGGTGGTGCGGGCGCGCCGTGTGTTCGGGACCTTTTCACGCCACCCTCCTCCCGGGAATTGGATTTTTCTTATGCACCAGACACTTGTAGCCGCGCCCTTGCATCTGCGAAGGCCCGCGTGTCGCAGACGGCGAGACGGCCTGGAGCCAGGCTTGCGCCCACGCCTTGCCCACCCCGCGCAGGCCTGGCGCCCCATCACGTCTCCCTCATCGCGAGCCCCCGAATATCTGCACCATGACCATAGAAATCTGGCAAGGGGACATCACCACCCTGGACGTTGACGCCATCGTCAACGCCGCCAACGAGAGTTTGCTCGGCGGCGGCGGTGTGGATGGCGCGATCCACCGCGCCGCCGGTCCCGAATTGCTCGCCGAATGCCAACGCCTGCCGGAGGTCCGCCCCGGCGTGCGCTGCCCGACTGGCGAGGTCCGTGCCACCGCTGGCTACCGTCTGCCGGCGCGCTACGTGATCCACGCCGTCGGCCCGGTGTGGCGCGACGGCGCACACCACGAACCGGAATTCCTGGCCAACTGCTATTGGCAGTCGTTGCGGCTGGCCGAGCAGATGGACCTGCACACCATCGCCTTTCCGGCGATCAGCTGTGGTGTCTATGGCTATCCATTGCAGCAGGCAGCGCGCGTGGCAGTGAACGAGACGCTGGCGTGGCAGCGCTCGCATGCGGTGCCGCGCAAGATCCTGCTCGTCGCTTTCAACGACGCCACCTACAAGGCCTACCAGCAGGCGCTGGCGCAGAGCGTGCCGCAGGTCGCCTGAGCGGCGCCGCGCGATGGGCAAAAAAAACGCCGGCTGCTAGCCGGCGTTTTTCATTGGGACGCGGCGCGGAACGCGGCGATCAGCCCTTCCACTGCCCCAGCGCGGCCAGGCCGTTCTCGCGGGCGCGCTCGTAGACCACTTGCTGGGCCTTGGCGAAGTTGCCCTTCATGTCCTTGGCCCACAGCTTCAACGCGGCCTGCTGCATCGCGCGGCCGTAGGAGAAGCTCAGCGGCCACGGCAGGTTGCCGAGCTGGTTCATGGCATTGAGGTGGGCGGTGGACTGCTCGTCGGTCTGGCCGCCGGACAGGAACACGATGCCCGGCAGGATCGCCGGCACGGTGCTCTTCAGGCACATCACGGTGGACTCGGCCACTTCGTCGATCCCGGCCTGCTCTTCGGAGCCCTTGCCGGAGATGACCATCGAGGCCTTCAGGATGGTGCCTTCCAGCACCACGTTCTGCTCGTACAGCGCGCCGAACAGCGAACGCAGGGTCGCCTCGGTGACTTCGTAGCAGGTCTCGATGTCGTGGTCGCCGTCCATGATCACTTCCGGCTCGACCATCGGCACCAGGCCCTGCTCCTGGCACAGCGCGGCGTAGCGCGCCAGCGCGTGCGAGTTGGCCTCGATGCAGGTGCCCGACGGGATGTCTTCGCCGATGTTGATCACCGCGCGCCACTTGGCAAAGCGCGCGCCGAGCTTGTAGTACTCCTCCAGGCGCGCGCGCAGGCCGTCCAGGCCCTCGGTGACCAGCTCGCCAGGCATGCCGGCCAGCGGCTGGGCGCCCTTGTCGACCTTGATGCCGGGGATGATGCCGTGTTCGGCCATGTACTTGGCGAACGGCACGCCGTCCTTGGTGGACTGGCGGATGGTTTCATCGAACAGGATCGCGCCGGAAATGTATTCGCTCAACTTCGGCGTGGTCAGCAACAGCTCGCGATAGGCACGGCGGTGCTCTTCGGTGTTCTCGATCCCCACGCCGGCAAAACGCTTGGCGATCGTGCTGGTGGACTCGTCGATGGCGATGATGCCCTTGCCCGGGGCGACCATGGCCTGGGCGGTTTCGGCAAGTAGTTCGATGCTCATGAGTTTCCTGTGGCAGCAGCGGGGGAGAACGCAATTATACCCGCGAACGCCTGCAGCCATTCCTTCACGGAATGGCCGCAAACGTTTACAGGTTCAAAGGCTATGGCTGCCGACATCGGCGTCCCCCGCTGGCGGGGGACGGATGCATCAGGACGTTACAGTTCGCCCAAACCCGAAGCGCGTCCATCCGGACCCACTTCCAGCAAGCGCAGCGTGTTGGTCGCGCCGTGGGTTTCCATGTGCTCGCCGCTGGTGAACACCACGCGGTCGCCGGCCGACAACGCACCGGCATCGACCAGCACGCGGATGCTGCCGCGCGCCGCTTCGCGCGGGGTCAGGCCGCGACTGTCGAAGTTGATCGGGAACACGTCGCGCATCATCGCCATCTGCCGGCGCGCGCCGTCGTGGCGGGTCACCGCGTAGATCGGCGCCTTGGCGCGGAAGCGCGACAAGTAGCGCGGGGTGCCGCCGGATTCGGTCATCGCCACGATCGCGCGTACGCCGACGTGCTCGGAAACGAACATCGTCGCCATCGCGATCGCCTGGTCGGCACGCTCCAGGTTGCGCTGCGCCTTGCTGAAGTCGGCATCGGTTTCGAACTGGCGCTCGGCGCCGAGGCAGATGCGCGCCATCGCTTCCACTGCGCGCACCGGGTAGGCGCCGGCGGCGGTCTCGGCCGACAGCATCACCGCGTCGGTGCCGTCGATCACCGCATTGGCCACGTCCAGCACTTCGGCGCGGGTCGGGATCGGGCTTTCCACCATCGACTGCAACATCTGCGTGGCGGTGATCACCACTTTGTTCTGCGCCAGCGACTCGCGGATGATCTTCTTCTGCAGGCCCGGCAGTTCGGCATCGCCGATTTCCACGCCGAGGTCGCCGCGGGCCACCATCACCACGTCCGAAGCCTCGACGATCTCGGTCAGGTTCTCGATCGCCTCGGTACGCTCGACCTTCGACACCATGGCCGCATCGCAGCCGTGCTCCAGGGCAATGCGGCGCGCTTCATTCATGTCGGCGGCGTTGCGGCAGAACGAGACGGCGATGAAGTCCACGCCGATCTTGGCGACGATGCCGATCAATTCCTTGTCGCGCTCGGTCAGCGCGCCCAGCGACAGGCCACCGCCCTGCTTGTTCAGGCCCTTGCGGTCGGACAGCACGCCGTCGTTGAGCACGGTGCAGACGATGCGCTCGCCCTGCACTTCCACCACGCGCATCTGCATCAGGCCATCGTCGAGCAGCAGCACGTCGCCGCTGGTCACGTCCTGCGGCAGGCCGAGGTAGCTGACGCCGACCTGGGTGTGGTCGCCGAGCGGGGCGTTGGGATCGGCCACCAGGTCGAAGCGGTCGCCGGTCTTGAGCACGACCTTGCCTTCGGCGAAGCGCTCAATGCGGATCTTCGGGCCCGGCAGGTCGGCCAGGATGCCGACCTCGACGCCCACGCGCGAAGCGGCGGCGCGCACATCGGCGGCGCGCTTGGCCTGGCCGGACGGGTCACCGTGGCTGAAGTTCAAACGCACGACATTGACGCCGGCGCGGAACAGATCCTCCAGCATGCCCGGCGGATCGGTCGCGGGGCCCAGGGTGGCAAGGATCTTGGTGCGGCGCTGGCGTACGGTCATGGCGTGGGACTCCCCCGGAAAAGTCCGGAAAAGTAGCACATTGGGGGCACCGGCTGGATGGCTTTGCGGTATAGGCCGCAAGTAATTCCGGAATGTCTATCGCGACATTCGTGTGCGGATGGTGCGAATCGGAGTTCAGTTATTTGCCGACAGCAACGTCACCAGCGCCTCGGGCGAATCCACCAGTTGGTCGGCGCCGGCGCGCACCAGCTCGGCCTCGTCGCCGAATCCCCAGAGCACGCCGATACTGCGCAGCCCGTGGGCGCGCGCGCCTTCGATGTCCATCCGGCGGTCGCCGATCATCACGCACTGGGCCGGCACCCGCGCCAGCCGGCGCATGGCTTCGGCCACCAGGTCGGGCTTGAAGCGGCGTGAGCCGTCGTCGCTGGCGCCGACCACTTCGTCGAAGCACTCGCCAAACGGCAGGTGCTCGACGATGCGGCGGGCGAAGCGTTCGTTCTTCGAGGTCACCACCGCCAGCTGATGGCCGGCCGCGCGCAGCGCCGGGATCGCTTCGGCGATCCCGGGGAACACGCTGTGTTCGGTCCAGCCGACGGTGTCGTAGCGCTCCCGGTACAGCGACAGCGCCTGCTCGACCATCACCTCGTCGCCGCCGAAGCGCTCGTGGAAACTGTCGCGCAGCGGCGGGCCGATCCAGCCACGCAGCTGGTCCATCGAGGGCAGCAGCTGGCCCAGGCGCTCGAAGGTGTGGACGATGCCGCCGACGATGCCCGGCTCGGAATCGATCAGGGTGCCGTCCATGTCGAAGAACAGCGTGCTCGGTTGTGCGCTCACTGGCCGCGGGCTTCCAGGGCGGCCACGGCCGGCAGGGTCTTGCCTTCGAGGAATTCGAGGAACGCGCCGCCGCCGGTGGAGATGTAGCTGACCTGGTCGGCAATGCCGTACTTGTCCACCGCGGCCAGGGTGTCGCCGCCGCCGGCGATGGAGAAGCCCGGGGCGGCGGCAATCGCACGCGCCAGGGTTTCGGTGCCGCGGCTGAAGGCGTCGAACTCGAACACGCCGACCGGGCCGTTCCAGACCACGGTGCCGGCCTGGCCGATCAGCGCGGCGTAGCGCGCGGCGGTATCCGGGCCGATGTCCAGGATCAAGTCGTCGTCGGCCACCGCGTCTACCGCCTTCACCGTGGCCTCGGCCTCGGCGTTGAACTGCTTGGCCACGACCACGTCGCTCGGCAGCGGAATCTCGGCGCCGCGCGCCTTGGCTGCGGCAACGATCCGGTTGGCGGTTTCGATCAGGTCCGGCTCGCACAGCGACTTGCCGACGCTGTAGCCGGCCGCGGCGATGAAGGTGTTGGCGATGCCGCCGCCGACGATCAGTTGATCCACCTTGTCCACCAGGCTACTGAGCAGTTCCAGCTTGGTGGAAACCTTGCTGCCGGCGACGATCGCCAGCAACGGCCGCGCCGGATGCGCCAGCGCCTTGGCCAGCGCATCGAGTTCGGCCATCAGCAGCGGGCCGCCCGCGGCGACCGGAGCAAAGCGGATCACCCCGTGGGTCGAGGCCTGGGCGCGATGCGCGGTGCCGAAGGCGTCCATCACGAACACATCGCACAGCGCGGCGTACTGCCTGGACAACCCTTCGTCGTCCTTGCCCTCGCCCACGTTCATGCGGCAATTTTCCAGCAGCACCACCTGGCCCGGCTTGACCTCTACACCGCCGACCCAGTCGCGCAGCAGCGGCACGTCGATGCCAAGCAGTTGCGACAGGCGCTCGGCGACCGGTGCCAGGGAATCTTCCTGGGTCCAGGTGCCTTCCTTGGGGCGGCCCAGGTGCGAAGTCACCATGACGGCGGCGCCTTTCTCAAGCGCCAGCCGGATCGTCGGCACCGAGGCGAGGATGCGTTGCTCGGAGGTGATGCGGCCGTCCTCGATCGGCACGTTGAGATCCTGGCGGATCAGCACGCGCTTGCCGTTGAGGTCGAGGTCGGTCATTCGGACGATGGGCATGTTCGCAACTCGCTGGGTCATGAAGGGGCGCGCCGGCGCGATCACGACACCGGCATTGTTGGCCCCCATTGTCCGGGCTCGCGTCGAACGGGGCAAACCGCCTTGCGCTCAGGCCGTCGGCGCGGCGCCGCGGCCACGCAGCAGGCTCACCGCAAATCCACCGACCAACAGCGCGCCACCGACCAGCAATGCCCACAGCAACCACGTCTTCCAGTCGATCGGACGCTCGGCAGGCAATAGCGCCTGCGGCCCGGCCAACGGCTGCGCCGAAGCCGACAGCGTCGCCATCGCCGGCTGCCACTCGGCCCCGCGCGTGCGCCGCAACGCCGCCACCAGTTGCGACAACGGCGCTTGCGCCCGCTGCACGCGTGCGCTGCCGGCGGCCAGGGCATAGGGCGGCGGCCCCTGGGCGATGAACACCAGCGTTTCCGGGCGATAGCCCACGCGCAGTTCGGGCATTGCCGCCACTTCGCCGCTGTCGGGAATCAAGCGCCAATAACGGTCGCGGCTTGGCAGCGCGAGGGCCTGCGGTGGTGACCGCTGGCCGCTGGCCCCGGTGCCCAGCTGGTAGGCCAACCATGGGCCGGCGCGCTGTACCCAAGGTGCCTCGGTGCTGTCGCGGCTCTGCACGATCCAGCGCGTGGCCTGGTTATCGGGCGACACCACATCCACCTGCCCCACCGGAAAGCGGCCCGGCAACGTGTACACGTAACCGCGTTCCTGCGGCTGGCCGGCAAGCACCAGCCAGCGCGTGGCGTCCGGACGCAGCGGCCCGGGCAGTTCCACTTGCGCTTGGCGCAACGGCGGCAGTTGCCCGGACAGCACCTGCACGCGCAAATAGCGAGCGTTGCTGTCCAGCGCGATCCGGCGCTGCTGCAGGCGCTGCTCGCCGTTGCCCAGGTCCACCACGCTGGCGCGCGGATCGAGCAGGTACCAATCGCGCAGGTTCTCGCTGCCTTCCACTTGCAGCTCGGCCTGCACCGGCGAGGTCGGGCGGTCCCATTCCAGGCGCAAGGCGCGCATCGGCGCGCGCAACGCGCTGGCATCGATCACCCACGCCACCGGCGCCTCGTCCTGCACCCGCGCCGGTCCCGGCTCGCGCGCCTGGATGCGGCGGATACGGCCATCGCCATCGCGCTCGGCGATCAACTCCAGGTCGCCCGAGCGCGCACCGGCCCGACTGGGAAGCGCGAAAATCGGCAGGGCTTTCAACTCCGCGGCCGGCACGGCGGCATCGACCTCGGCCAACGCCGCCGGCAGCGGCCGGCCCTGCGCGTTGAACGGCTGCACGTCCGCCAGCGTGGGCGACTGCGCGGTGCGGTACACCGCTTCGTCCAGGAGCACGCGGTAGGCACCGGCCTCGGCCGCCTGCAATTGCAGCGGCCACTGCTGCACGTATTGCGCCGGTTCGTTTGTCACCGCCGCCGGCGCCAATCCAGGCACGCACAGTGCCAACCAGGCCACGCGCGTTCGCAAAGCGATCATGCCGTTTCCTCCTCCAGCGGCGCCGGTCGCGGCGGCGCCGGTGCGATGTAGCCGACCAGCGTGCACAGTAGCCCGTAGGCGATGAAGGAGCCGATGCCGAGCAGGTTGCCCAGGTGCTGGCGATCGATCAGCACCAGTTTAGCCAGCACCAGCGCCATCAGCACCGCACCGGCCAACCACAGCGCACGTTGCTGGCGGCGTGAGCCGGAGATCCAGCCGGCCACGCCGAGCACGCTCCAGACGACGGTCAGGCTGGTCTGGCTCACGCCAGCCGAAAGAAGCGACGGTGTCCACGGCAGGTCGCCCCAGTGATGCACGCTGCGCAGCGTCGCCAGGGTGATCCATGCCAGGCCCGCGCACGCCGCCAGCGGCACTCTGCCCTGCGATAGCCAGTCCGGCGCGTGTCGCCACAACGCGCGCAACAACAAGGCCAGTGCGGCCAATTGCGTGAGCTCGCCCGGATTGAGCACCGGCAGCCACGGCAGCGGGTACGCCGACAGCGGTGCGAACAGCGACGCCAGCCAGATCACCGCAACGATGAGCGCGGCGGCCGCGCGCAGCCACGACAACCACGGCAAGAATGCCTCGCCCAGCGGCGCGGCCAGCCAGCGCCAGCGCAGCAAGGCCGTCGCCAGCAGCGCCAACCAGGGCACCGCGCCCAGCGCCAGCAACCAGCCGCCAGCCAGCGCGTAGTGCAGGCCCAGCCAACGCAGGCACAGCGTGGCGACAGTGGCCCACAGCAGGCACCAGACAAACTGCGCGGCCGCGGCAAACGTCACGTCGCGACCCGCGCGCAGGCACCACAGCGCGCGCACGCCCATCAGCGCGAACAACGGCCAGGCCCACGCGCCGTGGCCGGCCAGTGGCGGCCGCTGCAGATCGGTTTGCGCAACGGCGAGCGGCAGCGCGAACAGGAACGCCAGCGCGGTTGTAGCCGCAAGCGCCGCAGCCGGTCGTCGCCGATGCACCTCGGCCGCGAGCCAGCCAGTGAAACCGGCCACTGCCAAGCCGACGTGTGCGCGCGCATCGAGCTGGACGAAGCTTGCGATCTCGTCGCCCACCATCCCGCACCACCAGCCCAACCCCCATACATAGGCGGCCAACGCCGGCAGCGACTGCGCGTGCGCGCGCCAGGCCCAGGCAGTGGCGAATCCCGCCAAGGCGATCAGCAGGCCACTCATGAAATGTGCATTGGCGAGCGCGCGCAGCGCCTCGCCGTGAACCGGCAGCGCCAGTGCGAACGCGACCATCGCGGCCAACTGCAGCGCCACGCCACTCCACTGCGGCAACGCGCGCTGCTGGCGCAGGCCGAGCCAGACCAGGCCGGCGCCTTCAAGCGCGAAGACCCCCGCCGTCGCATGTGCGGACAACGCCAAAGGTACCGCCAGCGTGGCGAAACCGACCGCCAATACCGCATGCGCCTGGCCAAGCAAACGCGTGCGCACATCGCGCAGGCAGAACGCCGCGAGCAGCGCGTACAGTGCGGCCAGGCCCAGCGCACACAACGCCAGCGACCAGCGCTCACCGCGCAACAACCCGGCCTGCAGCGCGAAGGCCACCAGCGGCGCGCCAAACACCAGGCTGCCATCGATCCAGCGCTCGCCACCGCCACGGCGCGCATACAGCACCGGAATGATCAGGTAGAACGCAAAGAACAGCAGCAGGAACGGCTCGGTCGTGGCGAACTGATCCGGGTTATAGCTCAACACGCCCCACAGCGTGCCGATGCCGAAGGTAAACGCGAACCCGAGCAAGTTGAGCACGCGCCAAGGCCGCCACCAGGCGATGGCGAACACGCCGGCATTGACCAACGCGTAGTAGGTGAACAGCGCCACATGGTTGCCACTCCCGGTGGACAACCACAGCGGTGCGAGGAACCCGGCCAGCGTGCCGAGCACGGCGAGCGTGCGCGAATCCTGCAGCACCGCCAGCACGCACATCCCGGCAATCAGCAAGAAGCTGAGCGCAAAGGCAGCCTGCACCGGCATCAGGTCGTAGCGCTTGAACGCGGCGAACACCACCAGCAACAACACGCCGATCGCGCCGCCCTGCAAGGCTTGGCCGAACGCCGGTCGCGCCAGGCGCTGGCGCCATCCGAACACCAGGCCGGCCAGGGCCGCGGCCGCGATACCGGCCAGCCGCAGCTCGACCGGCAGGCGCAGCCAGCCCTGGTCGCTGGCGTATTTGAGCAACGCACCGACGCCAGCCAGCAGCACCAGCATGCCGACCTTCACCGGCACGTTGCCTTCGGTGAACCAGCGCTTGGCCGCGGTGACGAAACGTTCCAGCGGACCGGGGCCGTCGGGCACGCGGCGCTGGACCGGTGCGATGGCGATGCGCGGTGCCGCCGCCACTGGCTGCGCCGGCGTGGCCCCCCAGGGCGCTGCGGACGTCTCCGGCAACGGCGGTGGCGCCGGACGTGGCTGCAGGGCTGCCGGCTCGTCGCCGAAGGGCTCGGCGACCGTTGCCGGTGTGGTCCGCAACGGCGCGGCCGCCGCGGGTGCCGCTGGGCGGGACTGAAGCTCCGCCAGGCGCTGCTCCAGGCCGGCGACGCGCCGGCGCAGGCTCGACAGCGACAGCCACAACACCAGCAGCAACACCGGTACCGCGAGCACCGCCAACACCACCAGCACAATGATCGATTCCAAGCGTCCCGCTCCCTGTCCCTGTGACGCGGCGCCAGGCCGCTTCGTCCTGCTCTCGCCCGCATGCTACCCGAGGTCGGGCCCCGTGCCCCGGGCTGGCGCGCCGCCTTTCGAGGGCATGGCGACTAAAGTCCTGGCGATTTCGGCCGATGAGCGCCGAATGGGGTTCAAAGACGAACCTCCCCTCCCCGCCCCAAGGATGTCCCGCCATGAACCTGCCCGCCGCGCCCGCCGAGGCCAGCGTCGACGACCACATCCGCTCGGTCGCCGGCCTGTCCGCCCGCCTTCTCACGCAGCTGCGGCAATCCTTGCAGCGGATCGAAGAGATCAACCGCACCACCCAGGTGATCTCGATGAACGCCCGCATCGAATCGGCGCGCATTGGAGTCGCCGGCCGCGGCTTCGCGGTGATCGCGCAGGAGATGGACGTTCTCTCGCGGCGCGTGGCCGACGCCACCCGCGACATCGACCGCACCGCCGACTCCACCCGCGGCGAAATGCACGACACCCTCGCCCGGCTGGAAGACGACGTACGCCGCACCCGGCTCAGCGAACTGGCGCTGGTGAACATCGACCTGATCGACCGCAACTTGTACGAGCGCAGCTGCGACGTGCGCTGGTGGGCGACCGACACCGCCGTGGTAGCCGCGGCGCAACCGGACTGCACGGCTGATGCCCTGGCCCATGCCTCGCGGCGGATGGGGCAGATCCTGGATTCGTACACGGTCTATTTCGACCTGGTGCTGGTCGGCGCCGACGGCCGCGTGCTGGCCAACGGACGCCCGCGGGAATACGACTCGGCCGGACTCGACGTACGCGACACCGAGTGGTTCAACTCGGCCTGGCGCACCGCCAGTGGCGAAGCCTTCGGCTTCCAGACCGTGCATGCCAGCCCCCTGGCCGGTGGCGAGCGCGTGCTGGTCTACTCGTGCAGCGTGCGCGAAGGCGGCCGCGTCGATGGGCGGGTACTGGGGGTGCTGGGGATTGTCTTTCGTTGGGATGCGCTGGCGCAGACGGTGGTGCAGCGCACGCCATTGTCGGAGCAGGAGTGGGGACGCAGCCGGGTGTGCATTGTGGATGACCGCGGCTTGGTGCTGGCCGATTCAGCCGGGCGCACGCTACAGGATGTGATCGAGTTTCCCGGGCGAGAGGCTTTGTTGCGCAAGCCGCGGGAGGCGGTGGTGGTGGAGTACGGCGGGCGGTTGCATTGTGTGGCGCATGCGGGGTCGCCTGGGTATGAGACTTATCGGACTGGGTGGCATTGTTTGATTTTGCAGGCGGTTTAAAAGCGTGTGGCCCTTTGTGGTTGGTCGCGCGGCGGCCGGGGGTAGGGCCTTTCGGGACACGCCGTGAACCCATCCATGGGGGCTAATTGGCGACATCCATGTCGCCAATTGTCCCGAA
>DATCVI010000041.1:0-6266 GCA_036566925.1 Stenotrophomonas sp.
CCGCCAGTAGCGGCAGGTTGACGCCTGCGGCGCGCGCGGCGGTCGAGCCGGTCGAGAGCCGGCAACTGAACTCCAGCAGCTTCCATGCGCCCCGCGCGTCGCGCCGCAGCTGCAGGAACCACGGGCCGCGCAAGGTCAGGCTGGCGTTGATCGCCTCGGCAATCGCGTTGACCGCCGGGTCGGGGGCCAGCGGGCGCGAACGCATCGCGATGCCGCCCACCACGCGCTCGCGGCTGCGCGGGCCTACGTGCAGCAGCCGGCGATGGCGGTCGCTGAAGCAGTCGACGCTGATTTCCTCGCCCGGCAGGAACTCGGTGACCAGCGGCTGTGCCACCGTAGCCATGGCCTGCGCCAGCGCGGTCGGATTATCGACACGGAAGAAGCCCTGGCCGCCCTGGCCGGCATCCGGTTTCACCGCGACCGGCCATTGCTTGATGGCGGCCGGATCGTCATGCCGGTGCGGCATCCACCCTGTCTGCGCGAATGTGTCCAGGGTCAGGCGCTTGCTGCGTGCGATGCGGCAGGCGTTGGCGTCGCCGTTGACCAGACGCACGCCCCAGGCGGCCGCGCGTTCGGCCAGGTAAGCCTGCACAGTGTCGTGCGTGGCGAAGACCAGCTCGATGTCCCACTTGGCCAACAGCGCGGCGAAAGCCGCGTCGAAATCCGCCACATCGATCTCGGGCACGCGCGCGTAGCGCTCGAAGGACAGCGCGCCGTGGTCGTCACGGCTACCGGCGCCGTGCAGCCGCACGTGCAACGAACGCTCCAGCGCACGGCCAATCTCCAGGCCAACCTCGGTGCCGGCCGGAAAGACCAGCACGCGCACCGGACTTGCGGACGGCGCGGCGGCCTCATCGGTCGCTGGCAAAAGCGCGGGAAGGCTCATTCGGAGGGTGCCAAATGGTGGTCGGCGAAATACTGGGCGACGGCCTCGCCCATCTGCGGATCGCGGTAAAACAACACGTAGCGCTTGCGCGGGCCGGCACCGCGCGTGGCGTTGAACGGCGTGCGGAAATCCACGCGCATGCCGAAGCGGCGGCACACCGCCTGCAGCGAACGACCGGAGTGATAAGCGGTGTGGCCCAGGCTGAAGGGATAGCTGAGCCGGTGCAGCGGGGCGCCGTCGGCCAGGTTGGTACTGGCGACGATCAGCCCATCGTGGCGCGCCTTGGCGAACAGGTTGGCGAAGTCCACCTCCAGGTCGACGAAGTGCTCGATGACTTCCGAGGCAATGACGACGTCGAAAGCCTGCCCGCGCGCATCATGCGGCACGAAGTCTTCGGCCTGCTGGAAGTTCGCCATGTCGCACAGCGCGACCCGGTCGAACGGCAGGTCACGTGCGATCAGCGTGTGGTCGCGCGACAGCCCTGCGCCGTATACCACCAGGTTGCCGACGCGATCCGGCGTGTAGCGGGCGAGGATGTCGGCGGCCATCTCCGCCATGCGGAATTCGCGGCCGGGGCGCAGGCCATCGCCGGTGCGGGCGTTCTGGCCCGGCGTGCTGGGCGCGTCGAACCCGGCGTCGGTGTAGTCATGGCGATTGTCGGGATTGGCGATGAAGCCGCAGTCGCCGCAGGTCAGGAAGCGGAAGGACAGCTCGCTCAGCTGCGGCAGGCTGCAGGCCACGGTCTCGGCCTGGACAGCGGCGGAACGGCATGCCGGACAATGGGGGCGATCGGGCTCGAGCGGCGCCGGGGCCGTCTCCTGCCAGGCACCTTCGGCGATCCGGCGCAGCTCGCGCGCAAACGCATTGGTGCGCGTGGCCGAGGGGCTGATGAAGTACTCGCGCGCACGCCGGCGTGCCGCGGCCAACGGGTCGTCGCCACCCAGCACGCGTGCCAGCTTGTCGGCGAACTCGGTCGCGTTGCTGAAGGTGTAGGCGTAATCGGCGTGGCTCATGTGGCTGCTGACCACGCGGATGGGCCGGTCCTGCGGGACGTAGACAAAGACCGGCCGATCCAGCGCCAGGCACTCGGAGACGGTCGCCGAGATGTCGCAGATGAAGACCGCGTCCGGGGCAAGCAGGTCGGTCAGCTTGCCGTGGCGGTCGAGAAACTCAAGGGCGCCGTCCGGCAGACCGAGTTGCGTGGCGATGCGCTGGTCGATATCGAGCAATGCCGGCTTGGCCGCCCCGGTCAACGGGTGCAGCTTGGCCACAATTGGGAGGCCGCCGCAGGCGTGGGCTGCGCGGAGCAATGCCGGTGCCAGCGTCAGCGACGAATAGTCCTGCTCGACCGCGTAGCCTTCCCAGGTCGGGATGTAGACGATGCGCCGCGGCGCTGCGGCGATGGCCTGGTCGGCGGCCTCGAGCAACGCGGCGCCATCCGGGCGTCCTATGATGCGAAAGCGAATGCCGCTGGCATCGAAATCGGCGCGTGCGAAGCGGTCTATGTGCGCCTGGCCGGCGACATAGACCTCGTCGTAAGACTTGAACGCCCGATTCATGCTCGAACTCTTGTCGCTATCGCCGTGGCCGAGAAAGATGTGGCGCCCGCCGCTGCAACGCAGGAACAGGTTGTTGTTGGCGGTATTGGCTACGTAGTAGAAGCCGCGCAGCGACGGATAGGCAGCGGTGAGCGCGTCGACGTCGGCCGAATCCTTGACCAGTGCCGTACGTACGTTCGGGTAGTCCAGGCGCATCTGTTCGTAGACGTCAAGCATCCGCACCACGACCAGGAACTCGTGCCCGGCGCTTTCGAACAGCGGCAACCATGGCTTGATGTGGTCGATGGCACCGCCCTTCAGCGAGGCGCCGCTGTGCAGCAGGAACACCGGTGCGACCACGCCCTCGGGCAGCGTGCGTGCCGAGTGCGGGTTGTGCTTCTTCAGGTAATCGAGGCAGCGCTCGAACAGGTGGCGAGCGAGGGGGACGCCGAACTTCTTGTGCAACATGGTCGTGTCATTGGGCATGAGGGGTCATCCGAGCGCGACAGCGCGGATGCGGTGGCCGGAGCGGCGCTGTTCCGGCGGCGGCAGGCAGCGGAAGTCGCCATAGACAGCTTCAAGGTAGCGTTCGGCCAGCGTCGGCGCGCGGAAGCTGGTGCCCTCGAAGCGCACCCACGTGCCATCGCCGAAAACCTCGGCCTCGACCACCTCGCGGCGGCCATAGAGTCCGTAAAGATTGCCGACATGGCGGCTGCGGCAGGCATCGCCACGGGCAACCAGGCGTTCATAGATGCGGTACATCTGAGTGGCCGAGGACAACCGGCTCGCCAGCGAGAGTAGGGCGAAGCGCAGGCGCCGCGGCGCTGCCACCCGATGTCGGTAAAAGCCCTGTTGCTTGTTCATCGTCCAGGCGCGCAGCAAGGCAATGGCGCTGAACAGCAGGTCGCGGCGCGAGCCGGGCGGCGGCACCGCGTCGAGCGGGAAGACGTCCACGCCGATGCCCCGGTTGAACGGGCGCGCATAGTCGATCACCAGCCGCGAGCGTGCATCGCACACCACCAGGAACGGATAGGGCGTGTCGGTGTCGATGCTGGGATGGATCGCCCGCAGGCCTACGGGCAGCGCATCGGCCATGGCCAGCAGGCGTTCGTAGTCGGCGCGTGGCAGCGCGATGTCGATATCGTCATCCCACGGAATGAAACCGCCGTGGCGCAGGGCGCCGAGCAGGGTGCCGCCGACGAGGTAGTAGCGCAGCCCATGGCGGTCGCAGAACTGCGCCAACGCTTGCAGCACTGCAAGGGCGCGCTGCTGCACGTCGGCCAGGCGCACGCCGCCGGTAAGCATGGCGGTGGGCTCAAGCATCGCGACGGACATCGAATACCACACCGGTCAGCGGGGAGCACAGGGCCTGCAAGGTGGCGCGGGCGACAACGTCCGGGTCTAGCAGGCTCTCGGCCGGCTCGTTGCCGAAGTTGCGCGTGCGCATCGGCGTGCGGGTGCGCTCGGGGTTGATGCACACCACGCGGATACGCTCGGCCGCCCATTCTTCGGCCAAGGCCTGGGTCAGGTTGACCACGCCGGCCTTGGTCGCGCTGTAAGCGGCGTAGAACGCACGGCCGCGGGTATAGGAACTGGAGGCGAAGTTCACCAGGCAGCCCTGGCTCTGGCGCAGGTAAGGATGCGCGGCCTGCGCCAGTACGAATGCGCCGGTGAGGTTGGTGGCGATGACTTGGCCCAGTTCTTCGGCGCTGACGCTGGTCAGCGGCTTGCGAACGAGCAAAGCGGCTGAGTTGACCACCGCATCGATGCGACCTTCGCGTGCGGCGATGTCGGCGAGCAGTTGCGCCAGATCCTCGCGGCGGGTGATGTCGACATTGCCACTGCTGCGTCCGGCGCGATGCACGCGTGCCCCATGTGACTGGGCCAGGGACGCCACGGCCGCGCCGATGCCATAGGACGCGCCGACGACCACGATCACGCGGTCTTGCAATTGGGCGAGCAACTCATCGTTGCGTGCCGTTTGCGTGGCGCGGGTCTGGATCAGCTTTTCGGCGATGTACAGGTCGACGCCGTCGGTGATCTTCAAGTTGGAAGGCGAGCCGGCGACGGTGGCGATGTCGACATCGGGCAATTCCCGACGTACCACGCCGCAATCGCAAGTCACTCCGGACAGGCCGCGCGCATGGGCAAGCCGATAGGCTTCGCGCAGGACGCCCAGGTGGAAGCCCTGCGGCGTCTGCCCGCGGCGCAAGCGGCTGCGTTCGGGAATCTCCTGGATATGGCCATGTTCATCGACTTCCACGATCGTGTCGCTTGCCGGCACCACTACATCCACTACGCTGTGTCGCTGCAGGGCATCCAGGCAACGCTCTAGGATGTCGCGATCCAGCAGCGGGCGCGCGGCGTCATGCACCAGGACATGGCAGTGGTCGGCTTCCTGGTCGAGCGCGGCCAGTGCCGAGGCGGTGGAGTCGGCGCGGTCGCGGCCGCCCAGCACGACCTTCTCGAGCTTGCGCCAACCGCTGCGCATCGCCGCCTCCCATATCGTGTCCTCGTAACCCGGCGGCACGACCACGACGATCCGGTCCACGGCCTCGCAATATTCGAACACCTCCAGCGTGTGTTCGATCACCATGCGCCCGGACAGTTTGACGAACTGCTTCGGCAACTCACTGCCGAAGCGCGTGCCGCGGCCGCCGGCCAGGATGACCGCGATGACCGGTACGCGCGCCGGCTGCGCCGCTGCTGCAGGCAGATACTGGACCTGCGCGTTCATGCGGCCTGCTCCAACGTGGCGGCGGCGAGCATCTGCCGCACGGCCTCGGGTCGGTTGTGCATCAGTACGTCGATCATGGACAGCCCCGCTACGAAGGGAAGGTCGTGGCCCTGGGGGTAGGGCGGAAGCGCCGGTTGCAGGAAGTGCAATTGCACGCCTGCCGCGCGGAATGCGTCGGCGGCATACAGTTCGCGGCCGCCGGGCGGGTTGTGGTACGCCCGGGCGTCGAATTGATGGCATAGGGCGAGGATGCGGTCCTGGCCACGGCCGGGTACTGCCAGGGAGGACGCGTCATCGCTGCGCAGCGGCAAGCCAAGATAGTCGAATACCGCGCGGATGGACGCAGCGCAGACCCGGGCGACGTTGCCATTGCCGACCGTCCAGACAGACTCGACCATTGCGTAGATCGCCTGGAAATACGGCGCGCGTGCGTAGCCGTGGCGCAATTGCTCCAGCAAGCGCGCCGGGCCGCCCGCGAATCGATGCTCGGCGATGCTGCGGTTCTGGCTGGCGTGGGCCACGGGCAAGGTGAAGCGATAGGCGCGCCCGTCCAGCAGCACCTGGTTGCGGTGGATGAAGCCGCGGGTGATGAAGGCGGCATCGTCGAGAAAGACGAACCGATCCACCCCCGCCGCCAGCTGGTAATAGCCGAGGTAGGGGAAGAAGTAGGGCTGCATGGCCGCCAGCTTCATGCGGCAGCGGCCGGCGCAACCGCCGTCTTGCTGGCCGCACCGGCCTGCGTGCGCTGGCTGGCGCGCTTGACCAGGTCGCACACGCGCTCCAGCTGGGCGTCGGTAAGGTCGGGGTAGATCGGCAGGCACAGCACACGTGAAGCGGCCGAGCGCGCCACCGGCAAGCGATCCGGATCGGCGGACGGCAGGCCGCGATACATTGGGAAATCGCTGATCAGCGGGTAGAAATAGCGGCGGGCGTGGACGCCGTGCTCGCGCAGATGCTGGTACAGCGCGTCGCGGCTGATTGCGAAATCGGGGCCGACAAGGATCGGGAAATAGGCGTGGTTGGCACGCGCTTGCGCGTGGCTTGGCGGCATGCATTCGATACCCGGCAAGGCACCCAGGCGCTCCCGGTACATGCGGTCGATCTG